>CAYFVQ010000153.1:0-73257 GCA_964346585.1 uncultured Eubacteriales bacterium | reverse complement strand
TTCCGCAAGACACAAGAAAGAGGATCTCCTTTATTTAAGCCAAAAGACATAGTCAAAGAAATTCAAACAGAGGAGCGAAGATGAAAAAGAAAAAAATATTCCAGGTTCTAGCTTTATTTTGTTTTCTTTCCCTGTTGTGGGGCTATGCCAGCAGCCAATCCTCAGTCAGTATAAATAAGATTTCTGTTCAAACAGAAGAGCTCAACACTCTCATATTTCTGGAAACAAGCGGACCTCTCCAGATCAGAGGAACATATTACGCCGAGACCGGCCCAGCGACGATTGTTATTGATCTGGACAAGGTGACTACTGAACCAGAGACTCAGATCGACCTAAGGGAATCTTTAGTCGTTGAAGACATCAAGATCGAAAAAACAGGAGCTGAGACCGCCCGCCTTCTCATACAGCTATTAGAGAAAGTTCCCTATCGATTCTACGCCTCCAGCGGATACACGGTTGTTGAGTTGAACAGGATTCAAAGGACACTCAACGGATACATCCTCACATCTGAAACCGAAGAAAAACTCAGAGCGATACCCAAAAAAGCCATTCAATTCGTGGGAGTCGGGATTATAGAGAGAACAGACAGCCTCGAGGTCACTGCCAAACTGAGTGCGGAAGCCATATCCCAGGTCTTCGCTCTGGAAAATCCTCTCCGTTTGGTTGTCGACTTTTTCGATACTCTTTATCCTGACCCGACATACACCTATCCTGTCCAGAGACTGGGAATCTTCAGAGTGAGAACAGGACAATTCCAGAGAGAAAGTCCTCATACAATCGCCCGACTGGTGTTCGACCTGTCTGAGCCCCGATACTACACTCTGGACATTGACAGAGATGAAATTCTGGCTTCTTTCACCAAGGGGCCTGTGACCAGGGCTATCCCCACTCTTCCCACTCCAAAGCCAGAAGTCGAAGTCCCTCCGAAACCCATCGAACCTGTGCCAGAAAAACCGCCGGTTAAGCCGGAAGTCGAACCTCCGGAAGAAGTGACCCGGCCAGCGGCTATTGTGAGCCGTGAAGACAGGTACACTGGAGAAATCATCGGAGCTCTGAGGTTCTATGAAGCAGACATTCGGGACGTTATCCTTTGGATTGCGGATTTTGCTGGATTGAACGTTATCTTCGACCCGGAAGTCAGAGGAGCTGTCACCTGCGATTTAAGATACATCCCCTGGGATCAAGCTCTGGATATCATTTTACGACAGCATAAATTCGGGAGAACCATCGAAGGGAATATCCTTCGGATCGCCACCGTCGCGACTCTCACCCGGGAAGAAGAAGAACGAAGAAGGTTAGAGGAGAGCCGGGAACTGGCCGGACCTCTCCAGACTAAATACTACGAACTCTCCTACGCCCGAGCAGGAGATATCCGGACTCTTCTGGTCAATAAAATCTCCACCCGAGGAGAACTGATCATCGATGAACGGACGAACACGCTGATCATTTCGGATGTGATAGACAGATTCGATCTTCTGGAACAGCTCATAGCCGTGCTCGACACGCCGACTCCGCAAGTCTCCATCGAGGCTCGAGTTGTCGAGGCCACGTCCAATTTTGTCAAAAACCTTGGTATTCAATGGGGCTTTCGAGGGGATATGGATCCTTTCCACGGAAATCCAACATCCCTCCAATTCCCGAACAGTATAAACGTTGACGGAGCGATGATCCCTCAGGGAGTCGTCACGAGAGGAATTGGTGGGCCACTGGGCGGTTATGCGATAAACCTTCCTGCCCCTTCTTTCAGCACAACAGTAGGCATCTCTTTCGCCAATGTCATGAATACCGCTATAATCGATTTGGCGCTTTCTGCTCTGGAGACTTCAGGTGAGGGACGTATCATCTCCTCTCCATCGATAACAACACAGAACAATCACCAGGCTGAAATTATCCAGGGTCGACAGATCCCTATTCAGACAGTTGCAAATTTCACCACCTCTGTCCGGTTCCAGAACGCCGCCTTAGAGTTGAGAGCCACACCCCAAATCACAGCAGAGGGAACCATCATCATGGACATCGTCATCAGGAACGATGCGGCTGACTTCGCCAACCTGGTTAACGGGATTCCTCCGATTACGACTCAAAGTGCAACCACAAGGGTTATGATCCCTGACGGTGGGACGACTGTGATCGGAGGAATTTACAGAACTGAAGACTCCATCACCCGAGAAAAAGTTCCTTTTCTACATAAAATCCCAATTCTGGGACTCCTCTTCAAGAATTTTGCACGCACAAAGCAGCACAGGGAGCTGCTCATCTTCATTACTCCCAGAATAATTCAATAACAGGGTGTAAAAATGAAAAAAACAAAATTTGTTTTGAAAATACTGGCCATTCTCCCGTGTGTCTTAGTCCTAGTTTCCTGCCAAATTCGCGATGAACACGCAAGCAACAGCATACTTCTGGTTACAGAAGTTATCGGTCATACAGATGGGGGAGACACCGCAGACTTTCTCCAATCAGACGTGATTGAAGGTGATCCTATTACTGGCACCATTGTCGCAGATATTGTCTCTGCCACACTCGAGGCCAAACTCAAGGAACCGGAAAGCATCGGGGCCGGTCCGTCGTACCAGAACAGAATTTTTATTCATACGTATGAGATCAGATACACCTACGTTGATTCTCTGAATATGGCGTCGACATCTGTCCCCGCGACATTCCAGGGGCGCCTCTCAGTCGGAATAGACATCGATTCCAGCGCAAGCATTGAATTTGTTATTGTCCGAGAACAGGCGGAAGCCGCTCTCCCACTAAGCGATATAATTGGTGCACCTGTAACAAGATCATTACAAGTCGTGGCTCAGGTCACATTTTATGGAGAAGACATAGCCGGCCATCCTGTGCAGGCCACAGGCTATTTAACAATCTACTTCGCTGACTACGCAGACGCATAATCAGACATAACCACACTTTTTTTTGAACTTTTAAAATCTCTGAGATTCCGCTCAGGGACCGAATCTCACTCAAAAAAATCTATCTCTCTACTTCCCCCAAACTAAGACTCTCATCCGGTCGAAGAAGGGGCAGTCCTTCTCTTCCATCACTTAAAGGCTGAATAGGACAGTCTCTCAAAAAGGGGCCTGTCCCCTTTTTTCAATCATGGATGAGGATAGATTTTCTTACTTTGACCGATTTTAGGAATTTCTCAAGAACATCATCCAGGTCTATCTTTTTTCTCGCTTTGAGTATGAGTTGAACCCTGCTCCTCCCCCTCAACATGGAAACCGGCGCCAGTGCCGGACCCAAAATTTCAACATCTTTTGAAGCCTCCTTCACTCGGTTTAAAAATTCTCTTGATTGTCTGGCCACATATCTCAATTTCTCCCCTTGAAACAGGATTTCAACCAGATGAGTGAAGGGGGGATATTTCATGAGACGTCGAAAATTCAGCTCTTCCCTAAAGAAAGACATATAGTCCCCGGATGCAGCCTGACGTATACTGAAATGGTGGGGAAGCGCCGTCTGGATGATGGCCTCTGACTCTCCATCTTCCCTGAGAAATCTCATCATCTGGCTAACGGCCTGATAGGTTTTCTGGCTGGCTCTGTAGTCGGATAAGGTGAGGAGCGTTTCAGGGTAGAGGATAGAGACTAAAGATGCCGAATGAAGGTCGAACTGGTGGGCCAAGAGCTGGGTTCCAACAAGAATGTCAATTTTCCCTTTCCGGAACTCCTCAAGGATCTTGTTCTGGTTTTTCCTGTCCAGGTCTGTCGCAAAAGAGGCTGTCCTGGCTTGGGGAAAAATCCTTTTCAATCTCTCCTCAACTGCCTCGACACCCACTCCCCGCCCTCTGATCATCCTGCGGCCACAATCCGGGCAATTCTCCACAGCAGGGGTCGAATAATCGCAGGCGTGGCAAACCAACTTCTTTTCTCCTTTATGGTAGGCCAGAGCCACATCACACCGAACACAACGGGGGATAAAATTACAGCTTGAGCAAAGAATATACGAGGCATAACCTCGCCGGTTCAAGAATACCAGTATCGGCTCTTTCCTCTTCAATTTCACCGCGATGCGCTCGGCAAGCCTGCGGGAAACCACGTCTCTTTCTCGTCTATCATCAACAATTTCAACTTTTTTCTTCTCTTTCCTTTCTTTTAAACTCAGCAGATATCCCTTCTTCCTGGCTCTGTAAAAAGCACTGACTGAGGGGATCTCTGAACCATAAACCAAACCTGCTTTCTCCTGCTTGGCCCGTATCCAGGCACCCTTCCTGGCATCATAGCTTGGACTCTCCTGCTGGAAGAAGGACTCGTCCTGTTCTTCATCAACAACGACTAAGCCCAGATTATCAACTGGGGCAAAAAGAGCTGAACGAGGCCCGACGACAATATCTGCTTCCCCCTCTTTTATTCTCAGCCACTCGATCTCTCTCTCCTTCTCGGTTAATCGACTGTGAAGAAGGGCCACTTTTTCTCCCAGTCTCTTTTCAAACTTCTCTCTCAAAGTCTGGGTGGAAGCGATCTCAGGAACCAAAAACAACGCTTTTCTCCCCCCCTCAAGAATTCTTCTGATCAGATAAAAATAAACAGATTCCCTTTTTTCTGCAGGCCCATAAAGAAAGAATGAAGAAAAAACCGGCTGCCTGAGTGCGGATACTATCTCATCGGCGATCTGCCGGGAATGGGCATCCAGCGAAAAATCCATTTCGAGTTGAGATTCACTTTTTGCCACAGAGAGTGCCCTTTTCGGCCTCTTCCTTTTAATATCTCTCTGTGTTTGAACCAGTCCTTTCTTCTCAAGACGGGAAAGAAGAGTCGGGAGATTTTTCACCGTCAACTTTCTTTTCAGGAAATGCAGACTGTAATTTTTTCCTCTGAGGAGATTCAGGACTTTCATTTCCTCCCCAGTGAGGCCTTCCTGGAGGGCGGCCTCTTCCCCCACTTCAGTGAGAGACACCCTAGCCTGGCTCTTGAGAATAAAGGATGAGGGGAGAGAAGCCTGAAGCACATCTCCCCAGGAGGAGTAATAATAATCACTTAACTTTCTGGTAAAGGAAAGGAAGGCAGACGAAAAAACAGGTTCTTCATCCAGCACATCCACGATTTCTTTGAGTTTAATCTCGGAAGACAGTCTTTTTTTCCTGAGTTTCGCGACAAACCCGGTCATCATCCTCTGACCGAGAGGGACAAGGACTCGAGACCCGACCAGAGCTTTACTACGCAGTGACTCTGGGACAGTGTAGATAAAAGTCTGGCTGACTGGCAGGGAAAGGATAACTTCAGCGTACAAGGTCATTCTTTGCCCAGGAGGGCCATTACTTTCTTCATGTCTTCCCAGACCATCTTCTTGAGTATTTTATTAGGCTCGTTCCGGATAAGGTAGGATGGATGAAAAGTCGGCATCACCTGAATGTCACCATACTCGGTAAATTTTCCTCTTAGCGCTGACATTCCCAGGCGACTGCGGACAAAAAAGTCCGTCGCCACCTTTCCGAGTGTGACAATAACTCTGGGTTGGATCATTTCAATCTGGCTCAGGAGATAGCCTTTGCACTTCTCGATCTCATCCACATGGGGAGTTCTGTTCTCAGGTGGCCTGCATTTAACGATGTTCGTGATATAAACTTCTTCTCTCTTAAATTGCATGGCATTGATGATCTTTGTGAGAAGCTGGCCAGCTCTTCCCACAAAAGGCCGGCCTTGAACATCTTCATCCCGGCCCGGCGCCTCCCCCACAAACATCAAATCTGTCTCCTGGTTCCCCTCTCCTGGCACCGCATTCTTCCTTCCCTGAGCGAGGGAACACTTCTGGCATTGCAGGATCTGTTCTATCAAGGGCTGAAAAGAATGGGGGGAAGGCTTTTCGGGCGCTGGAGATGACTCGATGAAATCAACGCCAATCTGGGAAAAAAATTTGACTCTCTCCTCGAGATTTTCTATCAGCTTTTCAGCTCTTTTTTCCAACGATTCCCTCGACTTTATCCAGGATGATCTGGCTGATTTCAACTTTAGTCATCCTCTCGGTTTGAATCGCTTGACCGTCGGGAAAAACGATGCTCACCTGATTAAAATCAGACTCAAAGCCGATTCCTTCATCCAGCACATTGTTGGCAACGATCATATCCAGGTTTTTCTTCTTCAGTTTCTTTATGGCGCTATCGACATCATTCTCTGTCTCCGCCGCGAATCCCACTAAAACCTTCGAGCCCTTTTTCCGACTCAACTCTTGAAGGACGTCTGGGGCAGGAGTGATTCTAATACTCTCGCCGAATTTCTCTTTCTTGATCTTGCTCGAAGAGGTCTGCGTAAACTTGAAATCCGAAACAGCAGCGGCCATGAGTACGACATCCGCTTTGGGGAAATGTTTCGATACTTCCTTTTTCATATCTTCTGCAGTCTGGACCTCCTTGAACAAGGCTTCCGGCGGCGGGAAAACTTGGGTGGGGCCTGAAACAAGGATGACTTTGGCTCCCCGCCTGAGTGCTTCCTCAGCAAGCGCATAACCCATTTTTCCAGTGGAGCGATTGGTGATAAAACGCACGGGATCCAGGAATTCGCGAGTGGGACCTGCTGTCACTAGTACTGTTTTACCCTTTAAATTCTCGCTTTTCTTGATGAGCTTCAGTCCTTCTTCAACTATTTTTTCCGGAGAAGCCAGCCTTCCCCATCCCGTATCCTGACAGGCCAGGAATCCCTTTTCCGGTTCCACGAATTTGACTCCCAGGCCTTTGAGCTTCCGGATGTTTTGCTGGGTCTGGCGGTGCAGGTACATGGCCTCGTTCATCGCGGGTGCGATAAGAACAGGACAGGAGACAACTGTATAAAAAGTCGAGAGGAAGTCATCAGCGACTCCCGAAGCCAATTTCCCGATGATGTTCGCCGTCGCTGGAGCCACCAAGAAGAGCGAAGCCTCCTTGGCCAAGGCCACATGGGAAATTCTTTCAGACTGCTCTTCCTCAAAGGGATCGACGATCACTTCTCGCCCTGAAAGCGCACTGAAGAGAAGAGGAGATATCATACGGGAAGCGTTCTTGGTCAGTATCACATGGACTTGGAACTTATTGTCCTGAAACCGTCTGATGACATCACAGGCTTTGTATATGCTGATCGAAGACGATATTCCTAAGGCAATTATTTTCATCTCGACCTCAGATCAATCTTCGGAAAAACTCTGAAGAATGGGCACAATCTCTCTCTTCTTGGATTCGAGACTGCACCTCATGGAGCGAATGATCGACTCCAGGCATTTGACAGCTCTTTCCAGGTCATCATTGACGATTATATAATCAAACTGGGGATAAGCTCTGATATCCTTCCTGGCGACTTCAAGCCTTTCTTGGATAGATTCGGCACTCTCCTGGCCCCTCGCTTCCAGTCTCTTTTTTAACTCCTCGAATGAGGGAGGAAGGATGAAGATGAATACCGCCTTCTTCAACCTCGACTTGATCTGTTCGGCTCCATGAACATCAATATCCAGGAGGAGGTCTCCTGCGGCTCCCTTCCTTTCCACTTCCCTTTTGGAGGTGCCGTAGTGATTCCCCTGAAAGACCGTCCATTCGAACAATCTCTCCCCCTTGATCATCCGTTCGAACTCAGACTTGGAGACGAAATAGTAATGCATTCCCTCTTTCTCAGAATCTCTTTTCTTGCGGGTTGTATGAGAGACCGAAAAATGGACATTTTCCACTTTATCCAGCACCCGATGAACCAGAGTGGACTTTCCGCATCCTGATGGGCCGGTAATGATAAAAAGCATCAAATTCCTCCAGACTGTATAATATCACAAAGCGCGTCTATTCGACATTTTGAACCTGCTGCCGTATGCTCTCCACCTCTCCCTTAATGGCTAAAGCCTTTTTGGTGATCTCGATATCCTGGGACTTTGAGTTTATGGTGTTGACCTCTCTAAATAGCTCCTGGGCGACAAAGTCAAGTTTTCTCCCCACGGGCTCCATCCTCTTCGGGGAAAGAAGCTTCAGAGCATAATCTATATGACTTTTCAGTCTTGTGACTTCCTCTGCTAAATCGTATCTTTGAGCCAGATAAGCGGCCTCTTCAGCGAGTTTCTCCTCTGACAGCGGGCTCTCATGGCTTAATTCCTTCATCCGCCTCTTCAATTTTTCGCGGATTAGAGCAGGCTGTTTCTTGGCCGCCTTCTCAATCCAGCTGACATCCTGCTTTATATTATCCAGAGTGTCTCGGATATCACGAGCGATCTCCCGTCCTTCTCTCTTCCTCATTTTGAGAACGTCATCCAGCGTCTTTTCAAAACTACTCTCCAAGAAGCCGACTTCCTCTGCAGAGAAACTCTTTCTCTTCAACTCCATGACCTGGGGAAGATTGAACACTCTATCCACAGAAAAACTCACTCTTTCTTTCATCCGAGAAGAGAGCTTTTCCACAGAAGAGAAGATTTTCTTGAGCAGGTCTTCGTTGATGCGGAGTTCCCAGGCCGAAGGATTGAGAAAGACCAATTCAAGGAAGACTTCAAACCTCCCCCTGCGAAATTTCTTCTGGAGGATGGTCCGGAGCCGACTTTCCACCTCGCCGATCTGTGTTCCCCGGTAATTCCAATCCAGGAACCGATGGTTCAGACTCCTGACAGTAAACTTCACCGAAAGAGTCTGAGAATCCGACCGCTTCTCCGCAAATCCTGTCATGCTCTGAATCAAAGGACCGTATCCTCCCCTTCCAAGAACTGCAAATCATACAATTTTTTATAGATTCCGTCCAGCCGAAAGAGCTCCTCGTGTGTGCCGGTTTCGGCAATTCGACCCTTATCCACCACAAAAATCTTATCTGCGCTTCTGACCGTAGAGAGGCGGTGGGCGATGATAAAAGTCGTTCTATTCTTCATGACATTAGCCAGGGCAATTTGGATGAGTCTTTCCGATTCATAATCCAAAGCAGAGGTCGCCTCATCCAGTATCAAGATCGGCGGATCCTTGAGTAAAGCCCTTGCGATGGCCAGTCTCTGCCGCTGTCCACTGGAAAGCAAGGCACCTCCTTCCCCGATGTTTGAATCATACTTCTGGGGAAGTTTTGTGATGAAATCGTGGGCTTCCGCCGATTCAGCTGCTTCTTTAATCCTGTCCAGAGCCACATCTTCCAGGCCGTAGGCGATATTATTGCGCACCGTATCATTAAAAAGGATGAGCTCCTGAGTCACAAGGCCTATACGGGACCTGAGCGAAGAAAGGCTCACTTCACGGATGTCAATCCCGTCGATTGTGATTTTTCCTGATGTCGGGTCATAAAAACGTGAAAGAAGGTTGACTATGGTCGTCTTCCCAGCCCCACTCAATCCGACAAGAGCCACTCTGTCGTTAGGCCTGACTTCAAAACTGACATCTTGGAGAACAGGCATCATATCGTTATAGCTGAAAGACACTTTCTCAAACTTCACATTTCCTTTAACCGGAGGTAACGGATAGGCCTTCGGATCTTCTTTAATCTGGGGAACACTCTGCAGAATCTCCTGGATTCTCTCATAGCAAGCCACTCCCTGCTGGATGGTGTTGTTCGCCCGACTCAGACGTTTGATCGGCGTGTACATCATAAAAATGGCAAAGATAAAGGAACTGAAATCACCTGGAGTCATGTATCCCCGGGTAATCCTGGTTGTGCCCGCCACAAGTATAATAGCGCCGAGAACACCGCCCATGAACTCCATAAAAGGGGAAGAAAAGCTTCCCACTTTAGCGAGTTTGAGGCTAGTTTTGAAATAACTCAGGGTGGCCTGAAAAAATTTTTTTATTTCAAACTTTTCCATGGTGAAGGCTTTGACGATCTTATTGCCGGTAATGGTCTCATGGAGAAGATTATAGATATGTGCCATCTTTTTCTGGTTCAACATCCCTTTCTTTTTGAGCTGATGGCTGAATAGGATGAGTGGAATGACAGCCAATGGAGCTATGACAAAAGAAACCAGAGCCAGCTTCCAATCTGTGATGAATACTTTCCCGAGAAGAGCCACCAGCATAAAAGCAGACAGGATGAAATCTCCCATGCTACCAGAAACCGCCTGCTGGATTTTGTCCACATCGCTTGTCAACCGGGACATCAGCTCTCCGGTCGGCTTATAGTCAAAAAAATCCGTGGACTGATAGACCAAATGCTCAAAAAGACTATCTCTTATTTTTTTGACGACTTTGTGCCCAACGGTCTTCATGAAAAAAGACGCAAGGAAGGTAAAAATCCCTTTGCCAAAGATGACTATCACTAAAAGTAAAGGAATGAGCCAAATGAACTGGTCTTCGGCAGCCTGGAGTATTTCAAATACGGAGTCCAGGAGGCGGGGTTTTTTTGAGAGTGCCTGAGGGGTGTCTTGGAGGAACATCTGGTCGATGATGGGCTGCACCAATTCCACAAAAACATAAGTGAAAAAAGCCGCAAAAAAACTAAAGAGAATCGATACGAACAGTCTTTTCTTCTCTCCGAGAGTCAGTTTAAAAAGTTGGAGTATTTCTTTCATTCTTTAGGACGAAGGGCTAGAGAAAATTTTCTCTGCGATCTCGAATGCATTCAACGCCGAGCCCAGGACTAAATTATCCGCGACTGTCCAGATCCAAAAACTGTTGGGAAGCGATTCCTCCTGTTTTATTTGACCGATGCAAATCTTCTCTTTCCCGGCCACCGAAACAGGGCTGGATTGGTTAGGAGGAGAAAAGGCAAATAGAGATTGTTCTTTAAAGACATCTTTTAAACCTTGAATATCTGCCTTTTTCTTCAATTCCAGATAAATCATGATCGAGTACCCAAAAAAAACAGGAACCTGGACGATGGATAAGGAAAAGAAAAAATCATGGCTGGGGAGAACACGTCGAATCTCTAGGTTAATCTGTTTTTCGACAGAAGAAAAACCATCTTCATCGGGCTTTTCTGTCTGCGAAAGAAGGTTGAAGGCAATCTGCTCGTTAAACACTTTCTTTGACAGGGATTCACTGCTCAGTAAGCAATAACTCTGGTTGGCCAGCTCCTCGATGCCCGACTCCTCAAAGGCTGAAACAGGCTGAAGGATAAAAGATATGGCCTTTGCCAGCCCAAATTTTTGAATCACCACATGAAAGATATGGGAAAGGACTATGGTGACCGGATGAGGATTGGCTATTATTCCTTGAGTCTTTTTTGAAACAATCCCATCGTTCACTCCCGCCACAACGACCGGTACACTCTCATCCATGTTAAATGCCTCACTTAAATCTATGGCTTGGAAGTTCTGCTTGCCGGATAGAACGGCAACCTCCCGATTCACTTTCTTATCTGCAGCGAGAAAAACGAGGTCAGCCTCTTGCAATGAATCCTTGTCCAGAAAATGGATGACTTTAGGCTCCCCCCGGAATTCTGTCAGCTTGCTGTATTCTTCTTCAACGTCCGGATCAAAAAAATCAATGTCCTTAAGAGGAAAATTCTTCTTGCTCAAGACATTCTTCAGCTCTTTCCCGCGCAGAGAATCTGTGCCGACTAAAGCCACTCTTATCTTTTTTCTCTCTTTCATTTCTCAAGGTCAGAATCATTAAAGAGACTTTTTGTATTCAATCATCAGGTAATACATTTTATCCTTAAGGGCCAGCTTCTTTTTCTTTAATTCTTTTTCTTCCTGTTTCTCCGCTTCGGTCAGGAAGTTTTTGGCCTTAAGTTTATCCAATTTTTTTTCGTACTGTTGGTGCAGTTGATTGGCTTTTTTAAACTCTTCATTCTCTTTGAGCAGTCGCTCTTTGAGCTCTTTTTCTCGCATTGAGCATTCCTCCGCCATAAGAATATCACAACGTATGCCCTATTTCAATTTAGCCTTCTCCATGAACAGATTCTCTAATCTGTCCACCAACGAAGACCAGGAAAAAGCCTTTATCCTCTCGTGGCCGGCTCTGGCTAATCTGAAGCGGAGCTCTTTGTCCTCGATAAGCCTTATGATGTGACGGCGGAGTAAAAAAGGAAGAGGGAAGGGAACAACTAAAGCGGTTTGATTATGGAAGGCGAAATCTCTCGTGCCGCTTCGAGTGCAGACAACAGGAATCCGGCAGGCCATGGCTTCAGCCACTGTATTCGACCATCCAGCACGTCTCTCGCCGCTGACAAAAATATCCGCCTGCGAGTACAGCCAGGACATTCGGCTCTGGGGAAGATTCAGGTGAAACTCATGCGGCAGACTTTTTTTGAGCATGAGTCTGGGGTCTTTCTTGTCTTTTCCGACAAGGCTGTCAAACAAAACAAGCTTCAGGCCCGGATATTTTTTATCCATCCCTTCAACAGCCTGGATAACTTGTCGGACACCTTTTCTCCTTTTGTACACACGGCCATAACAGAGGATTCGGAGCTCGTCTTTCTTGGCTTTTCTTTTTTCCGGATGAAAAAATTCCGTGTTCACTCCACCCGAAGCCCGAAAGCAGGGAAGCTTGTATTTTCTCTCGATCCGGCGACACATTCCTTCAGAATTTCCGAGGAAAGAGTAATTCCTGCGGATGACTTCTCTTTCCTGTTTATGTCCTTCCAGGAGAAAATAGAAGAATTTGAAAGCGGCCTCAAGCTTCTCGAAATAAGGCAAAATCGAATACTCGCTGCAGAGTCCGATATCAAAACTCTCATCGGGCAAAGAAGAGAATGGCTTGATTGTTCCCTCGAAGTTCAGCCAATCTGGCTTTGTCTCCTCGGGAAGGAAAAGAACAAACCGGTATCCCCTTCTGGAGAATTCATTTCCGATTTCCAGGTAGCGCCTGACCCCCCCGAAAATGTCCACATGAGGGAGCAAGGCGGCGATCTTCATCTGCACGCCCCTATTTTAATTATGTTTCGTGTTTGAAGTCCAACGAAAATATGGAAATATGGGGACGTTCCCCAAGGTACCACCTCAGGAAAATATGGGGACGTTCCCCCAGGTGCCACCCTATCTTGTCCTTTTAGTCTCTTATACATCACTCAAAGATAGAATGGCACCTGGGGGAACGTCCCCATATAAAAAATTCAACTTAATAATTGACATTGATCAGGTTGGAAATTATACTAATGTGCGATTTAAATCTTCTCTCAAACCACGGCGAGGTAGCTCAGTCGGTAGAGCGAGAGACTGAAAATCTCTGCGTCGGCGGTTCGATTCCGTCCCTCGCCACTTCGTCATCTTTATTAAAACATTCAATTTTTTCACACTATCTTAGATAGATATTTTTTAAAGACATGAATGTGAAAAAATCTGAAAATGACAGGAGTTTTTTTGAATTATGCAGTCAAAAAATCTCACTAAAATCACGGCTCCGCACGCACTCACGGGCACAAGGAGAGTGCGAAAAAAACGATTGAACTCTTGACCAAGACTCTTTATACTCAGACCAGAACTCAACCTCAATGAAACTTATCGGATACACTGTGCTTTTCCTTGTGTGTTTCTTTGTTTCTATTTTGATTGTGGGCATTCTCCTCCCGGGAACGAGCTATCTGGCCCAAGGTGGAAAGGCCGCTCTCTCATTCGTTTTAGCACTCATATTGACGGCGGTTATTGCCAGATTAATAAACAAAATCAGTTAAACTCGGTCAAATGAGTGGCCAGAAAAAGGAGACTGCCCCTTTTAGTCATTATTTTAAGGAAGGGAGGGACCATCCCCTTTTTTTAAAAAAATGGTTTCATAAAAAAGGAGAAATAATGAAGATTGCAAAATATTGGCATGTTCTTTTTCTTTTGTTGATTTTCTTGAATCTGGCCGCAAATTTGGGAGCGAATGAGACCAAGGTCAAGGAAGTCCTACCTCCAGGAATCCTGCCGGTTGTTATTTTAAGTGGTTCTGACTATGAGATGGGGTATCAATACGGTCAGCAGGCTGGACCCTATTTGGAAAAAGAAAAAGAAGCGAGGTGGGCTTCGGCTCTTCAAACATTCAGCCGTGAAAAAGTGCTCCACATGCTTAAAGGAAACCAGTTCTACATCCGCAAATACACTCCAGAAAATATCGAGATTATGAAAGGAATGGCAGATGGTGCGACAGCCTCCGGCTTCCCGCTGTCCTATACGGATGTTTTGCTGATGAATTGTACCCTTCCCAATCCTGAGACTTCTACTTTCCCGCCGGGTGCAGAAAAGGATTCGCTCCCGATAAAAAAGTGTTCTGTGTGCTCAGCCTGGGGAAGTGCAACCACAGAAGGACGCCTGATCGGAATGGATACCCTCGATTCAGGTGAAGCTGCCTATGGAGTAATCATTCTGGCCTTTCCAGATAAAGGAAACAATTATATTTGTGGCGCTCAAGCCGGAGAGATAGGCGATCATTTCTTGATGAATAATCAGGGGCTATTTGTGGGAAACAGCGGGGGAGGCGGTTCCCCACGAAACGTGGACACGAACTATGGCTTGTCCTGGTCCTGTTCTCTTACCCACATCGTCCGTTTCGCAAACAACGCCTATGAGGCCAGAGACATGCTTCTGCCCTGGCAGATAAACATCCCGGAAAACTTTCATTTTGTCGATGTCAAAGGCAATGCCTGTGTTGTGGAAAAGACGGCAGCCGTTCAGAGTGTCCGAAAACCCGGTGACTTTGGGGAGAAGGATTTTCTCTACTCCACGAATAACTACTTGAATAAAGAGATGATGCCGACCAAAAAAGGGGGATTCATCAAACAGCATGGCGGTTACGGAGCCTATTCGGCTCCCCGCAACCTGATGCTTTGGGATATGCTCCACAATTATCACGGTCATGTCAACGTGGAATTCATGAAAATGATGCTGCGGTTTCCAGGCGATGCTCCACCCTATCCACCGAAAGGAGGTTGGGATGCCAAGGTCTGCCGGCCTTCGAATTCGTGGGTTTCGGTGCTGCTCCCGGATGATGGGGATGAGGGTACGGCTTATATCTGCACAGGACCGGCCGGTCGCGTGATCCATTCATCGACCGCATCGGATGGAGAAAAGATGCTGTCGAGCTATCCCTATATAGAGGGCACCCATACCTTTTACAAATTAACTCTCGCTGCCAATCCTAAGCAAGTCGTCGAAGAAGCCCAGGAGGCAGCCAGCAAAGACATAGCCACTGCCTACAAAAAGCTGATGTATCTCAACTTAACGGATACCGGATATGCCGCCTTGAATGAGCTGTATTCCCTGGCCAATGCCGAGTACTACCAGGGTAAGGTCTACTTTAATAAGGGACTGCTGGCCAGCGGGGATGAAACCCTCTCTTACCTGGCAAAGGCGGTTACGGCTTTTACGCGATCCCAGGCCCATGCACTCCAGGTTTATGAAGCTCTGGTACCGGCTCCCACCAGTCCATCTGACCTAGGTTTGAGGCCTTTTGGCGGCAATTGGGCTTCGTGGGAGACCAGGATTAGGGAAGAGAAGTAGTGTAAGAGGTTCTGCTAAAAATTCACCTGAACCCCGCCCCTCTTTTGCGAATGATTGAATATGCGTTCGATGAGAATTAAATTTCACAATTTCGTTCCATACCGAGTCAGCAACATATAAATTATTCCCATCATCACAGCAAATATCATCTATGTTCCAGAAAAAGCATGGCTCTTTTTCAGAAATCCACTCATTAATTTCTCCAACTTTTAAGGGATTTCAGGAAATCTTTCAGCCCCTCGCTGAACTCGGGCCTTTTTAGGGCAAGAGAGATTGTTGCTTCCAGAAAGCCCATCTTATCGCCGCAATCGTAGCGGTCTCCCTCAAAGAGCACTCCATAGACTTTCTGCGTCTCCAGGAGATACTTGATACCATCCGGGAGCTGCATTTCTCCCCGGTGGTCGGGCTTTGTCTTCTTTATGCCCTCGAAGATTTCGGGTGTAAAAACATACCTTCCCAGACTGGCCAGATCGGAAAAGGCTTTCTCTGGCCCGGGTTTTTCGACCAGGTCCTCTATCTGGAACACCCTCTCCGTCACCTGTTTGGGTTTGACAATTCCGTACATCTTCGTTCCTTCCTCATCTGTGCGTCCCAGGACGATGGCAGAAGCCTGATACTCATCGTAGGCGTCGATGAGCTGCTTGGTGCAGGGTGTCTCACAGTCATAGATATCATCAGGGAGGAGAACGGCAAAAGGCTCCTGGCCTATGAATTTTTCGCCCATGAGAACCGCATGTCCCAGTCCAAGGGCCTCTTTCTGCCGGATGTAGCAGAATTCCGCGAGTTCGGAAATCCTTCTGACTTCTTTGAGATAATCGAGTTTCCCCTTGTTTTCCAGAAATTGTTCCAGCTCAGGACTGCTGTCAAAATAATCTTCCATCGAGGATTTTCCTCGGCTGGTGATGATGGCGATACTCTCTATACCGGACTGAACTGCCTCTTCAACAGAGTAGAGGATGAGGGGTTTATCTATGACCGCAAGCATCTCTTTGGGCTGGGATTTTGTCGCGGGAAGGAAGCGCGTCCCGAAACCTGCCGCAGGAATGATGGCTTTTCGTATCTTCATTTTATCTCCTTAAGAGAGAAATAATGAATCTCTCCCGCACCGGGCCAAATTGAACGACCCTGTATGAATCCGACTCGAATCTTTCTATTTATTTTACCTGGATTGTTCACGAGTCGAGGTTGCTTCAGAAGTCGTTGCCAGAAGAGAAGCGATAACATCAATCCCATGCTTTTTCGCATGCACATGAGATCGCCACGCTTCGCTCGCGATGACAATTGATCCAGCGAAAATATCGGCATTTTTTATGAATAATTCAGGCTATTTAAAATTTGTAACTGACGGAGATTGTGGGCACAAGTATCTTCATTTTATACATGCCGGGCTGAGCCGTCTCCCAGTCAGGATCGGTGGCCACCCTCTCCACAGGCACATTTCTCTCTTTTCCCATCAAGTACTCAATACCAAAATCCAGCTGAAGCCCGTTGAGGTGGGTGCCAAAACCAGCTGTGATCACATTAAAATCAAAATTGGGGAGGAGCACATTCATCGTCCGATCAGGAGCGGGGGATGGGTCGTAATAATATCCCGTCCGAAAGGCCAGTGTATTGATCTTGTATTCTGCGCCGATTCGAATCTGGAGCACATCATCCCAGTGCATGGGTCTGGCATCATCACCGCTCTGCTCCATCATTGTTGCCCAGAACGGGTCGACGTAAACAGTGTCCATCACGTCGATCTTTGACCACTGTGTCCACTGCACATCGCCTGTTAGAGTCAGTCCTTCTATGGGTCTGAACGCGACTCCTCCAGCAAGCCACATCGGCCAGGTGACCTCTCTTTCAAGGTCTGAGGTATCATTTAACGGTGTGGGGGGGATCATTGCCGCACCCAAATCAGTCATACCGCTGATGGTGGCCTCTCCTTTGAATGGGACAGTACTGGCAGAACGAAACGTCGCTCCAAAGCTTAACTTTTCCACCGGCTTAAAAAGCACTCCGAGAGTCGCACCATATCCCCATCCTGTCATACTTTCCTCATACTGGCCGAGGTCGACAACTGGCATCGGTGCATCTGACGCACCTGCCCACATGGAGATATCGAACTTGGCATAGTTTATGTTAAATGTGGCTCCGATGGATAATTTATCGTTTACCTTAATCGCGAGCGCCGGGGAAAAAGTGACCATCCCTATTTTACTCTTCCAGCTTATGGTCGGATTCGGAGGAAGACCGGCCTGAACTGGGAGTGCCGCAAAATCAGTCCCATCCCACAGGGCCCCAGGGCCGGATGGAACATAGACACCCAAACCGACAACCACTTTATCGCTCACAGGATGATAATAGGCAGCTAGGCCAGTGAGATAATGTTTGGTTTCCGTTCTCGCATTCACTAGTGTGATGACTGGCGGGAGATTCACATCCAACTTGTACTGGCCGGATGGAATGAGATCGGCTCCATAGAAGCCAAAATACTTCTTTTGGAAAAGAGCCATACCTGCCGGATTCCAGTAAATGGCGCTGAAATCATCCGCCAATCCAACAAAGGCTCCACCCATAGCCAGAGCCCGCGTTCCAAGGCTGTTCAGGTTCAAACCGTTAGCCATTGCCAAAGAGCTTAAAAAACAGATGGAAAGGAGAACCAAGAAAAATACTTTCCTCTTTTTCACTCTGACCTCCTACTTCCCTTTTCCCTCGATTACTCGTTTTATTTTTCTTTGTCAAACTGAATGAGCTCCGCTTTTCTGATGCCCCGTCCAGACACTATCTTTTAAAAAGTTTTAAACAGCCTGGACATCCTTAACCTCAGGGACTCGCTTTTTTATGAAGCGCGCAATGCCCTGAGTTAAGGTCATTTCCCTCATGGGACATCCCTCGCAGGCTCCCAAAAGCTTAACTTTCACTAAACCCTCCTCTGTCACATCCACAAGCTCCACATCTCCTCCATCGGCCTTGAGGTGGGGCCTGACTTCGTCCAGCGCTTTTTTGACATCTTCTTTCATCTGTCTCTCCTTGAAATGAATTAATTGCCAGAAGTCAATAATATATTAAATTCAGGATTATTTCTCAAATAGAATAATAGAGGACGTTCTCCAAGAGGACACTCTATCTTTAACGACAATAAAAAAACCGAATTAATTAGACAGGGTGGTACCTTGGGGAACGTCCCCATTATTACTTCTTAAATACAAACTCTTTCTTGTCGTTCACACCGACTTTTATCTTGTCTTTTTCTTTATACGTCCCTTCCAAAATCTTCTGGGCCAGTGGATTCTGGATATCTCTTTGTATCGTCCTCTTCACCGGCCTTGCCCCGTAAACCGGGTCATATCCTCTCTCAGCCAGGAGTCTTTTCGCTTCCTGACTCAGCTCAATATCTATTTTTTTATCGCGAAGCCTTTCTCTCAGCTCATCTATCTGTATATCGACGATCTCCAGGATAACATCCCGGGAGAGAGCCTTAAAAATGACAATCTCGTCCATCCGGTTCAAGAACTCGGGCCTGAAATGGCTCTCCATGATGGCCATCACTTCTTTTTCCATCTTCCTGAAATCCTGGCTCAGCTCCTTGATCACCTGGCTTCCCAGGTTGGACGTCATGATGATGATGGTATTCTTAAAATCAACTGTTCTTCCTTTTCCGTCCGTCAAGCGGCCATCATCTAAAATCTGAAGAAGGATGTTGAACACATCGGTATGGGCCTTCTCTATCTCATCAAGGAGAATGATCGAGTAGGGTCTGCGCTTGATCGCTTCGGTGAGCTGACCTCCTTCTTCGTATCCGACATAGCCAGGAGGAGCGCCGATCAATCGCGAAACCGTGTGCTTCTCCATGTACTCAGACATGTCGAGCCTGACCAGTGCCTTCTCGTCATCAAAGAGAAACTCAGCGAGTACGCGTGCCAATTCGGTCTTGCCGACACCTGTGGGACCGAGAAAAATGAATGATCCCAAAGGACGGGAGGCATCCTGGATTCCGGCCCGGGCCCGTCGTATCGTATCGGAAACAGCCCTCAGAGCATGGTCCTGGCCTTTGACTCTTTCAGCCAGAACGGACTCCATTGTGACTAATTTTTCCATCTCTCCTTGGAGCATTCTTGAGACCGGGATTCCTGTCCATTTGGAAACCACTTCTGCCACATCTTCTTCATCAACCTCTTCCTTGAGCATTTTCCCACTCTTCTGGACTTCTGCCAGCTTCCCAGTGATCTCCTTTATTTCCTTTTCTATCTCGACCAGCTTCCCGTATCTGATCTCAGCCACCTTCTCTAAATCGCCAACCCTCTCTGCATTCTGCTCCTCCACCTTGAGGGAATCCATGTTCTCTTTCAGCTTATTCAGAGTATCGATCAGTTCCTTCTCCCTCTGCCAGTGCGCCTTGAGAACAGAGGATTGCTCCTTTAAATCAGCCAGCTCTTTGGTCAATTTATCCAACTTCTCTTTTGCACTCTTGTCTTTTTCTTTTTTCAGGGCCTGTCTTTCAATCTCAAGCTGGATGATTTTTCTCTCCAGTTCATCTATTTCTTCGGGAAGGCTGTCAATCTCAATCCGGATACGCGAAGCCGCCTCATCTATCAAATCTATAGCTTTGTCCGGAAGATACCGGTCAGCAATGTAGCGGTTGGAAAGAGTGGCCGCTGCAACGATGGCCGAATCTTTGATCTCCACGCCATGATGCACTTCATATTTTTCCTTCAATCCTCTTAAAATGGATATAGTTTCCTCCACTGAAGGCTCTCCCACATAGACCTGCTGGAACCGTCTCTCCAGTGCGGCATCCCGCTCAATATGTTTTTTGTATTCATTAAGGGTAGTCGCTCCCACACAGCGAAGCTCTCCTCTTGCCAGAGGTGGTTTCAGCATGTTTGACGCGTCGACAGCCCCTTCGGCTGCCCCGGCTCCGATGATTGTGTGAAGCTCATCGATGAAAAGAATGATTTCTCCCTCTGCCTCCACAATCTCTTTGAGGACAGCCTTGAGCCTGTCTTCGAATTCTCCTCTGTATTTTGTTCCAGCCACTAATGCTCCGATATCAAGAGCGACAAGCCGTTTGTTCTTGAGAGGCAAAGGAACATCCCCGTTAGCGATGCGCTGAGCCAATCCTTCCGCAATGGCTGTCTTGCCCACTCCTGCTTCTCCGATGAGCACAGGATTATTTTTCGTTCTCCGAGAGAGAACCTGGACAACTCTTCTGACTTCATCCTCCCGGCCGATAACCGGGTCCAATTTCCCCTGTTTGGCGAGTTCAGTGATATCCCGGGCATAGCGCTCAAGAACCCGGTATTTGGCTTCAGGTTGAGGATCTGTGACTCTCTGTGTGCCTCTTAATGCCATCAACGCTTTGAGGAGCGCATCTTCAGTGACTCCATTCTCTCTCAAGATCCGGCTGGCCTCGCAGGATTTCTCCTTCAACACAGCTAGAAAGAGGTGCTCAGTCGAGATGAATTCATCCTTGAGTTTATCCGCCTCTTTTTGAGCGCTTGTCATTATCTTTCTCATCGAAGAAGAGAAGTAGACTTCTCCCCCTCCTTTGACCTTGGGAATCTTATCCATAGAAGAGTTCAAGTCCTCGAGAATTTTAGAAGGGTTAACTCCGATCTTAGCTAGGACAGAACTCACAATATTCTCTTCCTGGTTTAAAAAAGCCCAGAGAAGGTGCTCGGGCTTAAGCTCTTGATTGCCCAGCTCTTCCGCTCTGGACTGGGCCTGCTGGAAGGCTTCCTGAGCCATGACAGTGAATTTATCCCATTTCATTGTTCGCTCCTCCTCTATTTAAATATTCAAGCTCTTTCATGTCAAGACACCAGAATAAAGGGGGTGGCCCCGAAATGAGTCAGTACGAAAATTGAATCAGGCCTTATCAACCTTTCAAGATGCCAGTCTTCATTCTTGAGATTTGGCAACAGTCCTAACAGGAATTAGTTGAATAATTTCTCATGTGTTTATGCTCAGTAATTAAGTAACACTTTTATTAAAAATACTGAGCACGTACATCATGTCGAGGTCTAACCCCAAAGGCAGTGAACACATCCAGGAAGAAAAAAATTTTTTTCAATTTTCCCACTTGACAATTTGTTAAAAGTTGTTATTTTTTTCTTTAGAGAACCAATGGAAGAAATCGAAATCGCAAGCTGGCTGACGCTGGATGCCATAAAAAACGCGGCAGAAGTCATAGAAACGGTGGGAGACCTCCAGACTGGTCACTGCAAAGCCGTATTCTGTGAAATCGAGGATGATTATCTAGAACTCTGCTACAGCGACTCAGCATCGAATTATATCAGGCGCTATGAGGATAAAGATGAATTCGAGACCGCTCTCGCCAAGCGCAAAGAAGAGGAAGGAGAAGCTAAGTACGAAGAAAATCCAGGATACAAAGACGAGGATTTTGCCGAAAATGGAGAAGAAGAGGAGAATCTAGAGATTAGCGATGAGCCGGAAAATATCTGACATTTTCTCTGAAATTCCCCTGAACAGCCCCCCAAAGGTACTCTTTATTTAGAATTCAGCCAACAGCCGTCAGCTCAGTGTCATTGTCCGTCTAAGTGCTTCTTCTATCTTCAATCCTTCAGTTTTTCTCGTCTTCTTCCCCTTTGTCTTTGAGCTTCTTTTTAAGCTGGCTGAGTAAGTTCAAGGCGTCCAACGGTGTCAATTCGGATATATGACACTTATCAATTTCCTCTTTTATGTCCTTGAGCAATTCTTGCTCTCTATCTTCTTTGAACAGAAGCATCTGGGCTCTATCCCTTTCTTTCGAAGAACGATAAGCGAGCCTCGGGCGCCCGGCATCATCCAGTTCCTGTTTCTCCAGGTTGAAAAGGATTTCTTTAGCTCTATCGACTACTGCTCGAGGAATCCCAGCCAGCTTGGCCACATGGATTCCGTAGCTCTGGTCTGAAGGGCCAGAAACAATCTTTCTCAGAAAAACGATATCATCCTTCCTCTCTTTCACAGTCACGTGATAATTTTTGATCCGGGATAAGGTCAGTGCCAGTTCAGTCAGCTCATGGTAGTGGGTTGCGAACAGGGTTTTGGCTCGGATATCTTCTTTTTCATGGAGGTGTTCAGCCACAGCCCAGGCGATACTCAATCCATCAAAAGTGCTTGTTCCTCTCCCAATTTCATCCAACAAGATCAGGCTTTTCTCTGTCGCATTGTTCAAAATTTTAGCTGTCTCGAGCATCTCCACCATAAAAGTGGATTGACCTACGCTCAGGAAATCCATGGCCCCGATGCGTGTAAAAATGCGGTCAACCACGCCGATTTCAGCCTCTTGTGCAGGCACAAATGAGCCCATCTGAGCCAGAATGCAGATTAGAGCGACCTGCCTCAGATAGGTGGATTTCCCTCCCATGTTCGGTCCAGTCACAATCAGAATCTGGTCTTCCTCTCGATCCAGGTATGTATCATTAGGGATAAACGGCTCGTCGTTGGTGACTTCGATAACAGGATGCCGGCCCTCCACAATTCGTATCCTATCCTCTGCGAGGATGTGTGGACGATGATAGTTTCGCAGCGACGCCAGCTCAGAAAACGAGGAAAGAACATCCAGGACGGCAATATTTGAGGCAATCTTCTGAAGCCGTCTTGTCTCTTTTGAAATTTTTTCTCTCACGTCCAGAAAAAGGTTATATTCCAGCTCGGCTATCTTCTCTTCAGCGTTGAGGACTTTTTCTTCGTATTCCTGGAGTTCTGGAGTGATGAACCGTTCGGAATTCGCCAATGTTTGCTTTCGGATGTAATCCTCAGGAACAAGAGACAGATTCGGCTTGGTGACCTCGATGGTGTAGCCAAACACTTTGTTGTAACGAATCTTCAGAGAAGAAATGCCAGTTTTTTCTCTTTCCTTTTTCTCGAGAAGAGAGATGAAGCTCTTTCCGGAATGGCTCAATTTCCTCAACTCATCCAGTTCGGAATTATGGCCATTCTTGATGATTCCTCCTTCGGTCAACAAAAGAGCGGGTTCATCCAGAATCGCGCTGTCGATCAAGCCCACCAAGTCCTCAGCATTATCCCAGTCTTTACGGATATGCTTGATCGTTTGGGTGGCAAACGGCTTGATGATTTTTTGAACATTGGGAAGAGGCAAAAGTGATTTTTTCAAGGACACGAGGTCCCGGGCATGGGCAACCGCCAAGGAGATTTTTCCTGTGAGGCGTTCGAGATCGAATATCTCTTTAAAACTCTCCCTTAATTCTTGACGTTCAATGCTGCGATCGAGAAATTCCGAGACAGCGTCCAGCCTGTGATTGATCTCTGAACAATCGAAGAGCGGTTGGAGGAGCCAACTTCGGATAAGCCTCCCGCCCATTGATGTGATTGTGAAATCAATGATATCGAGAAGAGAATCTTTCTGGCTTCCATCTCTCAAGTTTTTCACAAGCTCTAGGTTTTTTATTGATGTCACATCCAGAACCATCTGGAGGCCGGACCGGATATAAGAGACTTTATGGATTAAAGAAAGGGAATCCTTCCGCACTCTTTTCAGATAATCCAGAAGAGCCCCGGCTGCTGACACAGCAAGGTCTTTATCCTCGAGGTCGAATCCCGCCAGAGACTTCACCCGGAAATGTCCTTCAAGCACACTCTTAGCTTGTGCAAAATCAAAAATCCAGTCTTCCTGAGGACTTTTCAAGACCGATACCATGCTGTTGCGGGAGAGGACATCAATGACGTTCTTTTCTTCGCCCTCTGGAAAGATGATCTCTTTCGGAGAAATCCTGAAAAGCTCATCATCAAGAAGTCTTCTTCCCTGTGCATGGCTCTGCGTGGTCTTCATCTGTCCCGTGGCTAAATCAATCAGAGCCAATCCCCAATCTTTTTCTACCAAATACAGGCTGGCAATGTATGTGTTTTCCTTGGCTTCCTCAAGTTCGAATTCGACTGCGGTTCCTGGAGTCAAGACTTTGACTACATCTCTTTTAACAACTCCTTTCGCCTTCCTGGCATCCTCCACCTGCTCGCATATGGCCACTTTAAATCCCCTCTTGAGAAGTTTGGTCAAATAGGATTCGGCAGCGTGGTAAGGAATTCCACACATCGGGACTTTTTGACGTGATGTCAGAGCGATTTCAAGGACCGATGACGCGATCTTCGCGTCCTGATAAAACATCTCATAGAAATCCCCTAGCCGGAAAAAGAGAAGCGCATCCTTATAATTATTCTTAATCTTCTGGTACTGCTGCATCATCGGAGTGGTGGAATTTTTCTTAGTCATTTGTCTGGACCACTTTTAGGAGTTCATGTTGATGAAATAACTTTTGTTGCCGGTCGCTCTTATGAATAATCCAGGTTAACTATACTTTGAGATGTCCGTTTTTTCAAGAAAAAGCAAAAAGGGAACAGGCTACTTTTTTCAGGGACTGTCCCTTTCAATCCTTTTGTTAGGGAAGATAGGGACTGTCCCTCTTCTCCAAAAAAAAAGTAGCCTGTCCCCTTTTTTCTTTCGATTTGACAACCTGGGAAGGCTGTAGTATATCTCCTAAAAAATGAATCTCCCAATCTTCCTCACT
This sequence comes from uncultured Eubacteriales bacterium, assembly GCA_964346585.1. Classification (GTDB taxonomy): domain Bacteria; phylum Acidobacteriota; class Aminicenantia; order Aminicenantales; family Aminicenantaceae; genus SOIA01. The sequence continues at coordinate 48,478 of CAYFVQ010000153.1, read as the reverse complement.
TTACTGAGAATCGTACTCATCCCAGTACTGGTCGTTTTCCTCCTCTCTCGATTCGAAGGAAAAGAATTGGCCGCTTTTGCCATCTTTGTGCTGGCTGCCATCACAGATTCGCTCGACGGAATCCTGGCGAGAAGAAGAAAACAGATAACGGCCATGGGTCAACTCTTGGACCCGATTGCGGATAAGTTACTGATTGCTTCGGCTTTCATCTGCCTTGTCGAATTGGGGGCTGTCTCAGCATGGATGGTTATCATCATCCTCGGCCGGGAGATCGCGGTCACTGGATTCAGAGCGCTGGCGTCCTCAAAAGGTGTCATCATCTCCGCCTCGAGGATTGGCAAACTCAAAATGCTGTTTGAAGTCTTCACGATAGGATTTTTAATACTGGGAGAGAAATACCTGGGGAGTTTCTATTTCCTCTCTCAAATCCTGCTCTGGATTGTGATTATCACTGCTGTAACGTCTGCCGTAGAATACTATGTCAAATTCGGACGACAAGTCCTCGCCAAATAGCCCTTATTCAAGTGACGGCTTGACCTGTTCAAGGGTCTCTGGATCCTCTACATTCAAAAGAGTCGGGGACGCTTCCCAGCTCCGACTAATCCTCTTCGCCAGCCCGGACAACACCTTTCCCGACCCCAACTCTACGAACACATCGATATGTTCTTCGTTGAGCACTTCCATGGACTTATACCAGAGAACAGGCCGTGTGACCTGCCTTTTCAGTGCATCTCTGGCTTCTTCTCCCTTGTGAATTACCTTCGCGTCCACATTGGTGACTACGGGAAACGCAAGGTCTCTGAATTCAACTTCATTCAGATCGTGGGAGAGCTTCTCTTCTGCGCTTTTCATAAGGCGGCAGTGAAAGGGGGCGCTCACTGGTAACATCACAGAACGGGGGGGATTGACCAGAGTCAAGGCCTTCTCAACCGCCTCCTTGTGCCCGGCAATGACTACCTGTTCCCGGCTGTTCCAGTTCGCAATCTCAACAACTCCATCGGTTACTTGGCTTATAGCACCCTCCACATCTTCAAAGCTGGATCCCAAAATCGCAGCCATGGCTCCCTTTCCCACTGGCACAGCCTCCTGCATGTACTTTCCTCTTTTGTGAACAAGACGGAGAGCGTCCTCAAATCCCAGGGAACCAGCGGCCACAAGAGCGGAATACTCACCCAGGCTGTGGCCCGCAGCCATACTGGCATCTTTGCCGAGGAGAACGTACGCCACATAGCTGACTGCAAGAAGAGCCGGCTGAGTGTTCTGTGTCAATTTCAACTCATCCTCTGGACCTTCAAAACAAAGCGTTGATATTTGGTACCCTAATGCCTCATCAGCCCTGACAAAAATCTCCTTTGCTTGAGAAGAGGAATCATGAAAATCTTTTCCCATGCCCACTAACTGGGAACCCTGACCTGGAAACAAAAAAGCCACACGATTCATTTTTTCTCCTTCACCAAACTACCCTGAATTATTCATAAAATCTGCCGACACCTTTTTCATTCTTCTAAAAAGGGGACAGTCCCTATCTTCTTTAAAATAAGGACTAAAAGGGATAGTCCCCATTTTTTTTTAAGCTGGCATCTTTTACCCTTCGGGCGAGCAAATCTGACAACATTTTTCTTTTAAAAAAAATTGCCACATTCGCTACGCTCTTTGCAACAGAGTCTACAGCAACCTCGACTCGTGAATAATCCAGGTTAAACAGGCGATTGCAAACCGTCTTTTGTAATCTGAATATCTGATTTATCCCTTAAATTTTTTATCCAATCCTCAATCTGGGCTCTAGTCTTCTCCTGCTTGACACGGGATTCAATCTCATCGAGAATTTCCATCATTGGCTGAGGTTCCGCTTTCTTTTCTTTTTGTTCCGGAACATAAATTTCTTGGTAATAATTTTCAATCTCTTTTAAGCTAACTGGATTCACGCGGCTAAAAATCTGAGATATGATGGTTTGATACCTGATTATTTCCCGGATGCTTTCCCTCAAATCCTCCCGAGCCAGGCCAAACTGCATAAGCCTTCTTTCCGCTTCATCGACTCCCAACCTCTCCCTTATCTGCATCAGGAAACCATCCAATTCCTCGCCCTTGATCGACACTTCTTCGCTGGATAATTGAATCACCACTTTCTGTTCAATCAATCTTTCCAGAATCTGCGAACGATGATCTCCTCTCTCCTCCTCAAGCTCCTCCGCATAAAGCCCGAACGCTTCAGCGATCCGCACATCTGTTAATGTGATGACTTCTTCATTGACAACAGCCACTATTCGGTCGATTATCTCTGAATGGGAATAAATCCAGGAAAGTCCGATGAACACGCACAGGAGAAATAGGACTGTCACACGTTTTATTTTAAGCGTACTCATTAGAATACATTTCCGATCGTAATGTAGAACCGAGCTTTTCTCTCCTCTTTAGGGACATCCAGATTCCAGCCTAGTTCCAGCCGCACTGGGCCGAAAGGTGTTTTGTACCGGATCCCAAAGCCGGCCGCATTCTCAAGAGAGGCCAAGGAAATATCATTTGCTCTTGTGAAGACATTGCCAATATCGTAAAAGACAGCTCCTCTTAAATTCTTGACTCCCGAAACAAGAGGAAAAGTCAGCTCCAAATTAAACAGCAGTAAGGCTTCGCCTCCAACAGGTTTTCCCGATTCCTCATCGACAGGTCCCAGCTCATCAAACCTGGCTCCTCGGAACGAATTGCTTCCCCCGGCAAAAAACCTCTCATGGATGGGGATATCCTCTTTACCGCCACCCAGGCCTAAACGGGAGGTCAGGTCAAAAGTCAATCCAGGTAACACGGGGACAAAATGCTGAGATTTAAAGAATGTCTTAACATAGTTTGATTCTTCTTCTAAAAGAGGAAAAGCTCGTTCAAGCACAAAACTAAAAAAAGTTCCTCTTTCCGGATTGAAGAGGTCATCCCTTCCATCCCAGATAAAACTTCCGGAAATCGAGGTCACTGAATATGGGTAAAATTGGCGGTCAACCTCATTGGGTTCAACTTGCAGGTCAATAAGAGTTGTTTCAGCCCACTGCAAGGTGGCCAAAAGCAACGTCTTCTCCGAAACAGGCTTTATGGTCGTCAAGCTCACCCCTTCACGGTCATAGGTAAAACTTTCACGAGCTTCCTGTTCCAGCCAGGCATTCAAGAAAGTCTGCAGGGGAAGGCCGAAGAAATAAGGCTGCTCCCAGGTCAGCACGACTCGTTTTTCTCTGGGGCTGAGCTGTCCGACAAGGCTGACTTGGCCCGCCGAACCAAAGACATTGCTCCGGATAATTTCCGCGATCCCTCTCAGCCGAAAAGGGCTATTCCATACAGCAAACTCTCGAGGCTTGGTCTCTGATTCAACCCCCAATCCCAAACCGGCATAATTCCTCTGCCCTTCTCTAACATTGATGACCAAATTTTCACTTCCCGGAGAAAGAGAAATCTCCTCAATTTTCACAGAAGTGAAAATTCCCAGCCTCTCCAGCCTCCTCTTCGACTCGCTGATCTTGTCAGAATAAGCAAAATCACCTTCCTTGACCCTTAGTTCACGGAAGATGGCCTTCCGATTCGTGGCCACATTTCCAGTGACCACAATTTTCTCTATCCTGACCTTCTCTCCCTCTTCTATTATGAAGGAAACGGAAAAAAGGCCCTCCTCTACCTCTTCCACTCTGGCTACAACTTCTGTCTCTCGGAAGCCCTGGTTCAAGTAGAGAGTCTCCAGCTTTTCAATATCTTTCTGAATGTCGAACGGGAAGAAAGGCCCGTTTTCAAAACTGCTTATTTGCTCAAACAAAGCTCCGGGCTCAAACAATTGTGCTCCCTTGAAAGAAATATTTTTAATCTTCTGCTGATTGCCCTCCTGGATCTGGAACTGAACTTCAACTCCTTTTCCCTTCCTCAAAAAAACAAAATCCACCTGCGCATTCGGGAATCCTCTCGACTCGTACAGAAATTTAATTTCTTCAGGCAGGTCAAACAACCTTTCTCCATTCATCCAATTCAGAAAAGAAGCTCCTTTGCCAGCCGCAAGCTCGGCTTCCAGTTGAGAAGGCGTGAAATGGTCTAAGCCAATGTATGAAATTCCAATAATGTCATACTTTCTATTTGGCGTGACAGTGTGAATCACGCGCATAGTATTATTTTCCTTTTGGATAGAAGACGTAACAGAAGCAAAGAGAAAGCCTTTCTTCCTCATGTGGTCAAGGATCTTGGCCTCCCCTTCATCCAATCCCCATTCTTCAAATATTCGAGCTTCCCAAATCGGCCGCAAGAGTTCTAATGGAACTCTGGCCCCTCGCACTTCAATCTCAATCTTCTCATGGGGGATGATGTTTAAAGATAACGAAACGCTTCCCTCTCGTTCATCATATGTAGCATTTCCGGCCTTGATCTCCGCTCTTTGGTATTCCCTCGAATATAAAAGCTCCTTCATCCTTGTGATATCCTCCTCCAGAAGAGAAGGGACGTATTCTTTCCCTTCCTGGCTTTTCATCTCTTTCATCAATTCTTCTTCTGGAATAACCATTTCACCTGTAAAATTGATTTCTTTAATCATGTACTTCTGGAAGGAGACTATTCTGAAAAAAACATCAAAGGAAGAGCTTTTCGGATCTTTCTTGGTAAATGTCTCAATCTCCGGATGAAAGAAACCTTCATGAGCGAGAATCTCCTTTAATTCTTCGACTGCTTTCTCCAATTTCTGCTCCGAGAAAAAAGTGCCCTCCCGCAAGTTTAGAAGGTTGTTCCTCAGTTTTGTCTGAGGGAGTTTCTCCTTCGTCTGAAAGATAATTCTTCTGGCAACAAGCTTTCTCTTCAGGAAAAAAGTCAGGTGGACTTCCTGTTCCCCTTCTCTGGCCACCTGAATCTCTGAGAAAAGACCGGTTTTGTAAATCTGCTTGATACTGGAGTTTATCCTTTTGAAAGAAAAGGGCTCTCCTTTCTTTACAGGAATCAGCCTTTCCAAATCTTCCCCAGAGGATTCACCGTCAACAACAACAGAAACACTGGCAATCAGAGGAGGAGAATTCAATGACTGCGAAACAGACTCCAGGGGCAAGAGAACAAAAATCAGGCATAAACAAAATCGACAGAAAAATGCGAGTTTTCTGTTCTTGAGTCTAGAATCTCTTGCGTATCTTAACATCAAAGCTAATCCGTCCCTCCTCATCACGGGTTCCGATCAATGAGATATCATCTGTCAGTTCCCATTCCATTTTTATAATTTCCTCTCTCTGTGTCGTGAGATTGGTGGAGTAAAGGATAAAGAAGTTTTTGGATACTTTTTTCCCGACCGTCAAACGAGCGGCCATCTCTGTGGAGGATTCCATCAGAAACGGGTCAATCCTGAATCGATCGAGAGTGAACAGTCCATCAGCTCGTTTTATCGCTTCCTCGGAAAGCTGAAAAGAAATAAGCGAAGCTGTGCTCGCCTGTGTGCTGGTATCATAGGAATACGTTCTCTTGAACGCCTCTCCCAGTGCGAGTAAAGCCAAGACATCCTCGGGAGGTAAAGGAGGCGAAGACGTGAACTCAGGATTAAGATTATCCAACAATCCTTCAAGAGAAAAAGTCACTCTGAAATCTTTCACGTAAGTCTCTCCCAAAAAGCTTATATAAGGCTCGGTGCTGACCGGATTCACGAAATTCACGCGTCCAACAAGAAGCTTAAACTGTCTGTCTTGAAAATTTATTTCACCGTCCAGAGCTTCGATATCGCCCAAAATCACAGGTTCACTCACACTTCCGCCCACAGTCAAATCAAACATTGTCCTGACTCTGCCTAAAGAGTTCTCTATCCATGCATTGTCATCGGCCCGCAGACGGATATCCAGAGTGAGGTCATCAAAAAAACTCGGTTCTCTTTCCTGCTGATAATAAGGAGTGGAATAGAAAAGGAACTCTTCATTCACTTCCCTTCTCCAGGAAAGCCTGTGCGCAAACAAATCACCCTTCAGGACGAATTGGTCAGGGCCCTTGATCAGATTCAACGTTCCATCGGCCAGGGCTCTTGTCCTTTCTACTGGAGAGACCAACATATTCATTCCTTCTAATTTGATATCTATCGACTCGATCCCACCCTCTCCAAGCTTCAATTCCCCGGCTCCCTGGACATCGCCTCCACCCAACGTCGCCTGAAGAGAGCGAAAAGTGAGCAAGTTGTTTTCAACGAACATCAATCCAGAATAATCCCTGAACGCGTGGGCAAATCCAGGAAAGGGGAAGACAGACCCATTAAAATCTAAAGCCCCTTTCACTTCTAGAGAAGAGAGGGGGCCTTTCACTTCACCCAGATAATTCACGCGCCCTTCAGCGCCATCGCCCCAGGGAAGCAGAAGATCGATGTTGTCAAAACTGCCTCTTATGCCGACTGATAACATGTCTTCGCTGAGAGGGATGGAGAAGGAAACGTTGAAAAAATTCTGCCCGGGTGAAAAATTCCCCATCAAATCCAGGTCAAGCTTTCCATCAGAATGAGTAAACTGCGCCAATCCTTTTGCTGTGGTTTTCTGGAAGGGAGAATGATAGAGGTCCTCAATCTCAAAGGGCCCCAAAGCAAAGTCTTCATTAAAAAATCCTTTTCCGTTTAGGAGGAAACGCAAGTTACCCGTCATCCCGGAATAGAGAGAGGAAAAATCGATTCCCTCTCCCAGGATATTGATATCAAACTCTTTGTTAAGCAAGCCAAGTGTAATATCTCCTTTCACGGTTCCTTCATGCATTTGGAACTGAAGCCCGGACAAAGAGAAAAAATCTTCTTTCCATTCCAGTTTACCTCTCAGCTCTTTCAGGTCCTGGCCCACAAAATTCATCAGAGGACTCGCGAAATCTCCTTTCACCTGGATGTTTTCTCCTTTGAGATTGACTTCAAAATTACCCGATGCCTCCCCTTTGAGAGGGAATTCAAAATCCAATGCCGGAAAGATTCTCTCCACGAAGCCCCGCTCCATATGGATATCGACTCTCACGCCATCCAGGCCTGAGAAGAGCCCCACTCTCCCCAACATGTCAGGATCATCCACATTGAACCTTGCGAAGAAATCTCCTTTGATTATTTCGGCTTCACCCTCAACAGATTGAGCATCGAATTTTCCAAAACTGCCTGGGGTGAAAGAAAATCTCGAATGAACCTGCGGGTCATAATATTCTCCGAAAACATGGAGGTCCACTTCACCCCGCCCTCTCATCTCCGCAAAGGCATAATCTTTTGAAAGCAAAGCAGACGTGAACTCTCGAGTCCTCTTAAGGTCTCCGACGTCTCCCTGAATTGTGATATCCAAATCCCGGCCAACATTAATCGTCCCTTCCACATCAAATTCACCAAAATCAGAAGTGAAACTGGGAGAGGAGAAAGTCACCTTCTTCTTTTTATCCCAATGGAGTTGGAGCGGGCCACGAAAAGGAAAACGCCCTGGTTCGGACAGGGCATACTCATCCCTGAATTCCAGATCAGTCTCGAGCTTATCATCGTCTACTGAAAATTCTCCCCATGCGGGAGTGGAGATCGGCCAGGGCAAATAGAAATATTTTGTAACGGGATCAAGGAAAGCGCCTCTCAGGATTCCATCGACCTTTTCCTCTGTGAAACGTAATTTCACATACTCCCTCGGTAGCGATTCCTTCTGATAATTAAATTCAACAATCTGAGAATCTTCTTGATAATCAATCCTTCCTCTGATTTCACCCATGAAAACATCGTTCAAGAAGAGATTATTGCTTGAAAAGTCGGCTTTGAGCGACACTCCTTCCTCATTTCGAGTAAGAATCCCCTGACCTTCCGTGTTTCCTTCCCAGTCAAAAGGCAAATGAAGAAGCTCAGTCAACCATGGCGCGTTGGCTCTGAAAGACATTTCAAGGTCGAGCTGCGGATTCATGGGGTCCACCAAACTGCCTTCGGATTCAAAACTGAAATCACTGCTATCGACTTTGAGTCTTTTAACGTAAATCTTCTGTCCCCGCCCCTCGATCAAAAAGTCTATCTTCCCCTCTAAACGAAATTTGGAAGGGCCTGGATAAAAGAGGCTCCTCTTTGTTTTGGCCTCCAAAGAAAATTCGTTTCTAGTCTGCGTGAAAACGGCCTCTATTCCTCTCGACTGGAAGCTCATCTCTCGGCCCTGGAAGTAAAACTCTCCATTTTTGATCAATCCTTCCTCAACCAGAACCGGAAAAGACAGAGCGAATTCTTCTTTGGTTCCGGCATCTCCTTTTGGAGAGGTCTGGGAGATGATTAAGACCGGCTGTTCGATCACCACATTAATGGGTTTTCGCCTGGTCAATAATGCTCCGTAGGAAATTCTCATGCTGATTTTTTCGGCGGAAAAGTAAGGAGAAGGGATGCGAGTTTTCACATTTTCAATAATGAGCACAGGAGGAAAAAAGGACATGTGAAGGTTGTCATAGAAGAAGCTTGCATCAATTTCATTCTTGATCCGGCTGAGAAAAATATTCTTGACGAAGACTCCTGCTCCAAGAAAAAAAAGGACAATAACCGCAATTACGATTAACGATCTAATTCTTTTCTTAATTTTCATGATTATTCATGTGAATGGTCCCGGTCTCCAGGATGATACTTCAGGAAGAGGGACGGTCCCTCTCTTTCTTAAAATAGGGACCTACAGGGGCTGTCTCCTTTATGATGAAAATAACCTGTAAATATAACATTTTTTATCAACAATAAAAGCCTATTCACATCATATATTATACCACTAAGAGCTTGTGACTTCATTCCTGTAATTCAGATGAGCTGGGAATGTGTGGAAAAAAGTGAAAAAAGGGGATAGGCCCCTTTTTTTAGAGAAGGGGGACAGTCCCTATCTTCCGTAGCAAAAGGACTAAAAGGGACAGTCCCCGAAAAAAGGGGCCTATCCCCTTTTTTTGAAAACAAGAGACTTTGCTGGTTATTCAACCGAGAAAAGGAGTGCGCCGGCCTCAACAGAATCCCCGGCTGAAGGATTGATCTTGGTGATGATGCCGCTCTGAGGAGATTTTATCTCATTCTGCATCTTCATGGCTTCCAGCACCAGAACAGCCTGACCTTCTTTGACTTTATCTCCTTCCTTCCTAAAAACCTTGACGATTCTCCCCGGCATAGATGTCTTGATGTCTCTTTTCTGTACCTTCGCACCCTTTTTTCCCAATATTTGGGAAACGGATTTCTTCTCGATCTTAAAAAATCTACCGTTGACATAAACTGAATAAAACAGCGTATTGGAATTGACGATGACGTTATGAATCCGCCCATCGATGTTCAGAAGGATTTCATCCCCGCTGATGAACTCGATGGATACGCGGTACTGCTTTTTTCCGAGAGAGACGAGTATTTCATTCCCCACTTTCTCTTCCACATTCAGTCTGTATTCTTTATTGTTCAACCAGAATGAAAAATTCATTTTAGAACCTGTTGGCAAAGTTCTTTAATCTTCCTTGAAATTTCCAGCTACTTTCTTTTCTCTTGGAATCAGGCCTGGAGCCTGACTTTCTTTCTGAATAGACTTTCACTCCTGCGGCAATCAGGGCGATAACCTCTTCCTCTGGCTTTCTGCCGTCCACTTTTCTCGCGAGGTTGGCAATGAAATGTGTGTTGTAGTTGCCCGCGAAGAATTTCGGATGAAGAAGAATGCGCTTGAAAAAAGGAATCGTTGTTTTAATGCCGTAGACCCGGTATTCAGATAGAGCCCGAAGCATTCGATGGATGGCTTCCTCTCGTGTCTTTCCCCAAGTGATGAGCTTGGAAAGCAGGGGATCATACTCTAAAGGAACCTCGTATCCCTCGTACACTCCATTATCATCCCTCACTCCCAATCCTCCTGCGGGTGTGTGAAGATGCATTATTTTTCCAGGAGACGGCATAAAATCATTGTCCGGATCTTCCGCATATATTCGACACTCCAGTGAGTGCCCTTCAGGCCGAATCTCCTCCTGGCGAAAATTCAGTGGAAATCCAGCGGCAATCTCGATCTGACATCTGGCAAGGTCAATGCCTGTGACCATTTCAGTGATCGGGTGCTCCACCTGCAACCGGGTGTTCATCTCCAGAAAATAGAAGTGTTTGTTTTTATCCACCATGAATTCCACGGTGCCGGCATTCCGGTAATTCACGGCCGCTGCGGCTTTCACAGCGATCTGTCCCATCTCCTTCCGTATATCATCATCTATAAAGGGTGAAGGGGTTTCTTCCAGGACTTTCTGGTACCGCCTCTGGATAGAACACTCCCTTTCTCCCAGATAGACAATGTTCCCAAAATTATCCGCCAGGATCTGAATCTCTATGTGATGGGGCTCATCAAGGTATTTTTCGATGTAGACGGCAGGATCATCGAAGCTCGCCTTGGCTTCAGACTGAGCCAGTCTGAAGGATGACAAAAGTTCCTTTCTCTTCCGGACCTGCCGCAATCCCTTGCCACCACCTCCCGCTGCGGCTTTCAGCAGAACAGGGAACCCGATATCCTCTGCTTTCTCCCTTAAATCCTTCTCATTCTTTATTGGCTCCAATGTCCCCGGTATAACCGGCACTCCCGCCTCTGTCATCTTCTTCCGCGATTCAGTCTTGTGCCCCATGACCTCCATTGGCTCTGAGGGGGGTCCAATGAAGACAATCCCCTCTTTTTCACAACTTTTCACCAGCTCCGGATTTTCGGCCAGAAATCCATATCCAGGATGGAGAGCCTCGGATTTACTTTTTTTTGCGACTTCTATGATTTTTTCGACATTGAGATAGCTCTTGGAGGGAACCGACTCGCCTATAGAGTATGCCTCCTCAGCCAACCTGACATGCAGAGCCTTCCTGTCCGCATCCGAATAAACGGCCACAGGCGCAATACCCAGTTCGCGGCACGCCCTGATGATCCTGACAGCAATCTCGCCCCTGTTGGCGATCAGTATCTTCTTGAACATTCGGGGCATTTGCTTACCCTTCGCTCTTCAGTCTGCACCTCAGAGCTGTAATTTATTTTCCAAAAGAGATTGCCACGCAAGCTCGCAATGACACCACAATCCATCTCCACCCTCTCATGAGATCGCCATGTTAGGCTCGCAATGACACATTCTTACTTTTAGTTATCCCTTTTTCTTCTGTCGAATCTTCTTCTTTTTATGAGATTGCCACACAAGCTCGCAATGATAGACACATAATACTCACAGGTCGCTCGCTCCACACAATAACTCTTATAATGACACTTACTCAATAATTGGGGACTGTCCCCAATTTTCCTGTCCCCAATTTTCATAAAGGTATATTTCCATGCTTTTTCGGAGGATTGCTATCCCGCTTGTTCTCCAGCATCTGTAAAGCCGCAATGATCTTGGGCCTTGAGAATTTCGGCTCGATTATCTCATCGAGATAGCCTTTCTCACAGGCAATATAAGGATTAGCAAATTTCTCTCGGAACTCCTCGACTTTTGCCTCTCTCTCCTTGGCCCCTTCCTTCTTATCCAGCTCACGCTTATAGACTATCTCCACCGCTCCTTCTGGTCCCATCACAGCGATCTCGGCCGTCGGATAGGCAAAATTGATATCTGCTCTGATGTGTTTGGAAGCCATAACGCAGTAGGCTCCCCCATAGGCTTTGCGAGTGATGACAGTAATTTTCGGCACGGTCGCCTCGGCAAACGCATACAGAAGTTTGGCTCCATGGCGGATTATTCCTCCGTGTTCCTGGGCCACTCCGGGCAAAAATCCGGGCACGTCCTCAAACGTGATAAGCGGTATGTTGAAGGCATCGCAAAAACGGACGAACCGGGCCCCTTTATCCGAGGCATTGATATCCAGGGCTCCCGCCAGAACATCGGGCTGGTTGGCCACGATGGATACTGACTTCCCTCCCAACCGACCGAAACCGATGACGATGTTTTTCGCGTAATGCTCCTGGACCTCAAAGAAATAATTATCATCCAGAATTTCTTTGATGACCTTTCGTATGTCATAAGGTTGATTCGGGTCATCGGGCACCATAAAATTGAGTTCATCACTCCCTCTGTCCGGAGGGTCAGCCGTCTCCTTGAAAGGAGGGTCTTCCAGGTTGTTATCGGGGACAAACGAGAGAAGTTCGCGGATTAATTCCATTGTGTGTTTTTCGTCCTCGGCTGCAAAATGCGCCACACCGCTAATGCTGTTATGAGCTTCTGCCCCTCCTAACTCTTCCATGGTCACACTTTCGTGTGTTACGGCCTTTATCACATCCGGTCCAGTGATGAACATGCGGCTGATATCCTTCGTCATGATGATAAAATCTGTAATAGCTGGCGAATAGACAGCTCCGCCCGCACACGGACCTATAATCGCTGATATCTGAGGAACGACTCCGGAGGCAAGAACATTCCTCAAAAATATATCCGCATAGCCTCCCAGGCTAGCCACTCCTTCCTGTATCCGCGCCCCTCCTGAATCGTTGAGGCCGATCATCGGAACACCGTTCTTCAGGGCCAAGTCCATGATTTTGACTATCTTAGCTGCATTCGCTCCGCTCAACGACCCTCCGAACACAGTAAAATCCTGAGCAAAAATGAAAACTGTCCGACCATCGATCGTGCCGTGCCCTGTCACCACTCCATCTCCATAAATCCTCTTTTTTTCCATCCCAAAATCATGACTCTCGTGCACAACAAGTTTATCCATTTCCTGGAAAGAGCCTTCATCCACCAGGAGGTTGATCCTTTCCAAAGCGGTCAGTTTTCCGGCCTTATGCTGCTTCTCTATCCTCTCCTGACCTCCGCCCAGCTCTGCTGATTCTGTTTTCTTTTTTAGCTCTTTTAATTTTTTTTCGATAGTCATCGTTTCCTCGCCCCAATGATGATTCAGCGCTTGACTTTGCTCCAATCCTTTAAAAATTTCTCTATTCCGATATCAGTCAAAGGATGCTTCACCATCTTGTCCAGCACCGCAAAAGGGATGGTGGCAATGTCTGCTCCGGTCAAAGCCGCTTCCACAACATGGAGTGGATGGCGGATGCTGGCCACGATAATTTCTGTTTCAAAGCCATAATTATTGAATATGGCAACGATCTCATCGATCAAGGCCATTCCCTCATGGGAGATATCATCGAGCCGCCCGATGAAAGGGCTGACAAACGCTGTTCCGGCTTTAGCCGCAAGTAGTGCCTGGTTCGGAGAAAATATGAGAGTCGTGTTGATCTTGATCCCCTCGCTGGACAGAACTTTTGTCGCTTTCAGCCCCTCCACACAAATCGGTATCTTCACAGCAACATTATCAGCCAGCTTGGCCAGTCCTCTGGCCTCCTCAATGATATCTTTGGCTTTGGTGGAGACAGACTCCACGCTCACAGGGCCCGGAACAATTTTACAGATCTTCTTGATTAAATCCTCAAACTTCATATTCTCTTTGGAAACCAGTGTGGGGTTGGTTGTGATTCCATCCACTATTCCCCAGCTCGCGGCTTCCTTGATCTGCTCTAGATTGGCTGTATCCAAGAAAATTTTCATTAAAACCTCCAAAAATTATGAGCTTATCAAGAGAGAAAAGACAGAAAACCGAAAATGATTTCTGATTATCTCTCCATCCGTGTATGTTATATCACTCTCACATATTTTATTGAACCCCCACAGACAAGAAAAGTTTATTTTTTAATGCTGTACTAGAGGGAAAAAGTGTCGAAACCTGTGGAATTCGGGATCAAATCTCCATCTATTCACTTGATTTTCATGACTGTGTTGGAGAGAGTCCCAATCCCTTCTATCTGGATATCCACCCTGTCACCCGGAGACATCGGGCCAACCCCGGCAGGAGTTCCAGTCGTAATGATATCTCCGGGCTCGAGTGTCATGATCCCGGAAATATATCTCACTATAAAAGGCACAGGAAAAATCAGGTTTTTTAAGGTGGATGATTGTCTTAATTTTCCGTTGAGAAACGTCTTCAATCGAAGCCCCTCAGGCTCAACATCGGTGGCGATACAGGGCCCCACAGCGGCGAACGTATCGAACGACTTTGCCCGGGTGAACTGGACATCTTTTATTTGGAGGTCTCGAGCCGTCACATCATTAAAGCAGGTGTAGCCCAGAATGTAATCTTCCGTATTATCTCCATCCTCGAGAAGACGCGCTCTTTTCTTGATGACTAAAGCCAACTCTCCTTCGTAGTCGACTCTTTTGGACATTTTTGGATAGACGATGATATCGTTCGGTCCAACGAGAGAGGAGGGAGGTTTAAGAAAAATCAGGGGCTCTTCAGGAATCTGCCGGCCCATTTCCTTTACATGATTCTTGTAGTTGGCCCCGATCGCGACGATCTTCGAAGGGATCACGGGCGGCAGAAGAGTGACGTCGCTTATGGGAATCTTTTCTTTTTTCACGTTGAATTTTTTGAATATGGAACCTTCAACGGGACAAAGGTTTTCTTCCTTTAAAACCCCGTAGCTGATTTTATCCTTATGCTTGTAGCGATAAATCTTCATTTAAACCCATCCTTTATGATCTCGGATACACTCTCGGATTTCCGGCTTTCATTCCCCGAGTTGTCCTGTGCGGTAACAGCATAATGGTATCTTTTGTCCTTTTCAACAGTCGTATCGTTAAATGCGTTTTCAGCTATGGGCTGGGGGGTTAAAAGCACGAACTCATCCTTTCCTTCCATCCTCCTCCAGACTCTGTATCCGGCTAAGTCCTCATCACTATTCTCGTCCCAGGTGAGAGATACAAAATCTCCTGCCACTATGGACACCAGGCCCGAGGGAACAGCTGGGGGAAAGGTGTCTTCTGCCTTGATTTCCAAGAGTTCGGAATCATCACTCTCCATGAATGGGGCCGATTCTGTCGTCGAAGCCCGGATAATATAGCGGTATACACTCCCGATGAGGAAGTCTTTATCGCTATATTTATTATCTTTGATAAGCTGTGAATTCAGGCGTCGGGGAGGCGCTTTTCCCTCGGCTCTGTAGACGTTATATCCTTTGAAGGTTGCCGGGGATGACTGGTCGAGGTTTCTTTCAGCCGGTATCCAGCTGACCTCGATACGATCCTGGAAGACCACGGCCTTCACAGCTCGAGGGGGAAGAGAAAGCATCCGGGGTTGAACAGTCAACAATGGCGAAAACTCTGACTTCCTTCTCTTCTTGGCCTTCACCCTCAGGCTGAAAATCAAGCTGTCCAGTTGGAAATGTTGTTTTGTCAATGTGAAAGGATAGACGAATCGAACAGAGCCTTCTTCTGTCCTGATCCGAAATCTGGATAACTCTTCCTGCTTGAGCGAAACAAGAAGCGCTGCCACCGTTTCAAATTCATCTCGGGCCGGTTTTTTATTCCCGGAACCCTCTTTCTCCACCTCAAAGAGCCAAATCTCAACTTCTGAAACTTCGGGCAGAGGACTTCCATCGATAAAAGCTGTCGGATTCTCCCATTCAAGAAACAGCCTTTCTCCTCTCTGACTGATGTCAAAAACTTCAATCTCTTGGATCAACTTAGGGAGAGGTGGAAGAATGGGGCCTTTTTTCCCGCAGGAAGTCAACGGTATCAGGAGAAACACGAAAATAAGGAATGGGAAAAATTTCTTCATCAAAGAATGAAGCGGCTCAAATCCTCGTATTCTAATATATCTTCGAGCTGCTTTTGGACATATTTTCTGTCGATTGGGATTTTTTTCTTTTTGATGTTCGGTGCTTTGAAAGATATCTCTTCCATTACTTTTTCCATGACCGTATGAAGCCTGCGGGCTCCGATATTCTCCGCATCCTCGTTGACCTTCTCAGCGATATCAGCGATCTCATCTATGGCATCCCCACTGTAATCCACCTGGATGCCTTCAGTCTCCATCAAGGCCTTATACTGCTTGATGAGAGCATTTTCTGGCTCGGTCAATATCTTGATGAAATCCTCTTTATCCAAAGAAGTCAGCTCCACCCGGATAGGAAACCTCCCCTGGAGTTCGGGAATGAGATCAGCGGGCTTGGTCACATGGAAAGCCCCAGCGCCTATGAAAAGGATGTGGTCTGTCCGGACAAGGCCGTAGCGGGTGTTGACAGTGGTTCCTTCGATTATCGGGAGAAGGTCTCTTTGGACTCCTTCCCGGCTGACTTCCGGACCGTGGCCCGCCTCTCGTCCAGCGACCTTATCGACCTCATCCAAAAAGATGATACCCGAATGTTCGACCCGTTCCACAGCCAACCGGGACACCTGGTCCATATCGATCAATCTTTGCTGCTCGTCCTCCAATAAATATTCCCGGGCCTCTTCTATTTTAATCCTACGTTTTTTTGATTTTCCTCCCAAAAATCCGGGAATGATCTCCTGGATGTGGATCCCAATCTCTTCCATCCCGCTGCCAGAAAAAATCTCCATGGGAGAAGCCGCCTTCTCTTTCACTTCGATCTCGACCATCCTCTCATCCAGCGCACCCTCTCTGAGCTGCTTCCTCAACTTTTCTCTTGTCTCCTGGAACTTCACCTGCTCGTTCGGGTCAGGAGGCTCGGTTCGTCTTCTCAACGGAGGAAGGAGCATATCCAGTATCTTCTCTTCCACATTCTTCTCCGCTTTCTCCCGCACCTCTGCGATTTTTTCCGATTTCACCATGTCCACGGAAATCCGGACCAGGTCTCTTATCATGGACTCGACATCGCGGCCGACATAGCCGACTTCTGTGAATTTACTGGCTTCTATTTTCAAAAAAGGAGAATACGTCAGCCGGGCCAGCCTGCGGGATATCTCGGTCTTTCCGACCCCAGTCGGACCGATCATCAGGATGTTTTTAGGAGCGATTTCATCGGCCAGTTCAGGAGGGAGTTTGCGCCGACGGTATCTGTTCCGCAAAGCAATCGCCACGGCTCTTTTGGCAGCATTCTGGCCGATAATGTACTTGTCCAGCTCTTTGACGATTTCCTGCGGAGTCAGTTCGGTTTCCATCGATTTCTCAACGGTTGTTTTTAAACTTTCTGGAAGTGCAATTGCCATCTAGAGCTCCTCTATAGTAATCTCGTCGTTCGTGTATACGCATATACCAGAACTGATCTCCAAGGCCTGTAAAGCAATATCCTTGGCAGACAGGTTCGTGTGTTTGAGCAGTGCCCGGGCGGCAGCCAAAGCGAACGGTCCTCCTGAGCCGATCGAGATTATTCCATCATCCGGCTCGACGACATCTCCTGTTCCCGAGATCAGGAAGGAGTTATCCTTATCAGCCACGATCAAAAGGGCTTCCAGCCGCCGGAGCGCTTTATCCATCCGCCAGTCCTTGGCCAGTTCGATGGCAGCTCTGGAAAGGTTCCCTCGAAACTCTTCGAGCTTTCCTTCGAACCTGGAAAACAGGGCAAACGCATCCGAAGTGGCGCCAGCGAATCCAGCTAAAACTTTTCCTTTGTAAAGGTTTCGAATCTTGTTGGCTTTTCGCTTCAATACAGTCTCTCCGAGGGAAACCTGGCCATCTCCGGCAATGGCGACTTTTCCTTTGTGACGGACACAGATTATAGTTGTTGCCTGAAACATCTGACCTCCATTGGTAATCATAATAATAATTTAAGCCTGAGGATATGTAAAGTCAAAAGCGAATGAGGACTCAATAAGTGGTCGCGTCTCAATAAATAATGTATCGCGTCTCAACATTTCTTCAATTTGGGTTCAGGCTTGGGTCAGGTTTTTTGGGGCCAGGCCTTGTTTTTTTGGGATCAGGCCTTGTCAAGGTTAATGGCAGTTGACTGAAACTATGCCTTGAGTCTCGAATTCCAAATAAGGCCTGACCCCAATTTATGGCCTAAGCCTAATCCCGATAACCAGACAAATGTGGGGATGCACGCCTATCTTCTACCCCATCCAGAAGCCTTTGCAATGGGAAATGCCGAGCACCTTCCTGCAATTCGGACAAATATAGATGTATCTTTTGCCCAATGTGCTGGTCAATCCCCGGAAATGAATGACCTTTAACTCAGTATTGCAGTGAGGGCAGATGGGAACGATGTTGCTTCTCTCCAGAAAAACCATTTCCTTCCTCCTATAGATATTCTACGATTGACTGCGCATTCTTATTCAACCTGGATTATTCACAAAATTCAGGTCAACTTCTCCCTTTAGGATGACTTTTTTCTCGTCATCTAGATTAGAGTCATTCCTAGGACCTCATCCAAAGAAATGGTCTGTCCGGCATAAAATCAATAAATCGATGTCTTGAATAGGGGGCAGTTCTTCTGTGAAATTCCCTTCCTATGCTATACTTTATCTAACATGATGGGAGTACCATACGGAAAAATAATCAGTTCAGTCATCAACTTAATAGTCATTATCATTTTTGTGTATGCGTTCCTGAACGCTGAAGCCAAAGGCAGAGTCATCATGACTGTTATCCTGGCATTATTATTCATCATGCCTGTTCTCTTTTCGGCTTCCGCAGTTTTCTGGATTTGCTATGCAGGAAAAGTAATTTTTGGTTTGAGCTGCTATCTCTATGTTAAAGGGAAAGGCGCCTCGATTTAATCCTCTGAACATTCCAGAAGGTCTGGACTTATCCGTTCAAATCTTGGAAAATTGATAATTAGTTCTAAAATCAGCTCCTTGAGGATTATCCCTCATTGGATAAGGAATTAAATCAAGAAAGATGAAGTTAATCGCACTCCCCATAATCTCATCTGTGCTGCTGGCTGCTCACTTCTCAAGGGCTCAGAATGATTGGCTGGCTCTTTTTTCCTTACTCTTCCCCTTTATTTTATTCATTAGGAAAAGATGGATCTTGCGAATGTACCAGACTTACCTCGGAATCGGAGGTCTCATCTGGATCGAAAGAATTTTTTTTTACGCTCAACTCAGAGAATCGCAAGAGCAGCCCTGGATACGTCTCGCGATTATCCTTTCTCTTGTGGCCCTGTTCACATGGATCTCAGCTCTGCTCTTGGAAAAGAAAAAGATACAAAAAAATTATACGCAAAAAAGCGCCGATAGAGACCGACCTTACTTACCGAGTTATTCGGCTTCTCTCCTCACAGCCATCCTTCTCACCATTGTCCATTGGAAAGTGACACCGCCCATCCTCCTTCTTGAGCGATTTTTACCAGGTTCAGGAATGATCGAAGTCGCTCTCCTGGCCATCTATGCCGGATGGGTCACCGAGAAAATGCTCGATCCAAAAATATCTCCCAAAATCAGAAGCCGGATATGGACGCTGTTTTCTGTTGTCTTCTTCTCTCAATTTATACTGGGACTAGCGGGCCTGGAGAAGTGCCTCATGACGGGAAAATTTCATCTTCCCATCCCAGCAATGATTATCGCCGGTCCAATTTCAAGAGGCAAGATTACTTTTATGCTCATTCTCTTTGTCGTCACCGCACTGCTCGTGGGAGCGGCCTGGTGCAGCCATTTGTGCTACATCGGCAGTTGGGATAACTTATCCTCACGGCATATTCGCCGCCCGAAAGCCCTCCCCAAATGGAATCAGGCACTCCGCATCGGTATCTTCACTGCCGTCATCCTGGCAGCCTTTCTTTTCAGGCTATTCGGTCTGGCTTCCACGGCTATGACAGGTATTGCTATCGGATACGGGATTGCCGGAGTGGCCGTGATGATCTTCATTTCACGAAAAAACGGAGTGATGACGCATTGTGTCATCTACTGTCCGATCGGTCTGGCTGCCAATCTGATCGGACGTTTATCTCCTTTTCGCATCCGATTCAAAAACACCTGCGATGACTGCGGTGCCTGCCGCTATTCCTGCCGGTACGATGCACTGAACGAGAGTCAGATAAAAAAAAGGAAACCCGGACTGACCTGCACCCTGTGCGGAGACTGTATTCCTTCTTGCAGTAAGGAAGCTCTGAAGTATGGATTTTTTGGATTATCCGCGGGAACCGCACGAACAATATTTCTAGTCTTGATAGTCTCTCTGCATTCTGTTTTTCTTGGCGTCGCCCGAATATAAATGCCTTTCGGTCGCTATCAGCTTCTTCTTCCCAAGGCCTAAACCAGAATAACAAGCGAGATCACGTCTCAACACCTGACATTTCCTTATTTATTTTAGCCTCCGCATCCCAAATGTCGAATGTGGGAATGCGAACCCAGGGCCTTCCAGTCCAAAGGTTTCCAAAGGTTCCAACTTTTGTCGTCCTGGTGTGACTTTTCGGCGTAATATATATATGATGACCCATGAACTGGCAATGAACATGAACAACGAGATGGTCATACTGCTGGCCAAAGAAGGAAAGGAAAGCGCGTTCCGGGAGCTGTACGAGAATAATTACGCGATGATCTTCCGGCTCGCTTATCGCTACACGAAATCCCAGCAGGATGCCGAGGACATCATGCAGGAAACATTCATTAAAGCTTTTAAGAGTATTAAGAGTTTTGATCTTAATGTCAGCGCCAACTTTTCTGCCTGGATCTATCAGGTCGGCCTTCGCTGCACTCTCGACTATCTGAGAAAGAAAAAAAGGAGAAAAATCGGTCAGACAGAGTCTCTCTCTGATATTCTCGTCGAACCGGAAGCTCATGATTCTTCACCTGAAAAATCAGCCATTGCAAGCCAGACAATCGCTCAGGTGAAAAATGCCCTTTATACACTGGCTCCAAGACAGCGCTTAATTTTCGACCTGCGGCATCAGCAGCATATGGCCATCAAAGAGATTGCCGAGCATCTGCAGTGCAGTCCGAGCACTGTCAAAACACAACTCCAAAGAGCGGTTTTAAAATTGAGACAAAAACTGGAACCGCTGTGGAGGGAACAATGAACTGCGAAGAATGTAAAAATTTAATAACCGTGAGTGTCTACGGAAAATTGACTTCCTCGGAGAAAAGGCAGCTAGAAGACCATCTCCGGGAATGTCCCGAATGCACCCGGATATACAAGAAATCGGAAAACCTGAGTTCACTTTTTGAAGACAATGAAGAAATTCCCCTCCCGGATAAGGAGAAATTCTGGGAAATCATTTCGTCCAAAGCTGTCCCAAGAAAAAGTGAGAGGATAATTTTCTTCCCTTATAAAAAGTGGGCCTTTGCGGCTTCAGCTCTTATTATTGTCTTTCTCCTGGGATTTCTCATCGGAAAGCAAGTGTTTTTTTCCGGTGCGGGTGAAACTCCGCCCGAATCCGCAGCTTTGCAAGGCTATGAATCACCGCTCCTCCGCTACACGGAAGGACTCGAGCCCATCCTGATCAATTTCGTGAACCGGACCGACGCCCGAAAACAGCAAGAAATGTCCGATATCGAGAAACTAGTCGTCAAAGAAATGCTGACTCAAACCAAACTGTTGAAACACCTTGTCTCCCAGAGAAATGACCCCCGCCTCTTGCAGCTTCTGGAAGATATAGAATTCATCCTGGTGGGAATATCCAACCTGAGTCCTCAGGACCAGGAATCAGCGGCTCAGCTCGCCCGGCTGATCCGGGAGAACGAGATTAAGTTTAAACTGAAGGCTTTTATCGCTTCACAGACAACCATTTAAAATGGAGGATATACAATGAAAGTATTAAAGAAAATCTTATTCACAGGTTGGATAGCACTTTTCCTGATCTCCATAGGACATTCAGCAGACTTGTCCAATTTCCATGAAATGCGGACAGCGCTGACGGATAAAGGATTGAATTATGAGAACCTCAAGTTTGAGGATGATGAACTTGAAACATTCCTGAAAGCCAAAGACTATGTGTTCAAAAGATACTGGAGAAAAGCCAAAGAACAACTGGAGTTCTTCCTTAAGAAGTATCCTTCCAGTCAGTTGAGAGCCGAGGCCCTTTATTGGCTGGCCCAATCGCTGAACGGGATGTCCAGAGACGAAGTGTACAAGGAGAACGTGATCGCGCTCAAAGAGGATGCGTTTCAAAAACTGGAGCTCCTTATCGGACAGTATCCTGACAGCGTCTGGATTGATGATGCCAATGTACTGCGAGTGGAAATCGCAGGAGAGCTGGCACTGATCGGCAAGACAGAATACAAAAGCATAATCCAGGAAATCTATGAAACAGGAAAAAAGACAGAAACCCAAGTCAAACTGACCGCCTTGAGCTCATTGATCGCACTGGAACCGGAAGCCTCTATCCCGCTCCTCAAAGGTATCCTCGTCAAAGAAAAAGATCTGCAAACGAGGAAAAATATCGTCCTTCTTTTAGGAAAAAAATTCAATCTCGGCGGCCTCGCTCTTCTGGAAGATGTCTCCAAGAACGACCCCGATAAAGAGGTGAGGGAAGAAGCCAGTTACTGGCTCGAGCAGATCAAGATCCGCGCCATCCCGGTTAACCTGAATTATTATCTCTTCTCTGCCAGACTCATTGACCTGTCCGAACACAGGCGGATCAAAGAAAACAGGATGAACACCTTCAAGCTTCCTCGAATCAAACCCGGAGACGAAGAGAGAACCAGAAAAGAGATCAATAACCTCTTTCATGGCAATCTTTTGGATTTAAGGCGGCAAGCCAACGGAAAAGCGGATGTTCTTATGGCCTTGTTCGGCACATCCATGTCTCACAAGGCGCATGAATTCTTAATCTATTTCCTCACAGAAGGAGTCGAAAAATCGTACGACCATTTTTCAGGAAAAGTCCGTTTCAAAGATTTAAAAACAGGTAAAGATTATTATGCTCCGTTCACGGCTGATGATAAAAACGAGACGCTTCTCGCCATGCGCCAGGGAAATAACGTTGTCCTGATGTTCCTGCAGTTTGAGTCAAAGCTGGAACCGGATATAGAGGAGGAAACAGAAGAGGAACCGATGTACAGTACTGATTTTACTGATATACTCGGATGCAGAGTGCTCTCCGCCAGACAAAGCTGGGATTCATACGACACCGATCCTATGGACTTCGGACAGGCCAAAGCAGAGATTCCGGATAAAAAAGGAAAGTGGACTTTGAAAGGTTATATCATGATGATTAAAAAAGAGCGCCGCTTCATCGCCCGCCGAGCTGAGTTGACCAATCCGGAAGGAAAAGTTGTGGCTAGGGCCGACCAGATCATCGTTCCCATAGATAATCCCTCAGAGTACAAAGCCACCGGAATAAAAGACAAATAACTCGAACAAAGACAGAAAGATAGAAGAAAAAGGGGACAGGCTACTTTTTAAAAACCAGCCTGTCCCCTTTGACATAACCGGATGAGATAAAGTATTCTAGGATTTCTGCAGACCCACTTCCAAATCGCGAAGGTGAAGACGCATGAAAATAGGAATCCAAACGTGGGGATCAGAAGGTGATGTCCGCCCCTTTATCGCTCTCGCCGCTGGACTGAGTGCGGCCGGTCACGAGGTGACGCTGGCAATTACGGAAGTCCGGAATAAAAGATACACCCAGTTTGGAGAAAGATATGGATTTTCAATCCGGCACGTCGGTCATCTCGACCTCAACGAGGAAATGCTCCATGCGTTGGGACCTAAGCTTATAAAAGAACGCAATTTCTTGAAACAGGTCCAAATGATTGTCACCCAGTTTTTAGACCCGGTAACAGGAGATATGTTGACCGAGGCCAAGCGCCTGTGCGAAGAAAACGAGCTTCTCATCCGCCATATCATGGCTTATCATCTCTGTGTCGCGGCCGAGTTGAAAAGCTTGCCCTGTCTATCGTTGTATACGATTGCTCCGGCCATCCCATCCAGGGCAATGTCTCCTCTCCAGCCCCTGGATCTCGGGAAAGTCATGAACTCGATGATGTGGAGGCTGGCAGACAGATACTTCAACCGACTGTTCAAAGCACCCATCGACCGCATGCGCCGCCAGGAAGGGCTTAAGCCCATAAAAAGCGTCCTTTTGGACGGCTGGTCATCACAAATTCTCAACCTTATCGCCGTAAGCCCCACCCTTCTCCCGATTCCGTCCGATTGGGGGAACCACTTCCAGGTCTGCGGCTTCATGAATATCCCGGAGGAGAACGAATCCTGGCAGATGCCGAAAAGCCTGGAGCGGTTTTTCCAGGAAGGATCCCCGCCTATCTTCATGACCTTTGGATCGATACTGGAGGGAGAACCATCTCCTGTGGAAATAACACGGTTGATGGTTGATTCCGCCCTTCAGGCAGGCTGCCGGGCAATCATCCAGTCCAAATGGGATGAAGTATCGGGAATTAAGGAGCACACTCAGATCTACAGAATCGGCACCGCCCCTCACCAGGTAATATTTCCAAGATGTGCGGCTATTGTCCATGCGGGTGGAGCGGGGACGACCCAGTCCGCCATCAAAGCCTCGTGCCCATCAGTGGTTGTCGCCCATGCATCGGACCAAACCCTCTGGGGCCAGCTTCTGCACAGAGCCGGGATTGCCCCTAAACCTCTCCACCGCAGGTCTGTAACCGCAAATAAGCTCGCCCGGGCCATCCGAAATGTCCTCGATTCACCCGCCATGGCGGAAAAAACCAAAGAAATAAGCAGGAAAATGGAAGATGAGAACGGAGTAAAGCGGGCTGTGGAGTTGATCGAAGACAGATTCGCTTAGCGAGCCTTTTTTCCAGATCCTTCAGGATATGTATGATTTATTACTTTATGTAGTAAACAGGATAAAAAATCAAAAAAGAAAAAGAGGATAGGCAACTTTTTTTAAAAGCCAGCCTGTTGTTTATGCTCACTAATTGGCAACTCTTTTGGAAATGATATTGAAGACTAAAGTGTCATTGCGAGCAAAGCGTGGCAAATCCTCAGGGGAAAATGCATTTTTTTATGAGATTGCTTCACTCCGTTCGCAATGACATTATTAAAACGTTCCCGAATTACTGAGCCAGGACAACAGACAACTTTTTTTAAAAACCAGCCTGTCCCCCTCTTTTTGAAGACTACAACCCCTAAAGCTTCATTCGACTTGAGTTGGATGATCGAAAAACCCTATTTTCACCTTTTAATGTGTGCGAAAAAAAATGGCCACTCAGCTTTTTTTAGAATTTGATTTTTTCTGCTTCCAGTAATTCTTCGTTTCTTTCCTTGAGGCCTCACGAAGATCCTGACCGATTCCACATTTTATCGGCATCGCTCCAGTCATAAACGCCAGGTTGAAAACAGATTGTGTCTCCATCTGAAGCAGAATCAACTACAGCCTGAATTTCTTGCCGTGTCATCGTTGGATAGATATCTCAGGTTTCGGCAATGGCTGCACTTCCAGAGGTGAGGAAAATAATTAAGGAAGTGGCGAAAAGAATAAAAAATTGTTTTGAAGAGAGGAAGAATTGGATTGTGACCTGTTTAGAAGATGGAGAATTTCACAAGAGATGCAGAGGTTAATTAATCCTTCTTTTGAAAATAGAAAACTTATGCTTCTTCCTCCCAAAATACTCCTTTTCTCATAAAAAATATAAATTAAGTATAATTACTGAACACGTATGATTTTTTGTGTCAATGATAATTTGAGCACATTCATCATATCTAAGGGGAGGAGTTTACTGGAGATATAGGGTAATTGACTATCCCCGCTTTCTGTCCATCCTGTTTCCTTACTCCTCAGGATGATGAATTTTTATCATATTAAAAACGTTATATCAAGAAAAAATGGAATAAATTTAATTTGGTTAGATCAATACAATGAAGTTGCAATAGCAAGATGGTATAATATGAAGTATAGATTAAGAGCCCATCTTTCTATTTAGAAGCTCATGAAGATTTGAGGGGGATTTCAGAAGAAGATCAAACGTGTAGTTAAATAAATGTGATTTTAGATAAACAGTGATAGATCTTTAAAGTAATCAGGAAGTTTCTTGGTTTCCATGATTATTTTTATCTCTTATTTCCTCTAACGTCTTTATGACATGACTGATTCCCAGAAGAAGAACCCCTGAAAACACGCTCCCCGCAATAACAATTGTTCCTGTCCATTTCGCGGACTCCCACCGGAGAACTTCTAAGACTGTTGGATTTCTGGAATCATGAATCATGTAATCGAGATAGCTTTTGTATAGATAGATTGTCCCGCCGACTGTTCCTCCGATGAGGAGGACAATTCCCAGAACCATCAGAGCTTTCTTCATTTCCTCAGAACCAATTTCACGTGTCTAGATATTCCCTGAATTGACATAAAAAATCAATACCTCTTAAAGAACTTATTTTGCATTGAGATTTTATTTTATGGTATCATCCACCCACATAACTCATCCAGGGAGGCTAAGTTGAAGAAAATTTCTGTTTTTCTTTTAATTGTAATGTTTTCATTTCTTTGTCAAACAGAATGCAAGAAGGAAAAACAAGAATCCATATCTTATGATTCTGATCAAGACAGGTTCATAAAGAGAAAAGTCTCTCCTTATAAGCTTAATATTACCGATCCCAAAACAGCCCAGGAACATTTTAACGTTGCAGTGTATCATCAGAATCAAGGAGAGATTGATAAAGCCCTCGAGGGATTTAAAAAGTCTGTAGAATTGAATCCGGAATACTATCCTGCTCATTACCGCTTGGGCAATATCTATTGGGAAAAAGAAAAAATTAACGAAGCCATCCAGGAATGGGAGATCACCGTGAAGCTCCAACCCAAATTCTTCCATCCTTATCTCATGCTTGGTCAGGCTTATGAAAAAATAGGAGAAGACGGAATAGCCATTGAAAATTACAACAAAGCTCTCGGAAATCCGTTGACAAAGTTGGAGACTCTCTATCGTTTGGGGATGATTCTCAAAGACCTGGATTCAGAGAAAGCGAAAAAATATCTCTCGGAGTTTATAAAAGTCACAGAACAGTGTCCCGACTGCGAGGAGCAGAAGTATTTAGGAATTGCCAAAGAAGAGTTGAAAAAGTTAACGGGTGAAAAAGAATAAATCGCCAAAATGGAAAGGGGCGATGGTTTTTCTACCATCGCCCCTTCAGGTTCAATAAAGTGTCGTGATTCTCAGCGAGCCATTAACATCTCTCGAACTGCAGCACAGTTGAGGATTTCAAATTCTTTGTATGCAGCACCATTAAGGGTGACACCAACCTTCACTGCTCCATCAGGTTGACCGGAAAGCATGATAGCTAGCTCACTACATGCCTCTGATACTCCAGGCTGGTCTAAGTCGATTGCAAACGCTTTGAATCCATAGGCGGTGAACATAATCGGCGAGACGAGTGTCTGAGTTGCATCTGCCACAGTCATGTCTGTGATGTTGATGATGAACGCACCATCAGCGACATCACTCGAAGCGATGACATTCTGGATAAACACTGGGTCAATAATCCCTATGTGCTGGGCAAATTTGCTCCCACGAGCGCTCTGCTTGCTTTCCTCCTCGTACGAAGCAGATACAATAACTGACCAGGTACCCTTTTTACAAAAAGCAGCGAAGCCATCATTCATGTCCGGATCAGCATTTCCTCCCCATATTGGGCACCACACGTCCAGGAAGCTATAATCAGAGAAATTAATAATCCCATCACCATTTGTATCGACAGCGGCTGTGACTTTTTCACCAACAAAATCATTGAAATGCTGCATCAGCATGCCATCAGTCGTGAAACTACCAAAAGGAGCAGTTGCGTCACGATAGGTTCTGACTTCTTTGACGTTATTTACACCTTTAGAGTTGTCATACTGGACATAAGAAAGCCACAAGCCGCTTTCTCCTGGAATAGAGCTTGAGACTGATAGTTCTTGAACCACTTTAGCAAAAACTCCTTCCGTTGTTTTGCCAGGCCAGCCCATATAACCACCGATAGCACACCCCATCGACCAGAAGAGCAACAGCATTACCACGCTTAAGGTAATTAATCTTTTCATTTTTTCAGCCCTCCTTTTTCCTCCTCCTCATCTTGAGATATTTTCTGATCACTCAAGATGGAAGAATGAACCATTCCTCTGAGTGTAAGCACTTAGGTTTTCTTAACTCTTTGAGTTTGTAATTCAGAAATCGGGCTCTTCCGTTGAGTCTTCTTCGTCCAAAGCTTTTCAGCTTACACTCAACTTTTTCCCCTTTATATCAGGTATCTACTTTATTACCACCTCCTCTCTTTAGTATATCTAAAAGAAGCGGATGAAAATTCTCCCCCTCCACAAAACTAAATCTAATTACTACTGAGTGTTTGAATCTATTTTGTTCGCGCTGAAGCTGTGTTGGAATAGCCTGATTCTCCGTAACCGTTATACGCTTTCACTCGGTAGTAGTACCATGTTTTGGAGCTCACGCTTGTGTCAACGTATGAGGTTGTGTTTGGACCTACAGTCGCGATAACAGCCCAATTTCCAGGGGTTCCAACGCTGCGCTCAATAATGAATCCGTCTTCATTGTTGGAATTGTCATTCCATTTTAAAGCTATTTTGCTTTTGCCTCTGGCCTTCGCTGAAAGGCCGGAAGGAGCAGCTGGTGGTTCGCCTGGGCAGGTGCCAGTCGTTGCACTATCGGGAGGGCAATAATCTGAATATCCGTTTGCATTATAAGCTCTTACGCGGTACCAGTATTCGGTTTCGCACGCAAGGCCAGTATCGCTGTAAGAAGTTACATCTACCGCAACTCGATCGATCTCAGAGAAGTCTGTTCCATCCTCGCTTCTTTCGATGGCAAAGCCATCTTCATCGGT
The DNA here is from genome assembly GCA_964346585.1 of uncultured Eubacteriales bacterium. Lineage (GTDB taxonomy): Bacteria > Acidobacteriota > Aminicenantia > Aminicenantales > Aminicenantaceae > SOIA01. The sequence continues at coordinate 20,118 of CAYFVQ010000153.1, read as the reverse complement.
AGAATTGTCTGTCCAAGTGAGGTCTATTTGGTCATTTGTGCCTGCCGGTGCAGTCGCTACAAGGTCGCTCGGTGCATTGGGTGGAGACGGACAGGTTCCAGTCGTTGCACTATCGGGAAGGCAATAATCTGAATATCCGCCGGCATTATACGCTCTCACTCGGTACCAGTATTCGGTTTCGCACGCAAGGCCAGTATCGTTGTAAGAAGTGATATCTGCCCCAACTCGATCGATCTCAGAGAAGTTTGTTCCATCCTCGCTTCTTTCGATGGCAAAGCCATCTTCATCGGTAGAATTGTCTGTCCATGTGAGGTCTATTTGGTCATTTGTGCCTGCCGGTGCAGTCGCTACGAGGTCGCTCGGTGCATTGGGTGGAGTGGGGCAAATCCCGGTTGTCGCATTAGCAACATCGGAATAAGCGGAATCTCCGCCTGCATTAAATGCTCTGACACGATACCAATATTGTGTATCTTCAGCTAAGCCAGTGTCACTATAAGTTGTGACATTTTCTCCGACTGTGTCTATTTGAGTGAAATCCACACCGTTTTCACTTCTTTCAATCTTGAATCCATCCTCATTATCTGAATTGTCTGTCCAGGTAAGGTTTATCTGATCACAGGTATCCGGAGGAGCGGTGGCGACCAAGTTCGTCGGCGCGGCAGGTGGCTCAGGAGGTGGTCCACCAGCACTTAATGCGTTGAAGGCATTGACATTTCCACCCGTCACGCATAAACCGGTCAACGAAGGAACGAGCCTCACGGTGTCCATCAGACGAGTTTTAACTTCCATATGAGTCAGGCCTTGTTCATATCCCCAGGTGAGAGCCGCGACTCCTGCGACATGAGGACAGGCGGCAGACGTTCCGTTGAAAGTCTCCGTGTAACGGTTTCCAGGAATAGTGGTCGTTATTTCAGGGCTGTACCCCGCCATATCCACAGTGGTGGGTCCAAAGTTATAGACCTGGTTATCATTTCTATTGGTGGCAGTAACAGAAATGATATTCTCGTTGTCATAGGATGAAGGATAATGACCATAGATATCGGTGTTGACTCCGTAATTTCCCGCAGCCGCAGCAAAAAGTTTTCCAGCAGTATTGGCCCTTTCAATAGCGTCTCTCATCGCTGCGTTGTAGCAGAAATAGCAACCGTAACTGTTGCTGGTCAGATAAGCTCCATTTTCTGTGGCATAGTCTATTCCATTGATTATATCCGCTGTTGTCCCACTTCCTCCATCATTGAGAACCTTCACGCACATTATGCTGACGTTCCAGTTGATCCCTGAAACTCCTATGCCGTTATTTCCAACACCTCCTATGATTCCAGAACAGGCTGTACCATGGCCATGCACATCCATGGGATCGCTGTCATCATAAGCAAAATCCCAACCATAGATGTCATCTGTGTATCCGTTTCCATCATCATCAATTCCATTTCCTGGAATCTCACCCGGATTGGCCCAGATGTTAGCGGCCAAGTCCTCATGGTTATAGTCCACCCCAGTATCCAAGACAGCGACAACGATATTCGGACTTCCTGTGAAGAGGTCCCAAGCCTCAGGAGCATCCATGTCCGCATCTGGTGTCCCACCATCTTGACCATAGTTATGCAAAGGCCATTGCTGTGGATCGAATTTTGGGTCATTGGGAAAAGTGTCATTAATATAATGAATGTTATTCCTGACGGCGTAATGGACACGAGGATTGCTGAGGAGGATTGAAATGGCCCTGTCAGTTCCGATGGTTTCTGGGACTCTTAAGTGTAGCAAATCTGGATCGAGTCGAAAGAGTCCGATGACTCTGCCTTGAACTGATTGAATGGCAATGTCTTGGACCTCAAAGCTTACACCTTTTTGAAATTTAACGAGCACCTCATTTGGAACATAATCCTGGGCTTGAGCAACATTAGTAGCAAAAAGAATTAAAACCAGACTGAGAATGCTTATTGAGAAAATCTTTTTCATTTATTTATCCCCTTTCATTTCATTTGAAGAACAAGTGATTTAAATTTTATAAGTACAACTCTGTTTAATTATCACCTCTTCCTTTTTTAGGATATTAACCTGAATTTTTTGCAGATCTCAGCTTGAAGTTAAAGGTAACTGTGAGATGTTAATGGTTTGAATGCTCAGAGCAGGCATTTCTTTCCCATTCCTTTGAGCTTGTGATAAACTCAATTTATAGAATTCAAATGATTGATGTCAAGTTATTTTTTTAAAAAAAAATTTAATTTTTTCTATTTTTTCCAAATTCTAATTATTAAGACTGGAGGAAGTGAGTTTTTTCAAAGCAGCAATTCTGTTCTGAGTTAAAGGTTAAATCAAGAGATTGAAAGTTAGACTCATTTCGCATGATTTAAAACTACCTCGTTTTTTATTCGACTTGAGTTGGATGATCGAAAAACCCTATTTTCATCTTTTAATGTGTACGAAAAAAATAAGCCACTCAGCTTTTTTTAGAATATGATTTTTTCTGCTTCCAGTAATTCTTCGTTTCTTTCCTTGATGGCCTCACGGAGATCCTGTCCGATTCCACCGGTCATCGGCATCGCTCCGGTAATTCTGTTGTTGTAACCATCATCGACATAAGTATTGTGTCCCATTCCAGAGCCCACGATCAAATTGTCATGCGTTGAGTCACCCAGATAAAAGTGGCAGTCATCAGGAGTGAATTTGTTCACATTATTCGCGTGCAGAGTTTCATGATGAGCCCAGAAGCCGGGCCCTCCACGGAGCAAGAAAGCGTACCGGCCTGAGCCTGTTATTTTATTCTGCCCGAAATAATCGCTGTAGGATCTCGTGAAAATTCCCGCTCTACTGTAGGGAAGCATATGAATATCATTCTTGCTTACTGTGTGGTTTGAACACGCATTCCCAAAAAGTACAATGCCATACACCCGCATGTCAAAGAACTCATTTTTTTCTATAACCGCTTCTTCGGCTTCATATTTTACTCCAAGATACCAACCTCCATTAATACGAATCCCCGAAAAACAATTGAAGAAAGAATTTTCGGCTATAACGGTTCCCTTCCTCGTGCGGTTATTGTGTATTCCAACACCCGGGCACTCTATTTCATTTCCCATAACCGCAACTTTTGTTGTCATGGACAGATAGATACCCCGGAAAGATGAATAAATTTCATTTCCAAGAATTCGAACATGCGAATCTTCAGGCTGCCAGTCATTGTTCCTGGACCAAACCCAATCGATGAACATCCCCATCCTTGCGACAGACATTTCATTATTCTGAATCAAGATATCTCCTCTCACATTGGATAGAGAGATAGCATCACGATGGATGGCAGTGAATGTGCAATTTTTTACTGCAATATTTCGAGCATTTGGTTCTGCGATGTAGTCTTCAGGAAGGAGAGTACTGTAAGAGACTGCTACGCCTCTTAAGAAATTTTGAAAATTGAGGTTGTCAAATGTAACATCGTTATCAATATCTAAATCAATAACATGAAAAGCATTCGCTCCATATGCATCATCACCAGTTCCATTTATGCTGTCAGGTCCGAAAATGAGAGTTCCATTTTCTCCTTTTAGAATAAGGCTTTTCTCGATAATATTGATCGCGCCTGAGTTATATCCTTTAAAAATCACTGGCGCATCGGTCCAGTCATAATCGCCAGGTTGAAAACAGATTGTGTCTCCATCTGAAGCAGAATCAACTACAGCCTGAATTTCTAACCGGGTCATCGTTGGATAGACATCCCAGGTTTCAGCAATGGCTTGACTTCCAGAGGTCAGGAAAATAGTTAGGGAAATGGAAAAAAGAATGAAAAGTTTTTTGTGGAATCTTTTAAACATTTTATCCCCCCTTACTTTAGTTTTAATACGGTTTTTAAGTTCTATTTATCGGCTTGATTCTCACCTCCTTTTCTCATTTTTAATGGCATAATCTTTCGCTCTACATGGATTGATACTCTATGTGTTGAAGAATAAATGATTGCTTATCCCCTAATAACAAGCGGAAGTAATTTATCAGAACTATTTAATATCTGTCAAGATATTTCTACAAAAGTGATATACTAAACCAAGCCTGTCCTGGAACATCTAAATTTTTATGAGTAAATATTATGCCGAAAAACTATCAGCTGAGCGCCTGAAGCGATGCTACGAGATCGCTCCTCCAAGGGTCAAACAATATCTTGAAGCTGAGATAGAATATGTACTGGACAAGTTAAAGGGCACCGATAGAGTCCTGGAGCTCGGATGCGGATATGGCCGGATTCTCCAGAGGTTACTGGGAAAGGTTGAAAAAGTCGCAGGCATCGATACATCATACGCCAGCTTACTCATGGCACGCGAATTCATCGGAAATATCTCTTCCTGTTTTCTTCTTGAAATGAATGCGGTTGAACTCGGATTCAGAAAACATTGCTTTGATGCAGTGGTCTGTATCCAGAACGGAATCTCCGCATTTGCTGTCAATCAGCAAAAGGTACTTGAAGAATCGGTGCGCGTTATTAAACCAGGAGGAATTGCACTCTTTTCCAGCTATTCGGAACACTTCTGGAAAGACCGTCTGGGCTGGTTTCGCCTCCAGGCAGAGCAGGGACTCATTGGAGAAATTGATGAAGCGGTTACCGGAAAAGGAGTCATTGTATGCAAGGATGGATTCAAGGCTTCTACGGTCGATCCCGATGATTTTGCGGCATTGACTTCTGGCCTTCCAATTTTATCCAAAATCACTGAGGTGGATCGATCCAGTATATTCTGTGAAATTCGAGTGGAGAAATAAAAAAGGGGCCTGTCCCCTTTTTTTATAATTTTAATGTTAATCTGTATCTGTAGCCCAGGTCCTTCAGTTTGAATTTCAGGGACCGGATAACTTTGATCTCAGGTATATTCCATTTAGCGATACAGGCATAAACTTCTTTGTGTCCCTGCTTTTTGACATACTTGATTATTTCTTTGTGGAGATTTTTGGATATTCCCTGGTTCCTGAATGATTTGGAGACAAACGTGATCTGCAGGAAGAACTCGGGAGGAGTCCATTTGGATGAAACAGGAAGGATGTCATACATGTTATCTACTTCAGGTGCACCAAGCGAGGGATAGCCCATGAGATACCCCACTACTTTTCCATCAACAACCGCGACAAAGATTTTGTACTTGTTTCCTACCTTTAAATAACGGTTCCTGTAATCGTCAATCCCTGATTTGATTTTCACATCCGTGAATTTCTCCGCCAGCTCAGATTCAAGCTCCTTGACCAGCTCGAGAACCTGCTCCAGATCCTTTGGACGGTACTCTCTAATTTTCACGTCTAAAGCCATTTTTCAGACCCGAATAACTCCCATACCTCTTTATAAGCAGGTGTGATTCTCTGCTGTAGACACTATGATAGTAAAAATTTGAACTGAAGGCAAAAAACTATTAAAGAATTACCTATCCTCTATTTCAGAGTCTTTTACTCCGCTGAAGGAACAAAGGGGGCTTTCTCTTCTTCATGCGGCAATTGTGAAGTCAGTTTTTTTAAACCACCACAAGAGGCTCATCCAAAAAATACTCTTCTATCCTCTATTACAAATCTGTCAAAATTATTCCGATTTTAATTTTTTCTCTAATTGTTGATAAAATAGTGATCAATCGATAACCTATAGCCAAAAGCACGATGGAGTCCAAAATGAAAAACATTAAAATTCTTTCCATTGTTTGTCTGGCCATGCTTTTCTTCCTGGCCAATCCTTATTTCTTATCCGCTCAGAAAGGCGAGTCATTTGACGTGCTCTTCGTAAATGGTAGAGTTTTAGACGGAACGGGCAATCCCTGTTTTTACGCAGATGTCGGAATTAAGGACGGAAAAATTGCGGCAGTGGGCCGATTAAAAGACAAAGTTAAAGCGGCAAGGATAATCGATATTGAGGGAAAAATCATTTCTCCTGGGTTTATCGACATCCACACCCATGCCTATGATCGGGTCAACAGCGAAAAAGTATGGACCGGCGAGAATGAAAAACGGTATTTTGCGCCCAACTTCATCAGTCAAGGGGTGACGACTCTGGTCTCCAATCACTGCGGGGGTTCACCTCTTTCTATAAAAACGCAGAAGGAAGTCCTCACACAAAAGGGAATTGGCCCGAATGCCATACTCTTAATCGGACATAATACAATCCGGAGATACGTGATGAAAGGCGATTTTCGAAGGCCCGCCACTCAAGATGAAATCCGCCAGATGCAGGAGCTCATCCACAAGGCGATGGAAGAAGGAGCGGCAGGAATGTCCTCTGGCCTTGAATACGCACCCAGTATTTGGAGCACCGTCGATGAAGTCGCCTCCCTGGTGAAAGAGATCGTTCCCTATGGAGGTATTTTTATGGCGCATGAGCGCGCATCAGGCCTCTCTCCCATGTGGTATGTGCCCAGCCAAGATGAACCGGGACCTCCGAACATGCTGCAGAACATCCTCGAACTGATTGAGGTCGGGAAGCGGACAGGGGCAACGGTCGTCGCAGTGCACATTAAAGCCAGAGGCGCGGATTTCTGGGGTGGGAGCAGAGCCATCATTCGATTGATCAATGAGGCGCGCGCCCAGGGAGTGGACATATGGGCGGACTGCTATCCGTATAATTCATCCGGAAGCGACGGATCAACCGTACTGATTCCCCGATGGGCGCTCGGTAGAAATCCCCAGGAAGAGCTGAAAAAAGTGCTGGAAGACCCTGAGAAAAAGAAGGATTTATACGGTGATATCAAACATGCGCTCAACTGGAGAGGCGGCGCAGAGAATATCGTAATCATGGACTACCCAGATAAGTCTTATATCGGGAAAAACCTGGCCCAGCTTGCTGAAGAGCACAAAATATCTGCCGCAGACATGGCCATAAAATTACAGTTAGAGGGCAATCCGAAAAGACGGGGAGGGGCGAGAATGCGCGGCTTCTCAATGTCTGAGATAGATATTGAAGCGTTTTCTGCCCAACCCTGGACGGCCACATCCTCGGATGCCAGCATAGCCCTTCCTGAAGACGGGCCTGTCCATGCCCGATACTATGGAACATTCCCCCGCAAAATCAGGCATTACGCTCTTGAAAGGAAAGCCATATCTCTCGAGAATGCGGTCCGGGCATCGACCTCACTCCCCGCACAGATCATGGGCCTTCGAGACAGGGGAATGATTCGGGAAGGATTCTATGCAGACCTTGTTGTTTTCGACCTGAACACTATCAAAGACACAGCCACCTTCTTTGAGCCTCACCAGTACGCCGAGGGAATCGAGTTTGTGATGGTTAACGGGACGTTTGTTGTCGACAAGGGAGAACTGACCTGGAAAAGGCCCGGGAGGGTGCTGACGAGGTGAGACGTGTCTAGGATTAAGATGTTGCACTAGACATACTTCTCTTAATTGACATCTATTCTATCTCTACTTATCTTATTAATAGAAGAATCAGCAAAAAAACGGGAGTGAGTTGAACAAGAACTGCTAATCTTTTTCGGGGGGGAGAAGTGTCTAAAGCTAAAATATGGAGAATAATTCTCTTGTTGAGTTTGGTATCCTGCTGGATCATTAAATGCTCTAATCCATTTAGTTCGCTCCGCAAGCAGGATATCGAACTCACCGCTGAAGACTATGTAGAAGCAGAGCTTGTCGCTCTTTGTTTATCCGGGGAACTCATCGCTCCCGATGATCTTAGCAGTCAAGTATTGGGGGATTTGGCGGAGATTCGCTCAATCTACATCGAAAAATATAGTTCCTTTAGTCGAATAAGGTTTGAGCCACCTTGGATTCCGAGTTGTCTTATTATCAGTTTCGACAGTGCGACAGCTCAACAAGTGGCAAATGATGAATATCATTCCTGGGATCAACTTAACGAAAGCTATGAAGTTATAAATATAGATACAAGCTCCATTCGAAATGACTGGGTTGTTTTGAATTTTAGGGACAGGCTACATCCCCGCCGTCTGGCAGAAATATACGGGACTCTTCCAGGTGTAATATATGCCGAACCCGACTTTTGGGGGGGAGATTCATCTAGAGTTTATCCCCGACAAACATACCGCGGAATTACATATCTATTCTATGAAGGCTGGGGGGACTGCCCAGCGGGATGTATTAACAAAATATACTGGTATTTCGGTATTGGATATAACCGACCTGCATTCATCGGTTACTGGAATCCTCAGGAAGACCCCAGAGAGCCAGACTGGTGGCGAGCAGCCAAGCAAAATATTGAAGTATTCCTAAAATTCTGAATCGTTAATTAGTGGTAATCAGTTCAGCTCAGAGCACATCGACTCAAACCAAACAACAGAGACGTCTTTTAATATTTGACAATCAATCTTATATTTGATTTGTTTATAGTTACATCAAGACACAAAGAAATATTCACAAAATTTTAAGACGCGACAACGTTTTTTCAGGAGGAAGAAACAATGACATCCGATCCTTTCGACAATGTGAAGAATCAAATCGGATATTGCGGAATCTGGTGTGGAAGCTGCGCAGTGGCCAATGGACAATTGAGGGAATTAACGAAGAAACAAGAGGAAATCATAAAAAATTATGATGTGGAACAATGGGGCCCCAAGGATATCGACTTCAAGGAATTCATGAAGGGACTGAAGTCTATACAGAAAATGTCTCTCTGTCCCGGATGTTTAAAGGGGGGAGGCAGAGATAATTGTGAAATTAGAGCCTGCGTTTCGAGTCAGAATTTATCCGACTGCAGTCAATGCGATCATCCAGAGGAGTGTAAAAATGCCGAATTGCTGGAGAATATGCAAACAGGCGCCAGGAAAGCGGGCATGTTTGTCAAGACCGATGATACTGACTCACACGAACTCATCGAGAAGTGGACCGCTGAACTGAAGAGGTAATCCGTTCAGAATTGTTGAACGCTCAGACCTGCTCTCATCAACTCTTTCAATATTGAGATGGATTAAATGTTAAGACCTATCCCCTTTAACTCTACCAATATTGAGAAATGTTAAATGTTAAGATGCGACCCTTATTTGCTATCTATATTTTTTGATTTTTTCCAACAATTCGTTGATTCTGTCCTTGAGTTTCTGGTCCTGAACATTTGGTCGAATCTTCATGAGAATTTCACGCGCTTTGTTGAGGTCATTGATATTGAAGTAGGCGACAGCCATGTTGATAGCCGCGACCGCATGTTTTGGATCAATTTTTAAGACATTCTGAAAACTGATGATGGCCTCGGAGTACCGTTTCATCTGGTTCAAAAGCACTCCTTGGAGATTAAAAACTTCAGCAGAAAGATTCCCTTTCTGGATCGATTCCTCCACATACTCCAGGGCCCGGTCCATCTCGCCCCGCTCATAAAAAAGCACAGCCAGATTAAAACTGGCAGTTGGGCTGTTATCGATAGCCAACGCTTTCTTATAGTGTTCCTCGGCTTTATCCAGGAGATTCAACTGTCGATAGACATCCGCCAGCTTGAGATGGGCCTCAGGATTACCCGGTTTTAATTCCAGGCTTTTTTCAAAAGCCGCGGCCGCCTCTTTATTGTTCCCCTTCTGGGCGTAGGCGACAGCCAGAAGATAATGGGAATGATAATGGTTAGGTGATAAAGAGAGAGCATTGTTCAAATATCTTATGGCCTCATCGTACAAATTATAGCTCATGGCGACGAGCGCCCGCTCATACTGGGCCTGGAAATCCTGTGCCTGCTTCTGTTCGGTCTTGGCTTGAGACGAGGCGCAAGAAATCACGAATAGGCATAAGACCAGAATCAGTAAAACTTTTCCAGTGTTCATGGATATTCTTTTGAGGAATTTCACCTTTTGATTATTTATCTTCGCACAATTGAATGATGAATACAATTTCTTTTCCCTAAAAAAGGAGTATTGCCTCAACATCTGGCTTCTCTAACGCTGGATCTGATTTGTATCTAACGGGATTCTCAGGTATCAAATTCTAGAGACAACAAACATCAGATGATTAGACACCACTCAGAAAACATTTACTTTTTAAAAAAAAGAGTGTATCTAACTATCAATGAAAGGAAATCCAACATGAGAAAAAATGCATCCAGACAAAAAAATAAAACTCAACCGCACTGCTGTCCCTTCGGAGAGTCCATTCCGCATGGAAGCGATGCCCTGACCCGACGGACGTTTCTCAAAGGCCTGGGGGCCACGGCTCTGGGAGGCATGGCATTACAAGGACTTTCTTGGCCCAACCTAGCGGCCAATGAAGCAGAGGAGCTCGGCTTTAAGAAAATCCCCTTAAAGGTCAAACCCATTCTCGTTTACAGTACACCCAAACGCAGACCTCAAACGAGCTGGCGAGCCTGGGGGGCTATCCAAACCCAAAGGAACGCGGACGAAGAAGTGGCCCGGATTCAAGGTGAGCTGAAGAGACTTCGTGCAGATGCGGAGTTCCCTATCGATTTCCTGCCCATAGCGCGTGTTCGTGGGACAAAGGATTTATCGACAATAAACGACCTTTCCACGGCTGATGTGATATTGATTTATCCCGCAGGAGGCTGGATGGATATCTTCCACGAGCTGGAAAAGGCGGGAAAGGACATGATATTTTTCTGCCGCCACAAGTCAGGCCCAGTCTACCTCTGGTATGAAATCATCAGTCCGCGGTATCTCAGGCAGCATACGGATACGCTTGCCGTTAAAGGTGTTGATGATGATGATGTTGTGGTTGACAGTCAAGAGGAAATTCTCTGGCGGCTGCGCGCCCTGTATGGCCTGCGCAACACCTTGGGCACACGAATCCTGGCGGTTGGCGGACCTGGTGCCTGGTCCCAGCCGAAGGGAGTCGTACCTCAATTGGTAAAAAACATATGGAAATACGACATCCAAACAATCTCCTATGAGGAACTGGGCAAACTGATCCAGGCGGCGCGCTCTGACCGGGAAGCTGTAAAAAGAGCCCGGCAGCAAGCGGCCTCATACCTAAAATCGTCGGGAACAACGCTGGAGACCAAATCTCAGTTCGTGGAAAATGCCTTCCTGCTCGACCGTGTCTTCCGGGCACTGATGAAAAAGGCGGGCAGCAGGGCCATCACCATCAACGGCTGCATGGGAACGATCATGCCCATAGCAGAGACCTCAGCCTGCCTCACATTGAGCACACTCAACGATGCCGGTTATCTGGCTTTCTGCGAGTCGGATTTTGTGGTCATTCCCTCGGGCATACTTCTGGCCAACATCTCAGGGAAACCCATGTTTTTCAACGACCCGACCTACCCGCACGAAGGAATCATCACTCTGGCCCACTGCACTGCCCCCAGAAAGATGGACGGCAAAACGCGAGAACCCGCGCGGATTCTGACTCATTTTGAATCAGACTACGGTGCGGCACCGAAAGTGGAGATGAGCAAAGGCCAAATGGTTACTAACATCGTGCCCGATTTCGCTTCGAAAAGATGGGTGGGCCTTCTCGGAGAAATCGTCGATGCGCCGTTTATGCCCATCTGCCGCTCACAGATCGATATTAAATACACGTGCGACGACCGGACACTTGCCAAACGCATGCCCGGCTTCCACTGGATGACCTGTTACGGGGACTACACGCGCGAAGTGGGCTATGCGCTGAAAAGAGTGAACATCGAGTGGGATTTATTGGTATAGAAAGAACAGTCGCCTATCAACAATTGAAAGAAAAACAAGTTCTGTTGGATGCTTGAGTTTTGTATCCTCTGTTTTGAACACCAGTCCCTAACCGCCCTTTCCAAGTTCCTGAGTGAGTCTGTACCAGCCGGCCAATGCGCCCCTGATGAGCAATTCTTTTTCGAAAGCGATGACTAAAGCTGCAAACCAAACAAGACGAATATTTCCGGCCCGATGATAGTTCTGAAAGAATAACTTTTAAGAGATTTCCGCGCGATAAAATAGGCAACCGGTCATGCGATGACATGGGATGCCACCACCCATTTGTGCAGTCTCTGGACAGCATCAATATCAAATCATTCACAGAAGCGCCCACAATCTTGCAGATGCCAATCTTCTTGAAGTTAATATAGAGGCAACCTTTTTAAACGTTTATGCATCTTACATTATATATATGTTCTGGATATCAAGACAAATGCGTAGCTTTCAAAAATACAATGGGAAATCCGGAGGGAGATATCATGAAACTTCTATCAAGCCATGATGAAATCTTGTTGCTGGCTATTCTAAGACTGAAAGACAATGCCTACGGCATGACCATCAGGAGAGAAGTCTCTCAAGCAACAGGCAAAAATTGGTCGATTGGGGCCATATATGATCCCCTGTACCGTATGGAAAAAAAAGGTTTACTGGAGTCTTTTTTATCAGAGCCGACGAAGGAGAGGGGGGGCCGAAGTAAACGGATTTTTAAGATCAGTAAAAAAGGAATCGAGGCGCTCCTCGAGCATACAAAAACCCGGGAAAATTTGTGGCATGGAGTGAAAAAAAAGGCTCTTATCGATTCGTTCTAATTAAAGTTCAGTAATGTTGGAATTCTCTGCGTCACTGATGAATGAGAGAAAAGATTGACCAAGATGAAAAAACTCAATCATCCTCCTGTAGTCTTTCGCTGGATTTTAAAAAGATTCTTGCCGCCTTACAGTAATACTTCTCTTCTCGGGGACCTGGAAGAGGAGTTTCAGTTTATTTGCCGCGAATCAGGGATGAAAAATGCCCGTCGCTGGTACAGATGGCAATTCATAAAATCACTGCCTTCCTTGCTTTTTCATTCTGTTTACTGGAGTGTGGGAATGTTTAAAAACTATTTAAAAATCACGTTAAGAAACATCGGAAGAAACAAAGCTTTTTCACTCATTAATATCTCCGGATTGGCCATTGGAATGGCTTGCTGTATCTTGATTCTGCTTTGGATCCAGGATGAATTAAGCTTTGATCGGTTCCACCGCCATGCCAACAGATTGGGGCGAGTTATTGCTGAAGTCGAGTATTCCGGACAGAGGCCGTGGGCGGTCACCGAAGCGCCTCTCGCTCAAGCGTTGAAAGAAGAATATCCGGATATCGTCCAAAGCACAAGGATACAATTAGGCAGAAACTTTCGAGTGAGATATGGTGAAAAACAATTCAATGAAACTCATAACATTTTTGCTGAGCCGGTCTTTTTCGAAATGTTTACCTTCCCTTTTCTCAAAGGAAATCCAAAGACTGCCCTACGCGGGAAACGTTCGGTGGTTATCACAGAAAAGATGGCACAAAAATATTTTGGCGATGATGAACCGATGGGAAAAATCCTGAATTTCAACGATAGGATAGATTTTCAGGTAACGGGTGTCCTGAAAAATATCCCGAAAAACTCTCATCTTCAATTTGATTTTATCCTCCTCTTCAATTTGCTGGAAGACCTGGGCCAGGACATCAATAACTGGGGAAATTTCAATTTTTTCACTTATGTCTTGCTTGAAAAAAAAAGCTCTTATGACGAGGTCAATCAAAAGATTTCCGGTTATTTGGAAGCGATCAATCCTGATACCAATGCACACTTGTTTATCCAGCTGGTCAAACAGATTCACCTCTACTCGGATTTTGAATATGACGTTCTGGCTGCCAACAACAGCGACTATAAATATATCTTTATTTTCTCCTCGATTGCTCTGTTTGTTTTGCTCATTGCCTGCATAAATTTTATGAACCTGACAACCGCCCGCTCAAGCAACCGAGCCAAAGAGGTCGCAATGAGAAAAGTTGTCGGAGCCTACAGGAAAAATATCATTAGGCAATTTTTTGGCGAATCCATATTATTTTCCATGATCGCGTTAGGCTTTGCTTTTGCCTTTGTTTTCTTCTTTCTTCCAGTTTTCAATGACCTTTCAGATAAGCAGTTGGTTTTGGATTTCACCGACAACATTGCTATTCCCTTGGGACTGATTGGAATCGCTCTCTTCACCGGACTTTTATCCGGCCTCTACCCTTCTATTTATCTGTCATCTTTTCAACCCACAAAAATCCTAAAAAGAGTCTTCGGTGCGGACCCAAAAAGCTATGCGTTTCGAAAGGTTCTGGTTGTGGCTCAATTTTTTCTTTCCGTTATTCTGATTATCGGGACGACTGTCGTTCATAATCAGATTGACTATATAAAAAACAGGAAGCTGGGTTTCAATAAAGAAAATCTTCTCTACATTCCGCTTGTTGGAAAGATTCGACAGCAATACGAAACAGTCAAAAATGAACTGCTCAGAAATGCAAATATTTTGAGCGTAACGGCGTCTTCAAACCTGCCGTCTTTCGGAAGAAACTGGGCAACCGGTAATCTGGATTGGGAGGGGAAAAATCCGGAGGAAACGATTCACATGCAAGGAGTAGATGTCGATTATGATTTCTTCAAGACATTTGGGATGAATATGAAAGAAGGAAGAAGTTTTTCCAGGAACTTCTCATTGGATGAGAACAACGGAGTCATCCTTAATGAAACAGCCATAAATGCCATGGGGCTTCAATCTCCGGTCGGAAAGCGCTTGTCAATCAGAAATTGGCAGGGAACCATTATCGGAGTTGTCCAAGATTATAATTTCAAGTCCCTACATAATAAAATCGAACCTCTCATCCTTGTTATGGTAAACCGACAACTGAATTATTTATTTGTCAGAATCAAAAGCCAGGATATATCCAATACCATAAAATTCCTGAGAAACAAATGGGAATCCTATAATCTTCAATATCCTTTCGAGTACGGCTTTGTTGATACACTACTTGACAATTTGTACAAAAACGAGGAAATAGTAAAAACCCTTTTCAATTATTTTACATTTCTGGCAATATTCATTTCCTGCCTGGGTCTTTTCGGACTGGCGTTTTATCTGACAGAACAACGCACCAAAGAGATTGGAATTCGTAAGGTTCTCGGTGCTTCAGTTTCGAAGATTGTGTCGATGTTGTCGAAAGAATTCTTAAAATGGGTGCTCATCGCCAATATCCTCGCTTGGCCCGTCGCTTATTATTTTATGGACAAATGGCTCCAAAACTTTGCCTATAGAACGAACTTAAAGATATGGATGTTTTTATTCTCAGGAGTTCTCGCACTCCTCATTGCCCTGCTGACAGTCAGCTATCAAGCCATAAAGGCCGCACGAGCCAATCCTGCTGATTCCCTGCGCTATGAATAAATCTGACTCTTTATTAAAAAAAATTACACTACTGGGAAAGCTTTATAGATATTCTGGAAAATACTAAGGAGGGATAAGAATTTCCTTTTCCGCTTTGCTGGCTGAGTGAGCCTCTTTTTCTCGATTTTCTTATCAAATATTAAAGGGAACTGACTGAACCTATCCAAAGCTTGATGGTTTGAAGGTTTCGTTTGATTCGTCACTCATTTTGAATCGTTGACCTTGCCGTTTTGGATGTGATAGTCTCATCCTCAGTCGTCAGTGGATGAAAATTATGCAAAATGGTGAGGGATTTGGAGCAAACCCAAAAGGAAAATTCCAGTATAATCTATCTAAAATCCCTCCCGTTATCCAAAGGAATGTCCCAAGAACATCCGCCATGTCCAGATCCAAAAAGAACAAATAAAATAGTGGTGTTTTCTGCAGGGAGACTCTATCCAAATAAGAAAAAGAGGTGATTGCCATGTCACACAAATTCCAACCAGTCCGTTTGACTCAATGGATTATCAGTAAATTAGCCTTGATCTTTCTTCTGTTTTCCTTTTGTTTTATTTGCTTTTGCTCATCAGAGAAAAACAAAAATACCCGGGCTCTTTTGCCGGATTCATCAGAAGAAAACTCAAAAGCAAATCCATCCGTCTCTCCGTCAATTGCAGACGATGCCAACTCAATCGATGCCATAGTCAAGGCCCTTTACGAGTCAATCACATTTTCCGAAGGCGAAGAACCGAATATGGAGCGGTTTCGCCATTTATTCACTCCCCAGGCTTCGTTCATCCGCATCACTCCTGAGGGTGTTATAAAAACTGAGACGGAAGGATTCATATCCTCTTTCAAAGAGCGGATAAAATCAGGACAGCTGACGAGCTTCTCCGAATCCGAGATCTCACGCAGGACGAATGTGTATGCCCACATCGCTCAGGTTTTCAGCGTTTACGAGAAAATAATGAACCCGCATGAACAGAGCCATCCTGCCCGAGGAATCAACAGCCTCCAGCTCTTTCACGATGGAGAGAGATGGTGGATCAGCAGTATCACCTGGGAAGATGAGCAGAGCGATAATCCCATTCCAGATGAATATCTGCAAAAAAGACGCAAAAAAAAGTCAGGTCAATTGAAAATTTGAAAGGGGAAAAGAGGAGCGTAGATTAACGGTCGGTATGTCCATCATTTCTTCCGGTCAATAGGCTTTGAACATTCAAATATAAAGATGGGCCTTCTCAAATTGGTTGGCTGGATTTTTAACAAAATTGGCTGTTGAGCCCAGACAATTCTGGCTTTAAAATAATAATGGAAAATAAAATAAAGGATCCCTCTAATGACATACCAATTTTCAAACGTTTCTAAACATATCATCAGATCCGAAATAAGAGAACTTTTAAAATGGTCCAGAAATCCCGGAGTGATATCCTTCGGTGGAGGATTGCCTGATCCCGCTCTTTTTCCAATCCAGGACATTATCGAATTGACCCGGGAGGTTCTCGAAAAAAAGAGCTGTCTAGCTCTCCAATACGGCCCGACACAAGGAGAACAGGAAATGCTTGAAGCTCTTGTTCATCACATGAGTAAGTATGGCGACGCTGCATCAGTCGAGCAAGTGTGTGTGACATCCTCCTCTCAACAAGGAATCGATATTCTCTCCCTCCTGTTCCTGGATGAAGGCGCTCCGATAGTAATGGAGATCCCTTCCTATCTTGGAGCAGTCCAAGCGTTTCGCCGCTGTGGGACGAATATGCACGGGATTCCCTTGGATGATGATGGGATGGACATCGGATATCTGCGGACGACGCTGGATAAAATGATGGAAAAAGAGGAAAAACCGCGCTTTATCTACACAGTCCCCGACTTTCAAAACCCTTCAGGAATAACCATGAGTCTCGACCGAAGACACGAACTCTTACAGATCGCTCATGAAAACGAGATCCCGCTGGTCGAAGATTCCCCCTACCGGGAACTCAGCTTCACAGGAAAAATCCTGCCCAGTCTCTGGACAATCAGCGGTGGAAAAGGAGTCATCATGTTGAAAACCTTTTCCAAAATCCTGTTTCCTGGAATGAGGATGGGGTGGATCGTTGCTGAGGAATCCATCACAGATAAAATCATCACGCTCAAACAGTCCGTCGATCTCTGTACACCTTCATTTAACCAGCTTATCCTGGCCGAGTATATCAAGCGGGGAAAGATGAAGAAGACCATCGAAAAGGCCATCCAGTGCTACAAGCCCAAATGCGCGGCCATGCTGAAGGCTCTGGATCAGCATATGCCGGAAGAAGCAACATGGTCAGAACCGAGTGGAGGCATGTTTCTCTGGCTCAAGCTGCCTGAAGGGATTGACACCAAAGATATCTTTCAGATGGCTGTTGAACACCAAATCGCTTATGTCATTGGACATCCCTTTCACTGCGATGAATCAGGCAGCAACACCATGAGGTTGAACTTTTCCTTTCCCTCGGTCGAGCAGATAGGAGTCGGAATAAAAAGACTGGCAGATTTGATTAGAGAAGTGCTCCCAAAGTAAAAAAGGAATCTTGAAATTATGGCTCTGTTTCATACGTACATCCCTTTTACCAAAAGATAAATATTTTTAAGACTAAACTCTCAATTTTTCTACTTTACCGATGAGAAATTTTTCTCGATTTCGCGTCTTCTTCTTTAGGAGTTTAACCTGCTCTTCATTCAAATGACCCGACTCCATTCAAACTAAAACAGTTCATAAATGATTGAGAAATACATGCCAGGCATATTGACATACAGCCATACATAATGTATGGTAATATGTATGAAAATTAAAACGACGTTGAAAATCGATGATTCTGTTATGGCGCTTCTGAAAAAGGAGGCTGTCCGGCGCGGATGTACGATGTCCGAGCTTGTGGAGTCCGGGCTTAGACTTCTGTTTCAGTCTGAGAAAACCCCAAGCAAAATCCCTCCCCTTCCAAAATTCAAGAGTGGAGGCCCTTTGGTGGATATCTCTGACCGGGATGCTCTCTACCAAGCCATGGAGGGCCGTTAGTGTTTGTCGCAGACACAAATATTCTGGTTTATGCGGCCGATGAAGATTCCTCATTTCACAGCCGCTGCTACGAGTTGATTGAGGAATGGCGCAGTCAGACATCAGTATGGTATGTGACCTGGGGGATTGTGTATGAATTTCTTAGGGTGATCACTCATCCGAGAGTTTTCCGCAAGCCCTGGTCCGTTACTCAGGCGTGGAGTTTTGTAGAAGCTGTCCTCGCTTCTTCTTCGCTGGGCATTCTTGCTGCAACAGGGAGGCATGCCGATGTTGCCGCAGAGGTCGTCAATAGATTGCCGTCTCTGAGTGGGAACCTGTTGTATGACGCTCAAACAGCGATATTGATGCGAGAACATGGAATCAAAAGGATCTACACCAGAGACACTGACTTTCATAGATTTCCCTTTCTGGAACCCATCGATCCCGTTGTTTGAACAATTTTTAAATAGAGATAGATGAAAGATGATGATCCTGTAAAGATTCCTATAGATGGAGTGCTGGATCTACATACGTTTCACCCTAAGGATGTTAAGGATCTTGTATCGGAATATTTGAGAGAGTGCCGAAGCCGGGGTATTTATAACGTCAGAATCATACACGGCAAAGGGAAGGGAACACTCCTTAAGATCGTTCACAGCATTCTAAAAAAAGATCCTCATGTCATCCGCTTCAAGGCCTCTCATTACGGAGGAGGCGGATGGGGAGCGACAGAAGTCGTGCTTCTTCCCAAATAAATCTTCTTTTGCCTTCACCTAATCGTTACTAAAGCTTCATCGAGCTAGATTCATGGTATTGTATACTTATAACATGCGGTCAATAATGGTGAGGTATTTCTGGCTTGCTCAAAAAGGAATTTCTATTAAATCAGCTCAATAGACGGAATGATTATTTTTCCCCCAGTTCAGAATGAACTGTATCAATTTCAAGCGGCTGTTCACGCCTAATTTTTGATAGAGATTGGAAGTGTGATTTCTTACTGTCCCGTGCGAAAGAAAAAGAACACACATAATCTCCTTGTTGCTCTGTCCTTTGAGAATGAGATCCATAACCTCCCTTTCTCTTCTGGATAAATTGTATTTTTTCTCGATTCCATCCAATACATTCTTTGAAGCAACAGGAATCTCAGACAATATCGCTCCGGGCTGAAAATATCTTATCAACCAGAAGATCGGAAAAATCCCAAAAAGAAACAAAACAAAAATATGTAAAGATTCCCCTCCTATTTTCGAAACATGAATTTTAGTCCTTAGATATAAAAAAATAAAACCCAGGCTGTAAAATGTTATAAATATGGTTGTCATTTTTTTCCGAACTGAATCTTGAAGGCCAAGTCGATAGCGATAAAGAAAAACCATGGTCGCTATTGGGACTGTCATTTTCCAAACGAGCAGAACATTTTGAGTCGAAAGCAGCCACTCATAATTGTTATCTTTAAAGAATAAGGCCGCACCGATCCCGTAACTAAAAATAAAAACTACCAGCGATGCGATAAAAAGATGCCAAAACAAACGGTTTACGGGTTTTTGTATCAACTGCCAGACCGAACGGATAAAAAACCAAACCAACCCGGCAACAATGGAAAAAAAGATCAACGATCTGATAATGGTATAGAATTTAAGAATGACCGAGAAAGACGGTGACGAACCCAGCAGATTGACATAAAAATAGATATTCAACAGATAATAGACAACCAGCAGACAGAAAAAAAGAATAAACCCGGTGTAAGAAGAAAGAAAAGGAACAGCTTGGATACGTTTCAACTGGTTGGCGTAAAAAAGGGACAATCCTCCTGCAAATACGGCAATGATATAAAAGGCAATCAGGACGTGTTCCATTTTAAGACAACTGGTGACCAGAGCGTCTTTTCTAAGATAATCCAAACCTTTTCTTGATGCAAATGACAAATGTCACAAAAAAAATGACAGCCGTCCTATTGCCAGGATAACAGAGGAGAATTATCTTGAACACTTAAGGCAGTACACGCCAGAAAAAGGAGCTCAAAATGAAAAAAAATCAGATCTTACAAATCCTCATGACCTGCTTCATACCATTCATTCTATTCAAGGGCTGCACT
>CAYFVQ010000152.1:0-14874 GCA_964346585.1 uncultured Eubacteriales bacterium | reverse complement strand
AAAAGCATCAGAATCTTGGAATTTACCAGAAAAACTAGCAACTTGAGGTTTTGTCCACTGACCATTTTTCTGTTCAACAAAAACAATGGCTGTAAATCTATGGGTTAGATGCATGATATGGAAAGACATCAATTTTCCGTCGGGAGAAAATACGAGAGACGCTTCATGCATGCCAGTTGACACAATACCAGGAGCAAAAATCTCCGGTATCATCCCTGGTGGTTTTTGGCCGAGGTAAGGGCCTTTGAGAACCGGAAGATCATCCTGTGGAACACAACAGTTAAATACGATACCAAGGGACAATAATATTCCAATACAAATAGCTCTTTGTTTCATGGCTTTCTCCTTTATTTCAATTCTTTCGGTTTCAATTCTTCGATGAAGCCTGCATCCACCCAGAAAATATTTCCGGGGCCATCGGGAATTTTCTTCGCATTCAATTTTGATACTCTGCTGCTGTTAAAGAAAAAAAATTTTCCATCTGGGGAGACATACGGAAACCTGTCTTTGGCTTCTGAATTTATTTTAGGACCCAGATTCCGAGGCTCTGTCCAAGTGCCATCATCTCTTCGAAAACTGATATAGAGATCACCCAGCCCAAAACTCCCGGGCCGAAAGGAAGAGAAGATTATGTAGCTCTCATCAGGAGCGATATAGGGAAAGCCCTCATTGTGATTACTGTTGATTCCACTCCCCAATGGCTTCGGTTCAGAATAGTGACCATCAACAAATTCAGAGTGGACAATACCCTTTGCATCCCGATAATTCGTCCCATAATAGAGTGTCCCATCACTGGTTACGGATGGGCCATCCTGTCTTCTTGCAAAATTGATGACAGGGTTTAATTTTATCGGCTCTTCCCAGCCGGCGGCCGATCTTTCCATTTTCCAAAGATCCCACTCCTGAGTGGAGAAGAACAGCGTTTTCCCATCCGGAGTTAGAAAAGGTGTAAGGCCTTTGCAGAGAAACTGAGGCTGTGTCCATCGTCCATTTGCCTGTTTCATGAACATGATATTCCAGGATCCATTCAGTTTTGAGAAATACACTTCGTTTCCATCCGGGGAAAAAAGAACACTGCTGTGCAGATCGCAGTTTGAAATAATTCCAGGCATAAATAATTCAGGTATATCCCCCGGTGGTTTCTGGCCGAGGTAGGGTCCTCTCAGCTCAGTCAAATCTTGTTGCTGTGCATGACTGACGAAAAATAAAATGAGAAAAATTAAGCAGGCGATAATAACTATCTTTCTATGCACTACATGCCCCTCCACATTTTATAAATACGATTCTAACCTTTTAAGAGTTTATCAACTGTCCAAACCCTGATAAATGCTTTCACGCCGTCAAAGACTTGAACCTTATACCAGGATGGAAGATTCAAAAATTCTCAAAGAGGTGTTTCAATGAGTCGAGCATTTCATTATTTACCGAAAAACTCCAGCAATTGCGGTATGTCCATTTCATGATGTTTGCCAGTTTATCTGAGGCGTCTTAATTTTTCATCCATAGGCCGGTTAAATAAAATCATGCTTCTGCGGTTGAGTTCCGCCCAGTATTCGTCATCCTGGAAGACTTCAGGAGAATGGAAAATCCATTCTGTCAGCTCCCCGATATACACAAGCGCATCATAGAGATCCCTCACCTTGCATGCCTTGTAAGGTTCTGCTTTGGTCCCGTCTGGTTGAAAAACCATGGGAAAGAGAAGGCCTGCAGGCAGATCTCCCGACCAATGACTTTTTGTTTCATACATCTTTCCCTTTTCCAATTCTTGCACTCTGTCTTCAACTTTGAGTTCTTTGGGTATTAAGAAACTAAAGGACTTGACTCCATCCGGAAGTTCTTCTTGGATTAGGTTGGTCAGCCCTTTATTGATTCGGCCACCTATATTAGACGGAACCTTTGCCAAGTGACCACCGCCGAAAATGATAAGGATTCTTTTTTTTTGATTTGCCGCCTGTTTCAACGCAAGACTGCTCGGAAAAGAATTTCTTTGACGAAAATAAATACGGTGATCCTCTTTGCTTTTGATCTCTTCCCATTTGATGGGTGGATCGCCCCCCATAACCCGGATCTTTTTTCCTTTCGACAGTGACTTGTTTATAGCCCGTATATGCTGCAGAAACCCATAATAGAGGGGGCTATCCCATGTCTGGACCATCGAGGATACTGTGGTGTCACGCCAGAGTTTGCTCAGCTCATTAAAGGAGATGTCTTTTCCTTCCATATAATCATCCAACAGTTCCTGATGCCTGGCTGTGACAAATTCTACGATAATCACGTCCAACGCATCCTGGACATTCTTATCCGATAGCATTGTCTTCAGAAAATCATGGGCCGTTTTGGAACAATGCCCTCCTTCAGCCAGGCACACTATCGGATTTTCTCGAATGGCACGGGCAATGTATTGAATAGCGTCGAATGGATTTTTCTGCTCCTGCGCCGCACTGAATACCAGCGACAGGACTGCCCAAAACATCAATAGGATAAAAATGTTAATTGATTTCCTTATCATGTATCCCTTCTTTCTTACAAACAATCTTTTTTCTAACAATGATCCATTGAAAATGGAGTGTCTTTCCTGGAAATGATACTTATAAAACCACTTATTGCAAGCCATGATTTCTACCTCTATTTCCCCTTTTAGAGTACAAATGATATGCCCATATTATATCCTGCGATTTTTGAATGCGCATAAATTCGGATTCACAAAGTTAGTGATATTATTGAATTGATCTTACAGGCCGTACGTAGCATCTATTAATTAAGAGAGCTTCGGTAAACGATCCAGTATTAAAATATGCCATCCATGCAAGTCCGCTGTAATAAGTGTCGCCGGTCCAAAAAAAGTTCTGAGTTTTTGAAAAAATAGGATCAATATGGAGTTTGTTAATCTGCTTATCTTTTTCCATGATTGAAATCACTTCTTCAACATTAGGTAATCGCCAATCTGAGAAACCTGCATAATCATTTTTGTTCAATTCATCGATCCATATCTGAGCATCAAAAAAGTCAAACAGTTCTTGAGAGCCGTTTTGATGCCACATTAAATGAGTCGTTTCGTCAATGATGACAGTATTCCCTTTGAATATTTTTAATTTGTACAAATTATCAAATTCTCCGGATTTGATTATTCTACTGAACACAAATCCAAGTTTTCGGAATATTTTGCTGAGATCATCATGATCCAACGAAATATAATCAACACGAATTTTTGTATTAGGTTCAACAGGCCTTTGGGTTCTCTCTATGCGGGACTTGTTTTGGGACTTGATGCTCTCGTTCAGGAAGTCAATTCTTTCATGAATAAAAGCTCTCCATTCTTCATCTTCGTCAGTTTTCGGATTATTGTCCTTAAATTCGTCCAAAAGTCGTTGCCAATTAATTCTCTTATTTACATTTGAAAAACTGACTTCTTTTTCATACTCCATTGTTTTATCCATCTTCAATTGAAATTCTTTCATCCATTTGTTCCAAACATCTTTTTTCTTTCTCTTTGAAATTTTGAAGATGTACAAATTATCTCTTTCCAAAGATGTATCGACCTTTATTAGATCAAAGCTTGATTTAGCCATTATGTATAACAATTGTTCTTTTGTCTTGAAATGAGGATAGTATGAAGGATGATCATAGTACTTCGTGTTATCTCTTTCCGAAATAACAAGTTTTCCATCTGATTTTAGATATTTTCTCGTATTTTCTATAAGACTTATTGGCTTTTCAAGATCATGGAACACATCAGCCATGATGATCATATCGAGATCATCCTCAGGAAATAACGGGTCCTCTGTTTCCCCGATTACGATTTCAATGTTTCCCAAATCTTTTTGTTCGAGAAAATATTTAAAGTCTTCCAAATAATTTTCGTTAATATCATTGGCATAAATTTTGCCTGTTTTTCCTACCCTTTCAGCTAAGGGAAAAGTCAAAAATCCATCGCCTACTCCTACTTCACCAATTATCATTCCCGGCTCAACGCCCGCAAAGTTCAATATTACTTCCGGCGGCCTGAATTCTCTATCAGTCTTTGCTTGAGACCAAATCTCTTCAATACTGCAAAAAACAACAAGATTTAAAAGAAGAATGACTAGTAAATGCTTTCTCAAACCAGTGATTGTTTTCATCCCTTCTTTCCAACTCCTTGATTTATCATCATTATCATCATACAGTTATTGCATTCCAATAAATTTTTGTCCAATCTCATATTTATCATTTTCTAGAGCAAATATAATTAGAATACAAGTTATGTCGATTTATATTGCATTAAACGTGCCAAAACATTTACCTGAGGACATTCGGATGTTTCTCAAACAAGAAGTACCATTTTTTAACAGCAAATGTTCATTTTCGGACAAAAATAAATATTCCTCATATCAACCTTTGAAAGAATATAACCAGGATTCCATCTTTTGATAATTCATTACCATCAAGTCGGTGTGAAAAATAATGGCCAGCCGGATATATTCGAGAATACTACTTAAGAAAGCTGCGTTATATTCTCGTTTTCGATTATTCTTTTTGACGCAATCATTTTTAATTGATATTCTTTTTTCGCAAAATCCATGGAAAAACGGATAAGGATACTCCCCCGGCAAAGGAATAACGTCATGAGAAAACAAAGGAAATACCTGCGAATATTTTTTCCCGGTGCATTAGTGTTGGTTCTCTCAGCTCTTTTCATGAGAGCTACAGAAAATCCTTTCAAAGAATTGAGGATAAACGGCAAACGGCTTGATCAGCGAATTTCAGAGCTTGCTGAGTTAGGCAAAAATGATCATGGCGGAGTCAGCCGTGTCGCATTCTGTGACGCGGATATTCAGGGCCGCGATTATCTCCTGTCACTGATGAAAGAAGCTGGATTGAAAATCCGAACAGATGAAGCGGGGAACATTATCGGCCGGAGAGAAGGCCTCAATCCTGAGCTTCCTCCCATTCTCTTTGGGTCACACTCCGACTCTGTGCCTGATGGCGGAATTTATGACGGGGCTTTAGGCGTTTTAGGAGCAATAGAATGTGTTCAAACACTTGAAGAGAAGAGTATCATAACCCGGCACCCTCTCGAAGTTATTGTTTTTACTGATGAAGAAGGAGGGCTGATAGGAAGCAAGGCTATGATTGGGACACTGACAGAAGGGGCGCTTGAAGTCATCAGCCACAGCGGGAAAACAGTGAAAGAAGGAATTGCGGCAGTCGGCGGAAATCCGGGTAAGCTGGCGAATGCAGTTAGAAAAAAAGGGGACATTAAAGCCTTCATAGAGCTCCATATAGAACAGGGCAAGATCCTTGAATCCAGAGCTATCGATATCGGAGTTGTTGAAGGGATCGTGGGTATTAATTGGTGGGAGGTGACGGTTAATGGCTTCTCCAATCATGCAGGAACAACGCCAATGAATATGCGTCAGGACGCTCTATTGGCTGCGAGTCACTTGATTATCGCCGTGAACCGGGTGGTCACATCAGTCGAAGGCAGTCAGGTCGGAACAGTCGGTCGAATCCGGGCTGAACCGGGCGCGCCGAATGTCATCCCCGGAAAAGTGATCATGAGCCTTGAGCTGCGGGACCTTGAGGAAGAAAAAATCAATAGGCTGTACAAAAATATCAGGGAGGAAGCCAGAGCCATCGAAAAAAAGACAGGCACCCGTATCACTTTTTCTCCCATTGAAGCCACGGCTGTTCCTGCTCCTACGGATCCTCGTATCCAGAAATACATATTGGAAGCGGCCCGTGAATTGGGCCTCACCTCCCTTCTCATGCCCAGTGGGGCGGGTCATGATGCACAGAACATGACCAGAATCGCTCCCACCGGATTGATATTTGCTCCGAGTGTAGGGGGAATCAGTCATTCGCCAAAAGAATACACTCGTCCTGAAGATATGGAAAATGGAGTCAACGTACTCCTCCATACTGTTCTCAAGATCGACCAATCTGAGCATTCCAGATAAAGCAAAAGAAAAACAGGAGAAACAATGATGATTGCACGAAACAAAAGAATCTTTTTTTTGATCGTACTTTTTTTGATGGTAATTACGAATCCGGTTTTCGGTCAAGCCCTCGATAAGAATCTGGAAATTCTCGAACCTCTGGTAAATAAAAATTGGGTGGGATATTTGAAAGCCCTGGACAGCGACAAAATGATAGAACTGCCCAGACGGTGGGATGTTATCTGGGATGGCAAAGCCGTAAAATTCTCTTCTTATGTCCAAGAATTAAGCAATTTTTCAGAAGGCTATTTGTATTGGGACCCGGAAAAAAAGGAAATCGCCACATTCAGAATTAACAACAAAGGGACAATCACCAAAGGACATGTCAAAAAAGAAGATGGGAAAATATTGATGTATGGATATATCATGTTCTCAGATAGAACTCTGGAGTTTAGAAACACCTTTGAAATCACTGATGACGGAAGATTAATCGATAGATGGTTTAGGTTTGAAGATGGCGAATGGAAAGCGGGTCATATAGTGGAGTTGAAAATTTCCGGAAAACAGTAAAAAGCAAATGTCACGCTGGAATCTTTTAGGCTGGCATATCGAGCAGTTTGATTTTCCAACATTGGATTCCAAAGATAATAGCCAGTTAATACAGTATGTAGTGATACGAACAGAAAAAATCACCCGTAAATAATAATAATTTTCATCCAGATTAATTTTCTGGTCCGTAAGATTCCACAATTTCCACAAGGTTATCCTATAGGGTAAAAGGGACACACAATCTGGGGAAGATGAATAAATGAGATGGTAGCAGGCGGCTTGGATTTGAACCAGCGACCTCCGCCTCATAATATCCAACACGAACTCCTGATGGCAACTGAGGAAAAGAGGGAATATTTTTTTAGGCTTTCTTGGCGGCTCTTTGCTGAATCCATGGAAAAGTCTATCTTGAACTGAAGGTTTGGAGCTTTTGGTTGATTGTTGCTTTTTTCTAGCCATGACTTGGTCGTTTTCGACGTGATCTTTTATTTCAGGATGTTAACAGGTTGTATTTGGGGAAAATAGAAAAAAAAATCAAACACGCCCCGATTGAAGGGAACCTTTTTTCTTTCAGATGCGTCTTCACAATAAAAGGCCCATATTGTTTTATTACAAGGAGTGTACAATGAAAAAGGTTTTGTCAACAGCAATACTCGTATTATTTCTTACCTTAGTTCCAAATCCGGTCGGCTCTAAGGAAAAAATTGACTTAACAGGAATCTGGGAAGGAACAATATATATTGCGGATATAGATATCGATATGGAATTGACTCTAGTACTCACTGAAAAGGACGGAACGATCTCAGGAAAAATATCCGATGACTGGGGTTATATAAATTTTGATATAACGGAGCCGAAGCGTGAAAACGACGTATTAACCTTCAAAGCTCTGGTTGAAACCTCTTCTGACGATCATCAAATGTCCTTTAAAATGATCATTTCCAAAGCAAAAATGGAAGGTCGTTGGGAATCTCTTGGTAGTTTCGGCAGTTGGACTGCCCTAAGGAAAAATGAAGACGATGAAAAGAATAAAAAAGGATTCAAGATCAAAGATATAACAGGAACTTGGGAAGGCCCGGCAGCCTTTAAAATCAGTCCCGGCTCAAAGAGAATACTTACTCTGGTATTAGAAGAAAAGGACGGAACGTTATCTGGGACTTTTTCGGATGAGGCTGGAACAAATTACACTCAGGTTGCCATTACAAACTTCTCTAAGAACAATCTTATTCTTGACATATCCTTTCAGTCAGGTGACAGAGAGTTTAAAATGAACGCCAATATGACGTTAAAGGATGCATCCCATATGAAAGGGAAATTTCAAATTCCAGAGATGAAAAGAGAAGGGATTTGGAAGGCGGAGAAAAAGGTAAATAAATGAGACTATAATGACTAAACATAAAATGTACAGCAGCCGCAGAAATTTTTTAAAATACGGAATCAAGGGAATTGCCGGGGCTGTCCTGTTACCCAAGGTTGTTAAGGAGAGACTCAGCCCAGAAAAGGACTTAAAAAAGGATAAAATCGTTTATCGAAACCTCGGGAGGACAGGAATAAGACTTTCTGTAGTCGGCTTGGGAGGCCCTGAACAGCCAGAACTCATCACTTCTGGCTTAAAAAAAGGAATGAACCACATCAATACATCTCCTGAGTATCGAAGAGGAAATCAGGAAACAATGATCGGAAGGACTTTAAAGGGGATTCCCCGCGATTCTTATATCATCGCAACGGGGTTTTCGATGTGGAGAAGACCAAAGGACCAGATAAAGCTTTACACAAAAGAAATGATAATCAAATCCTTTGAGGCAAGTCTGAAACGTCTTGATTTAGACTATGTGGATATTTATTACCTATTGGGGGTAGCCAAACGGGAAGCTGTTTTACATGCGCCTTTTTTGGAAGTTATGGAATCTTTGAAAAAAAACGGCAAAGCTCGCTTTATAGGAGTCACTCTACACCAGAATGAACCTGAGGTGCTCTATGCCGTCGTGGACAGTAAAATTTACGATGTTGTTCTAACATCTTACAATTTTCGGAAAATATACGTGGATGATATCAAGCGAGCCATTTCTACTGCTGCAAAAGCGGGAGTCGGCATTATTGCCATGAAAACGCAAGCCGGCGTTTACTGGGACCAGAAGCGTAAAGACATGATTAACATGAAGGCAGCCTTGAAATGGGTTTTGCAAGATGATAATGTGCATGCCGCGGTTCCTGAGTTCGGTTCCTTGAACGAAATGAATGAAGGTTTTTCCATCATGCAGGATTTAAGGTTAACACCACAAGAGAAAAAGGACCTGAGACTTGACAGCAACTCTTTTTATCCCGGTTTGTATTGCCAGAACTGCGAAAAATGTCTTCCCCAATGCAATAGGAACTTCGACATCCCTACCCTTATGAGAAGTTATATGTATGCATACGGATATAAGAATCCTGCGAAAGCCAAAGAGGCGATAGAACATCTGGAACTCGATCAGGTTGCTTGTACAGACTGTAAGCAGTGCTCTGTTCAATGCACGATGGGTTTCAATATCAAAGAAAAAGTGTTGAGCATCTTGAGAATTTAAGGAATCCCCAATTTCGATGAGATAGCAGTATAAGATTTTAAATGATTTGAGACGAAAGATTACTATATATCCTGAGTAAATTCACGATTGTCTATCCAAACAGAAAAGCAGGAAGGGGCTTTGGTGCATGAATCCATTACAATATTACCAACACATCGGTGGGCTATCACATTAAGAGCTTGTAAAACCCGTATATCCAACAGAGTTCAGCATGCCCGAAGCCGACAAGAGAGCGAATCGTGTTTTACCTGAGCATATCAAGCTTAACGGCTCCTTAAACTAAACGGAACCTACTGAGATGCTGGCTGTAGAATATGATCGCCCTGGGGCTCAGGTTCCTCAGTCTTCTTGTTGACAGAAAGGCAGAAACCATCCCTTTTAACGTAGTGGTCATAAATGCCTCATATATGGGAGGCTAAAGAACGGGTTATGGGCCCTTTAGGAGTGGATTTTTGCGTAAGTGGTTGAATGAAAAATGGTAGCGGGGCTGGATTTGAACCGACGACCTCCGGGTTATTAGCCCAATAAAGAACATGACTGTTCTCCCCTATTAACTGGGGTAGAAGGCAGTTTTTCCTTTAAGCACTGTTAGCCGTAATTGGGCGTTTTCTTGCAAAATCTGTTACATATCCACTACACGGGGAAAAGTCTGTAAAGAACGTATGACTAGCAGACAAAGAGAGCAGCGAGTATTTTTGAGGTCACTTTTTCAAGCTGTTGACTTTGTCGTTATGAGTGCGTTATTTTTTTTTCGGCTTGAATGACTTGTCCGGATAGGACGGAGGCGCGGGAACATCTACGGGATGAGTTTTAATCTGTTCCTTGAGAAAGGCAATGGCCGCATCAAGCTGGGCATCCTGGCCTTTGAAAGTGGCATGCGGCAGATTGTCGACAACAATATCGGGATCCACTCCGTGGCCTTCGATCAGCCAGATCCGTTCGGGTCCATAAACTCCAGTCTGTGGAGCTCTGGCCAATCCCCGGTCGGTCAATCGGTTATTGCTTGAGAGCCAGATTTCACCTCCCCATGTGCGTGTGCCAATGACTTTTCCTAATCCGAGCCTTCGGAAACCTTCCGCAAAAGCTTCTCCGTCAGAAGCTGTGTTTTCATCGCAAAGGGCCACGACGTGCCCCCTAAAAGCATACTGCATGTTCCATGTGGGCTGGCCCACTCGATCTTTCCAGTAGAACCAGGCCTTCCTAATCAGTTTTTCCAGGATGAAACTGTCGATATTGCCGCCCCTGTTGTGCCGCACGTCGATAATCAAGCCTTTTCGGTTAAACACAGGGTAGAAGTTTCGGTACCACTCCGTGATATTTCTGCTGCCCATAGCTCGAAGATGAACGTAGCCAATATCCCCGCCGCTGTCCTCTTCGACTTTGAGGCGCCGCGAGTATTCCCAGTCACTGTATCTGAGCCCGGATTCGTTACCAGTAGGAATGATAATGTATGGTGAAGTTTTTCCAGTTGATGCGGATTTGATTTCAACCAAGACCTGTCGTCCGGCCTGATTACGGAGAAGTGCATTGGGATGTGTGACGGACAGAGTGGAACGGCCGTTGATGCTGACAATAATATCCCCTTTTTTTATGTCGAGGTCAGGATCCGCAAGAGGTGAGAGTTCAGATGGATAATCGGGATCAGAGAGATAGATGTGATCGATTTTATATCCTCCGGCTGATTCGCTGCGTTCTAGGCGTGCCCCAAAAGTGGCCACACGGATTTGATCTGAGCCCCTTCTGAGATCACCACCCCGGACACTGACATGCAGGGCCGAAAGCTCTCCCACGACCATGCCGATGAGGTCATTCAGCTCCAATCGTGTAGTGACTCTCTTGACAAGCGGGAGATACTTATCCCGGACCGCCTCCCAGTCGAGGCTGTGCATTCCTGGATCGTAAAAATAATCTCTTTCCAAGCGCCATGCATCGATAAAAAGCTGTTTAAAATCCTCTTTGACATCGATGGGAAAACTCCAGCCTCTGAGGTCGACTGCCCCTGCGCTTAGGTTGGAAATTTTTCTGGGAACCGCATCCACCACATAGATGGAATTTCCCTTCCGGAACATAATTTTCTTTTTATCCATCGAGAATTCAAACCCCCTGATCCCATCTGTAAGGGTGACCACTTGAGGATCTTTATTCCCGATGGGGATAGCTTTGAGTTGTGCTGGAGATCCGAATCCAGCGCCTCTTTCAACCCAGAAAAGAGCCTTATCGTTAACGTTCAAACTGCCGTAGTTTCCCGGTGCGACTGGAACCTCACGAATCCGTTTCTGGATCCCCTCCAAATTGATTTTAATGATGAGGCTATCCGTCTTTTTTCCCCTGGGTTTTTCCTGAGGTCCTGCGGATTTGACCAGCTCATTGGCTGGTTTAAAAGGGGAAGGGATGCCTTTTTGCAGAGAGAGTGCATAGATCAGTTGTGGTTTATTAAAATACGGCTCGGGTTGACGGGTTCCCCAAGGACTTCCCACAACTGAACGCAGATTTCTGTCTGATAGAAAATAGATAAATTTTCCATCCGGACTCCAGGAAGGATTGACACTGTTAGCTCTGTCGGTTGTTAAGGGCACCCGATTTCCGGAATCCACATTGTAGAGGTGAATCTGCATAAAGCTGTTCAGCGCGGCCTGAGAGAAAGCCAGCCATTTACTGTCCGGAGACCAGGAAATATCGCGGATGCCTTCGCGATTAAAAGACACCTTGCGCTGTTTTCCGCTTTCAATATTGACAATCCAAAGATCATTGTTTTTGTCGTCAAAAGCGAACCATTTTCCGTCGGGGGAGGGATATCCCTGAAATCGCAGTATAATGCTGTTTTTTGTCAAGATTTGTTCTCTACCTACACCATTTGCGGGCATAGTGACAAATTCAAGCTCGCCACTTTCGTCCGATACGGCCAGGATTCTTCTTCCGTCCGGCATAAAAACCGCATCTCTGTAACGAATCCCCTCTTTATAGGATGCTCGCACCAAGCGTCCCGCTCCTACAGGCGCCACGAACACTCGGCCTCTAGATGTCAGGACGACACTTTCTCCCTCGGGATGAACATGGACAGATGTCACATAACTCATCGGATTTTCGACCCAATTTTCACGCAGTTGGTCAAAATCCGAAGCCAGTGTGATCGGAACAACCTTGTCGTTATTATTTGTGACATCCACCATTCGGATATCTGCACCCAACTGGTAGACGATTTTTCCTTTATCCATGGAGGGATCGCGCACATCCCATCCGACATGGAATGTGTGTTGTTTGAGGTCCTGACCGTCCGGATTCATCGACCAGATATTCCAGGACCCGCTGCGGTCACATCCGTAGTAGAGACGACCGTTCCACCACATGGGAGAAAAATTTTCCCCGGGAAAATCGGCTGTTAAATTTTTTGCTTCCTTTTCTCCTGTTGTGAATTTCCAGATGTTTCGAGCTGTCCCTCCTTGGTAGCGTGCCGTGTTGTTGTTGTGAAAACCCGGCCGTGCAAAATAGAGAGTTCTTTGGCCATCGTCATAGGAACCATCGCTGGCTTGATGAAGGGGGATGCGAAATCTCTTTCCTGTTTTGAGGTCGATTGTGATGAGTTGGGGATCGGGGATTGTCGAGTAGGCGCGCGTAGTGTACATGAGCTGACCTTGAGGGGTAAAACCCAAAGCTGTCGAAGAATCCGCCTCAAATGTGAGTCGTGTGGGCAGCCCTCCATCGATAGGCATGACGTAGAGTTCGGTCGGACCCTCGTACGTGGCAGAAAAGGCCAGCATCTTGCCATCCGGAGATATGGCAGGATGTGTTTCTTCTCCAGGATGTGTGGTTAAACGCCTGGCCACCCCTCCCTGACTTTTGACGATCCACAGATCTCCTTCCGCTGCAAAAACCAGTGAATCTCCCAAAAGTGTGGGGTAACGGTAATATCCTTTTGTCGAGGCATTAGAGGCTTGAACAAAAAATGCCAGGATTATTCCAAAAATAATCAAGGACACACGAAAACGTTTTTGAATTTTCATTTTTGAACTCCTTTAATGTGTTGATTTGCTTTGTGATTGATTATCACAATCCCTTGCTTATATCACAGAAAGCCCTCTGTCTCAACATTGGACTAGGCAATGAGTGACCCGTAGCAGCAGAGAGGGTCAGTTCAAAGATTGGGGGAAGGTCAATTACCTTTTTGTAACCAAAATAAAAAAATTTCGTATAATAGTAATAAAATACTACTACTAAATGGAAGGTGCTTAATCATGGAAGAGCAAATAAAATCGCTTTGTGAAATGGGATTTACAAGATTAGAAGCAAATATCTATCTTATCCTTGTTCAAAATCCCCGAATAACAGGATATAAAATTGCCAAAGCTCTGAATGAACCTGTATCCAATACTTATAAATCGATCTATTCACTGCAAAATAAAGGGGCTGTGATTTTAGATGAAACTGGAAAATCACAGAAGTATTCAGCCGTTCCGATAGAAGCCTATTTTAATCAAATGGAACGTAATTTTGCCGAAAAAAGAAGAAAGATCGAGGACTCTCTAAAGAATATTGAAATTCCTCCCCCGGACGGCGGTGTCTATCAGCTGGAAAACGTTTCGCAGATATATGAAAAAGCGGACCAAATGATCAGAAATGCAAAAAAGTCCGTTTTTATGAATATCAGCCCAGGTATAATGAAAAAATTCAAAAAAAGCCTTGAGTCCGCCGCTAAGGTAAATGTTAACGTACTGGTGCGGCCTTATCAAAAAACTGAGATTCCCGGATGTGATATTTCTTATTCCCCTGTAATAAATCCTCCCGGGAAATCCTTGCCATATGAAATATTATATCTTGTCACAGATGGAGAGGAGTATATAACAGCTTTTTTAGATATTACTGAAAAGAAAGTATTTAAGGCAATATGGAGCAAAAATATCCTCCTGACAATAATCGCATATTACGGGAACCTCTTTGAGTTTCTGTTTGTCAAACTTTTTAACATGCTCCAATCTGACCTTGAAAAACAGGAAATATTATCTTCGCTGGAAAAATATTTTAAGTATCGAATAACCGATATTCCAGGTTTCAAGGAATATCTTAAAACCTCTCTGAATGGGAATGAATAATTAATAACACATGATGTTTTAATGAATAGGAAAGCCATTTCAAGTATCGAATATATGCGTTTATTTCCAAAAAATAGAGCAAAAGGAGGCTGAAATGAGTTGTCTTAAAAAGAAAATCAATGCCAAGAACCTGATTCTGATCGGATTGATTCTGTTTTTTTCGGGAAATGCAATAAGTCAACCGGTTGCACAAATTCCATTTATATTTAATGGCCATATTTTGGTACCTCTGAAAGTTAATGACAAAATAGAGTTGAATTTTATGCTCGATACCGGATTCACTCAAGATTTTTTCGTTCTTACTCACTCGGAACTCGTTGAAGAATTAGGGCTAAAACTCGAAGGTGATCCAATACCGATTAGAGGAGGTGTCGGAAATCAAAAAATTACACAATTTTATATGCTCAAAGGATTAAAGTTCTCTCATGGAAATATTAAATTCGAAAACCAGAATTTTATGTTGATTGATGAATCACGTAAGGAATCTTATTTTAACTTTGACGGTGCTGTCGGTTCATTAATCTTCAAAAATTACACCGTCGAAATAGATTTCGATAACTCCATGCTCAATTTATATGAACCGGGGTCTTATAAGCCTGAAGGCAAATGGACAGAAATCCCTTTGATATTTAGGAATAACGCTGTAGGTGTCAATACCAAGTTAAATATCAGAGGCGGGAAAGAGATCCCGACTTTCCTGATAATCGATACAGGAGGAAGGCCGAATGTACTTCTGTTTAAAAAATCTTCACAAAATAT
>CAYFVQ010000151.1:0-8589 GCA_964346585.1 uncultured Eubacteriales bacterium | reverse complement strand
GAAATTGAGAACATCAGCTTGAAAACGACTGAAGAAAGAGGAATCATTCGGCTCAAGGATGTCGCTCATATTAATGATTCCATTAAAGAACGGCAGGGGATCACCAAGCTCAATGGGAGCGAGAGCATCGGGATTCTCGTCCGGAAAGAATCAGGAGCCAACACGGTCGAGGTCACACGGATTGCCCATGAAGTTCTTGAGGAGATCAGGAAGGAGAATCCAGGAGTGGAACTCTTGGTTGTCACAGAGCAGGCGAAATACATTGAAGATGCCATCTCTTCAGTCCTCAAATCTATAATCTTTGGAGGAATCCTGGCTTTTTTTGTTTTGTTTATCTTCCTTCAGGATTTGAAGACACCTGTCATCATCGCAGTGGTCATTCCTATTGCCATCATAGCCACGTTCAACCTCCTTTTCTTCAGGGACGTGACTCTGAACATCATGTCTCTGGGCGGGCTGGCGCTCGGGGTGGGAATGTTGGTCGACAATTCCATAGTCGTCTCAGAGAGTATTTTCAGGCATACAACCCAGGGAAAGAGTCTTTTTGATGCGGCATTCGTCGGAACCAAAGAAGTGGGAATGGCTGTCACGGCTTCCACCCTGACCACGATATCCGTGTTTCTCCCTGTTATTTATGTGCATGGAGTGGCTGGCCAGTTGTTCAAGGACCAGGCATTAACTGTAACCTTTGCGCTCCTTTCCTCTCTAGTCGTTTCTTTGACTCTGCTGCCCATGCTGGCCTCAAGAAAATTCGATTTTGAAAAAAAGTCAGAGGGAACGGATATTAAGGATGCAGAAGGAGAGAAGAAGGCTCTCGGGAAAAAATCTAAATTAAGGTTTATTCTCTACCCGTTTGCATGGGCTTATAAAGGATTGAAATGGCTTCTGAAGTACGCATTTAAAGGCATTTATCTAGCCCTTAACTTCATTTTCAGTTTTTTCATGCAGCTCTTCCTTTTGATTTTCCATTACCTGAGTGTTCCTTTACGCTTTGTTTTCAAGCGTGTCTTTAAAGGATTCAATTTCATCTATCAAAAATTCGCCGATCGATATCATCAATTTCTCGTCTGGAGTCTGGATAACAAAGGAAAAGTTCTTGCCGGGTCATTAGCATTTTTAATCCTGACGGGGCTCCTGGCGACACAGGTTCCCAGGGAACTCATGCCTAAACCGGAGGCCTCTTCATTTGAGTTGAATTTGAGGACTCCCGTGGATTACTCACTCGAGCAGACTGTGGGAGTGGTCTCCGTTATTGAAAATTGGCTGGGAAACCAGGATTCTGTCGATGAGCATTTTTCACAGATCGGTGTCGTGAGTGGGATGGAGAGTCTTAATCCTGATGTTTCCCAGAATTCGGCCCAGGTTCATGTGGAGCTTCATCAAGTCTCTCAAATGGATAGTACGATCGAGGCCCTCAGAGCGAGACTGGAGGAATATCCTGATCTCAGTTTCTCAATCGTCAAAGAACAATCCACATTGGCTCAGTTCCTGGCGTTTTCAACGGCGGAGATTGGATTAAAAATCAAAGGAGATGACCTCAATCGGTTAACAACAATAGCTGAGGAGCTTGTCATAAAACTGAGTGATATCAGAGGGATTGCGGATATAAACACCAACGTCGAAGAAGGAAAACCAGAGTTTTTGATCCAGATAAAAAAGGACGCAGTCGAGAGATACCGCATCTCTCCGATGATTATAAGTCAGTACCTCGTGAATGCAGTCAGAGGGAGTCTCGCTTCTCAATTTAAACAATTAGAGAAAAAATTTGATATCCTGGTTCGTTTGGATGAAAGGACAAGAGGAAACATCGAGACGCTGTTGGATGAGCAGATTTACTATCAAGGAACGGCTATTCCTTTAAGGGAGCTTGTTTCCTATGAAATGGTCAGAGGGCCGAAGGAGATCAGGAGAGAAAATCAGCAGAGGGAAGTCGTCGTGACAGCCAACCTTCGTGGGACAAAAATAAGCCAAGTGGTGCCGGAAATTCAGGGGAAGATCGATGAACTCTCCATTCCTTTCGGTTACAGGGTTGTCTTCAGTGGAGAACAGGAAGAGATGAACCGTTCTTTCAGGAGCCTGATTTTTGCTTTTTGCCTGGCTGTCCTCCTTGTGTACATGATAATGGCCGCTCAGTTCGAATCTCTGGTCCATCCATTCTTGATCCTGTTCACTCTTCCCATGGGACTCACAGGCGCAGTCTGGGCTCTGTTCGTGACCGGCCAAACCCTCAGCGTGATTTCTGTGATCGGGATGGTGGTTTTAGCAGGGATTGTGGTCAACGACGCCATCGTGAAAATAGACTACACGAACCAGCTCAGAAAAAGAGGATTGGGCAGGAGGGAAGCCATCCTGGAAGCGAGCCGCGTGAGGCTCAGGCCGATATTGATGACCACGGTCACTACCGCGTTTGGACTTTTTCCCATGTCTCTGGGAATAGGAAGAGGAGCCGAGCTCCAGCAGCCCCTCGCCATTTCGGTCATAGGAGGACTCATGTTGGCGACATTCCTGACTTTGATCTTGATTCCTGTGGCCTACGAGCTGGCGGAGAAAAAGGAATCTCGGGTGAAAACATGAAAATATTCATTGAACGACCGATTGCTACCGCCACTTTTTTTATCGCTATCCTCCTTCTAGGTATCTACTCATTTCTCAACCTTCCTTTTGAGTTCATGCCCAAGGAGGATTATCCGCGTGTGAGTATCTATACACGCTGGAGAGGCGTGCCCCCGGAAATCATACAGGCTCAGGTCACCGCACCTCTGGAAGAAGTGGCGTCCAGAGTCAAAGGAGTGACAAAGATCACTTCTTCCTCTCGAATCAGCAGCTCAACGATTAATTTGGATTTTGATCCCAAAACCAACATGGAGTTTGCCACACTGGCTCTTCGCGAAGAAATATCCAGGATAAAGGATGATCTTCCCTACGGAGTTGACACTCCGGCTGTCCGACCATATGTCCCTGAGGAATTCAGAGAAGATCCATTCCTCAACTATTCCATTTCCGGGGATTACACTCTTCACAAACTGAGAGAGCTGGTCAAGGAGAGGATCGAATTTGGTATTGGCTCAGTAAAGGGAGTCTCTGACGTTATGGTCACAGGGGGTTCTGATCCTGTGATTAAAATCGCTCTGGATAAGGATAAGCTTAAAGCTTTAAACATCCATCCTGGCCTGATCTATCAGGCCTTGAGTAACAGGAATCTGACCTTTCCAGTCGGAAAGATTCAAAAAGGAAGCCAGGAATTCATATTCAAGATTTCCACTTCAATAAAGAGCATTAGGGAGTTAGGAGAGACAGTCGTCATGTATTCCGGGGGGAATCCGGTCAAATTGAAGGATGTGGCTCGAGCCTATCCTTCGTATGATGAGGTGGAGCGGATCAACAGAATAAATGGCCTGCCCACGATCTCATTGACTGTATGGAAAGAGGCCGGGACGAGCACGCTGAAAATAGCGAAAGCGGTCAAAACGAAGCTTGAAGAGGTCAAACGCGGGCTGCCTCAAGACTTGGTCTTCAGGACGGTGACTGACCAGAGTGAAGATATCAAAAAAAACCTGAAACATCTTTATTTCATCGTGGGAATCGTCCTTCTTGTCATTTTTATCCTTGTCTTTTTGATCTTGAGGAACTTTAAGCCTTCCCTTCTTGTCCTCTCCTCTATCGCTTTTTCCGTCTTGATCACTTTTAATCTCGTTTATTTCCTGAAGATTTCGATAAACATCCTGACTCTTGGAGGTTTGGCATTAGGCTTTGGCCTTTTTGTGGACAACTCTATTGTCGTCTTTGAGAATGTCCTGCGATACAGAGAAAAGGGAGCTTCCCCTGTCGAAGCAGCCATCAAGGGTTCTAAAGAAGTCTTCCTTCCAGTCCTGGCAGCGACTTTGACCACGATGAGCGTTTTCTTTTCTTTCGCTTATTTCACTGGCCGTCTGCAGCTTTTTTATCTGCCCCTAGCTATCGTCATTGCCTCTGCTCTTGCCGCTTCTTTGCTGGTCTCATTTTCATTGATTCCAGCCATGAGCCCCAGGTTGCTGAAGAAGGGCAAAAAGGAAAGAAAGGAAAAGTTTCGGGATACCTACGAGAAGGGCTTGAGGGTTCTCCTCCGCCATCCCGTTATTGTCATTCTTGTTATTGTTTTGGCGTTTTACGGAAGCTACAAGTGGTTCAAGGATGAGGTCTCAGTCGGAGACTGGTGGGGAGGGTGGACAGAACAGAGGCTTCGTGTGTATATCACAATGCCTCCTGGGACGCCTATTGAGAGAACAGATGAGGTCATTAAAAAATTCGAGGAGAAAGTCTTAGAAAAGACATACGAGAAAGAAATGGAGACTCAAGTTTCTCCTGAAAGAGCATACGTCACTATAACTTTCCCCCCCGAAATAGAATTTTCCTATCGGCCTTATGCTCTTAAAGAAGAGCTGATCCAGATAGCCACGAATTTTGCTGGAATAAGCGTGGGAGTGTACGGATTTGACCCGCAGAGTTACTCGACATCTATGAGTTCGGGTCCGATGTGGGACTCCCGCATTGCATTTTTTGGTTACAATTTGAAAAAATTAAGCGAGATTACATCCGCTCTCGATCGAACACTGAAAAGGAATCCCCGGATCAAGGATACCAGAGTAGTGTCTAACCTGTGGGGGTGGGGATGGGGATTGGACACGTTTGAGTATATCTTAAAGATAGATAAAGAACTTCTGGGGAAGTATGACATTGACCTGTTGTACCTTTATAGCCAGATCTCACCTTATATAAGCGGAAGGGTGATAAAGCTGCCCATAAAGATCAGCGGAAAAGAGATGGAAATTTCCATGAAATTTCCTGAGGCAGACGAGACTGACCTGAAGAAGCTTCAGGATACACTCATTCGGACTCGATCAGGAGAATTTCTGAGGTTAAAGGACGTCTCCACTTTGGAGGAGAGGCCTGTGGCCGGTTCCATAGACAGGGAGAATCAGCAGTTCAAGCAAACCCTTATGTGGGAGTTTAGAGGGCCGGCAAAAGCCGGGCAGAGGTTTAAAGAAGCTATTTTTGCAAAGCTTGACCTGCCGCCGGGCTTCTCTGCCAGTTTAGAAGAAGAGTGGCGGATAACAGAAGAAGAGGAGAAACAGATCATTTTTGCCATCATCTTTTCCCTCATCATCATCTACATGATCCTGGCATCTCTGTATGAGTCCTTTATTCATCCTTTTTTCATACTTATGGCTGTGCCTCTAGCGCTGATCGGAGTGTTCGTTGCTTTTGTCGTCGCTGACTATACCTTTGATTCTGCAGCCTATATCGGTGTCATCCTGCTCGGGGGAATAGTGGTGAATAATTCAATCCTGCTGGTTGACCATATCAATTTACGGCGAAAGGAAGGCCTCTCCCTTCTCGATGCTGTTCTGAAAGGCGCGAGAGAAAGAGTCAGGCCGATTTTCCTGACCACGAGCACGACTGTCCTGGGGATGCTGCCTATGGTTCTCCTCCAGGTCGAAGAAGGAAGACGGCATATCTGGTCATCGTTAGCTCTCTCCGCAGTCGGGGGACTCATCAGCTCCACGATTTTTATTCTGGTGGCCATTCCCATTTTTTATCTGTATGGGGATAGAATCCGAACCTGGACAATAGAAAAAGCCATGGAGCTGAAAAAAGCCTGGAAAAACCTCTAAAACAAAATGGGGACGCTCCCCAAGGTACCACCTTAGATTAATTTCATCTGATTATTAGAAAAAGGGGCCTGTTGTTTTGATTTGTATTTTCATTTCTGGTATAAAATAAATCCTTCAGAGGCAAAAAATGGCGGTCTTGTCAATTCCTGAGATCAAGAGGAAGATTCACGCTTTTCCAAAAAAGAACCTGATACCTTTGCCCACCCCATTGCAGAGATTAGACAATCTTTCCCAGGCTCTCGGAGGACCGGACATTTATATCAAGCGAGATGACTTGACTGGACTGGCTTTCGGCGGAAACAAATCGCGCAAGTTAGAGTTCATCATCCAGGATGCCTTGGATAAGAATGCGGATGTGATTATCACTTGGGCAGCGGTGCAGTCCAACTGGTGTCTCCAGACTGCTGCAGTGGCCAGGAAATTCGGGATTAAGCCCATTCTTCTCCTGTTCAAAACATATGAGCTTCCAGAGGAATATGATGGAAACCTGCTGTTGGATTTTATCCTTGATGCTGACGTCAGAATAAGAGAGGCTGAAGCAGGGAAGGTGTTGAGGCTCGAAGATGTGGAGGGAATAATCGAAGAAGTTGAGAACGAAGAAAAAGAAAAAGGAAACACATCCTATGTGGCACCGATAGGGGGTTCGATGGTCGGCGGCTCGATGGAGAAACCTTTAGGAGCAATCAGTTATGTCAATGCCTTCACAGAAACCCTGGAACAGGCTGAGGAACAGAATCTGAGTATCAATACAGTCCTTCATGCAACAGGATCGTGTAGTACACAGGCCGGTCTGGTTGTCGGTGCAAAAGCATTAAAAAAAGACGTGCAAATTCTGGGGATTTCAGTTTCGGAGGACAAAGAATCAGTCGGAAAGGAAGTGTTGACTATTGCTCAGGACACTGTGCGGGCTTTGGATTTGGAGATTACGGTTAAAAAGGAAGATATTGTTGTGTTTGATGAATACATAAAAGAAGGCTATGGGATTATGAATAAAGATGTGGCCGAAGCTCTGCGATTCATGTCGAGTCAGGAAGGCATTTTCCTTGATCCCGTTTACACAGGGAAAGCCATGACAGCTCTGATAGACCTCGTTAAAAAGGGCTTTTTTAAGAAAGATGACAATGTCATTTTTCTCCATACAGGAGGAACACCAGCTCTCTTTCCGAATAAATTCAAACTAGTTGATTTGTTGAAAAAGTAAGATTTTTCCATCAGCAAGCTGAGTCTAGAAGATTCAGTGCTGGTGACTGCATCCAGATAACGGCTCGAATATTTCATTTCACAGGAAGAGCTGGATGTGTCAATTGATGACTAGGTGAGTGCGATGAAACTAGAGAGACCGACATTCCAGGATATTTTGGAAGCAAGGAATTTAATCAAGGAATTCCTTCCGCGGACTCCACTGTATTCCTACCCGCAGATAAACCAAATTCTGGACGCAAAAGTATACATCAAGCATGAGAATTTTCTGCCTACAGGCGCTTTCAAGACCAGAGGAGGGATCAACCTGATTCACAACTTGCATCGTGAACAGAAAGAAAGGGGCGTGGTGACTGCCTCAACCGGAAATCATGCACTTTCCATCGCCTATGCTTCGAATCTTTTTGGAGTGCCTGTGACTATTGTGATGCCAGAAAAGTCGAATCCGCTCAAAGTGAAAGCTATAAAGGCCCTGGGAGCGAACATCGTTTTTTTTGGGCGCATTTTTGAAGAATCCAAGGATTATGCGGAGAAGCTTGGCGGAGAGAGGGGCGTGCGGTTTATCCATCCTGCTAATGAGCCTCATCTGATTGCAGGCGTGGCCACCTATGCTCTGGAGATATTCGAAGATTATCCATCATTGGATGTTATTATAGTTCCTGTGGGAGGAGGAAGCGGTGCTTCAGGATGTTGCCTGGTCAAGGAAGCGGTGAGCCCCAAAACCCAGGTTATAGGCGTCCAGGCGGAGAAAGCCCCGGCAGCCTATCTCTCCTGGAAGAATAAAAAGATTATCATCGATAAGATGGAAACTGCGGCTGAAGGATTGATGACTCAGATGGGGTATGAATTGACTCAGGAGATCCTGCAGGATTTCCTGTCAGATTTTATACTTGTTTCAGAAGATGAGATGGTTCAGGCTATTCTTCGCTATCTGGAGCTGATCAGGAATTTATCAGAGGAAGCCGGGTCGGCTCCTCTGGCGGCTGCTCTCAAGATAAAAGACAGGTTGAAAGGCAAGAAAGTGGCGCTTGTTCTCACAGGCAGCAACATCTCTACGGAGAGATTGACACATATCCTGGGAGTCGCGTCTTAACATCTAACATTTCTCAATTGAGTAGAGTTGAAGAGATCAGTTGTTTCTGGGATCAGGCCTCATCAAGAATTGAAGAAATGGTGCTTGGTTCCAGTCATTAGGCCTTAACTCTGGCAAAGCCTGATCCCAATCTAATTGAAACTTCTTCTTTTCTTTTTGCCTGGTTAACGCTTAAGAAAGGGCCTGTCGATAAAAATCCTCAATAAGAAATGTCAAATGCTGAAGCGCAATCCCGCTCCTGCTGATTTACAGGATGAACGGTCTGGCTCGTTAACTTGTCTATGATCTGTTCTATTTTCTGCTAGAGCTTTTCAGGTATTTGAGAAATTCGCTGCTTGTGGAAAGCAGCATCCAGGTCTCTTTATCCAGGCTGGCAGCGTATGTTTCCAGGGTTTTCATGAACTGGTAGAATTCCGGGTCGAGATTGTAGGCTTGCGCATAAATCCTGGTGGCTTGAGCATCCGCTTTACCCTTGATTTCCTGGGCAGTCCTGTACGCTTCGGATGTGATTCTCTTCAGCTCCCTCTCTTTTTCACCGCGGATCTCAGCGCTTTTTCCATCTCCCTCGGAGCGGTACTTGGCGGCAATTCTCTGTCTCTCAGAGATCATACGATCAAACTGTTTTCTCTGGACTTCTTCCACGTA
>CAYFVQ010000150.1:0-7727 GCA_964346585.1 uncultured Eubacteriales bacterium | reverse complement strand
CTGGTTGTACAATGACTTTAATACACGGGTATACACGATGCTCAACACAGAATACAAGATCACCTCTCATGAATTGAGCGGGGAAAGCTTTTTCGTTTTTGATAAAGTCCACACAAACTACTCTATGGATAAGGATGAAAAAGAAAAATACATTAAAGAGAATTTTGAAAATTGGAAATGGTTTATGCAGATTTATCCCGATGAGTTCTGTGCCATCCGAGATATAAAACTTCTACCCAGGGGTTACCTGGCTGTCTATTCGATCGACGGCGTTGAGACGTTTAGTATCGATGTCTATGATTCCGAGGGGCGGTTTTTATATGTATTGAAACCGCCTCAGGGCATATCTTTAGAGCATGCCAAATTCTATGATTTCGGGTTGGCCCTCAGGGAAGAGAAGGAAGACAGGGATGTGTACGTGGAATACAAAGTGAAGAATTTACCGGAGATCTTCGGGGAAAGATAAAAAAAGATGGGTGAATCCGAGAAAGAGTTCAAAAGACCTAGTGTTGAATAATCTTTTTTGGCTGGCTTAGCGTTGTTTCCTTAAGTATTCCCTTTCGTTTTAAATTCCATGCCGAAAAGATTCTTATTATTGAGCTTTTTGAGGTCTGGTCCTGAATTAATTGAGCCCTTATCCCAGAGTAAAAATCCATACGACCAAAGTCGTGTTTTTTGATTATCCGACTTTCGTTGGAAGTCATCCTTTCCTCATTTTCGTATCTATCTAGAGAGAAATGAAATTTGAGTGATAGATTCATTCGACAGATGCGAAAAGAAATTAACATGAATGTCAAAAAGAAAGCGCTGTCGCCTTTTTGCTTTTCTCCTGGTGCTCTTTGGATTTATTTTTTGATTTAATATATAAAAATGATATGATATAAAATCAGAAAGCATTGAAAAACTTGAGCCATTTAATTCAAATCACGTATTAAATAGAAAGATGGTCGGAAAAGAACTTAAACACTTCAAGATCGAAAAGC
This sequence comes from uncultured Eubacteriales bacterium, assembly GCA_964346585.1. Classification (GTDB taxonomy): domain Bacteria; phylum Acidobacteriota; class Aminicenantia; order Aminicenantales; family Aminicenantaceae; genus SOIA01. The sequence continues at coordinate 6,744 of CAYFVQ010000150.1, read as the reverse complement.
TCCTTGGCAGGGGAGGCATGGGAGTAGTCTACCGGGCCCGAGACGTCCGTCTGGACAGGCCGGTGGCTTTAAAGGTGCTCAGAGCTGACTTGACCGCGAATCCGGACCGGAGAAGGCGTTTTCTCCAGGAAGCGAAAGCCGCCTCGGCGGTCACCCATCCCTCAATTGCCCAGATCTATGATGTTGACGAAATCGAAGGAACGACCTTCATCGCCATGGAGTTCGTCGAAGGCCAGACTGTCAGCCAGTTGATCGATAAACGCGAACTGGATTTGATCGGTTCAGTGGAGATTGCGCTTCAGGTGGCTGAGGGTCTGAGCAAAGCCCATGAGGCAAACATTGTCCACCGCGACATTAAATCCGATAACATAATGGTCACCCGAGACGGACATGCCAAGCTTCTCGACTTTGGACTGGCAAAGCTGCTTGACCCTATCTCGGCCGATGAAGAGAGCGACGTTCAGGATCTGAAAGAGACCGAGACGTTTTCTCATACTCAGCCCGGGACTGTGATGGGGACTGCTGCCTATATGAGTCCGGAACAGGCACGCGGCCTGCCTGTCAATCAGGCTAGTGATGTCTTCTCCATGGGAGTCGTTCTGTATGAGATGGTGACCGGGGAATTGCCCTTTAAAGGGGATACTCCACTCGACACCATGCATTCTATCGCCTTCGATGAGGCGCGTCCTGTGACATTCATCCGCAGGAATCTTCCACCCGAGCTCCATCGAGTCGTATCCCGCTGCCTTCGCAAGAAGCCTGCAGACAGGTACAAGAATTCCCGTGCTCTTGCCGCAGATTTGAAGAGGTTGAAAAATGACATTGATTCCGGGATCCAGCGCTCGCTTCCTGCTGGAGAGAGGGTTCGCATGTTTTTTGAGGGTGTGAGTGCCTCGCTGCCCTTCGGCCCCACAGGAATCGCTATTTTCGTTATTGGCCTGGCATTGGCGGCATTATTAATTTTCACAAAGATTGAAGCAGGCGCTCTGGTTGGTCTTGGGATTATCAGTCTTATCGGCTACCGCTACATCCGAAACAGGAAGAACCGGATGCTCAAGCGTTTCACCTCGAAGATTTCGAAATTTCCTGAAGTGAAAGCCATCGTCAGGAGGGATGAACATATTACCATTATTGTCGAGGAAGCCAAGGCCAAAACCTACATCCGGATCAACAGCCTGGTCGATTCTGTGAACAAGAAGTTGTATTTCGGAAAGAATATTGAGGCTTCGGTGCGGGATGACCTCTCTCCCGATGAGTTCCAGCACATCCTCCGCAAACCCAGCGTCACCTATGTCCGGGATGACATCGTCCTCAAACCGACAACTGAGCTAAAATCAGAAGAGACTAAATAGCAAAATCTGGGGTCAGACCTTAGTAACTTCAGTAAAATCTAGGATCAGTCCTTAGTCGCTTCAATAACTATAGTAGGATAGTTTTTTCCTCTCTTTAGATAATAATTTATCTTGCCTCCTTGCTCGAACTAAGAAAATTTCTTGAATAACAGAAGTGACTAAGGCCTGATCACGGTTTAGGCTAAGGTCTGATCCTGATCATTGAAATTAGTGAAGTTACTAAGGTCTGACCCCATTCATACTAAGGTCTGACCCCATTCATAGTTGGAATTCTTCCTGGTATTTCGGGGCGGTCACTTTCCATCCGTCCTTGGAACGGATGGTGTCTGATAAACTCAAGATCGATTTTTCTTCGCCATGTGTGAGGAATACACGCTTGGGTGGCTGCTTGAAATGGCTGAGCCATTGTTTTAGATCGCCCTTGTCTGCGTGGGCGGAAAAGCCCAGGATCTGTTTGACTCTCATCCGCACCGGATAAAGTTGGCCGTGAATTCTCACTTCAGGTTTTCCATCCAGAATCAGCCTGCCCAGCGTGCCGGCCGCTTGATATCCGACAAAGAGGAGTGTGGATTCCGGACGGGTGATGTTTCTTATGAGATGATGTTTGATCCGTCCTCCTGTGATCATCCCCGAGCCAGCCATGATGATGGTTGAACCTCTGATTTCATTGATGGCTTTAGAGGCTTCAACCGATTGCACCAGCCTTAATCCCGGAAAGTCGAAAGGTGACTGTCCCTTCTTGAACAGTTCTAAAGTTTCTTTGTCGAAGAACCTCTTGGATCTTTTAAAAACCTTTGTGATTTCAACGGCCATAGGGCTGTTGAGGAATGTCATGAGATACGGAATCCTTTTTTCCCTGGCTAGACGGCTGATATGGAACAGCAGTTCCTGAGCGCGTTCGATAGCGAATATCGGGATGAGAATGTTTCCACCAGCCTTAACTGTTTCATTGACAACCGCGCACAGCTTTTTATCCACATTTGTCGGGTCATCATGGTTGCGGTTCCCGTATGTGGATTCCATGACCAAATAATCGGCTCTATCGAAATAAGTCGGATCTTTCATCAGAGGCTTGTCCCACTGCCCGATGTCACCGGAAAATATAATATTTCTCCTTCCTCCCTCATTGTTTACGATAATTTCGATCATGGCCGAACCCAGGATATGGCCGGCATCATGAAAACATAATTTAACGTTGCTGTTTAAATCGATATATTGGTTGTAAGGCACATCCTTCAGCAAGCGTAAACTCTGCCTTGCATCCTTGACTGTGTAAAGCGGGATTTCCGGATACGCCCCCTTTCTCCCCTCCTTTTTGTGCCGTTTTTTCTTAAAAGCGGCATCTTCTTCCTGTATTCGGGCAGAGTCCAGGATCACGATCGGGAACATCTCTCTGGATGCAGAGGTAGTCAGTATTTCTCCAGCAAAACCTTCCCTGACAAGCTTTGGAATAAGCCCGGAATGGTCCAGATGCACATGCGTCAGGAGAACATAGTCTATTTGATTCGGAGGGATCGGAAAATGCTCCCAATTTCTGTAAGAGAATTCACGCTCCTGAAACAGGCCGCAATCCACAAGGAGATTCAATCCATCGGCTTCCAGAAAATAGGCGGACCCTGTCACCTGACGTGTGGCACCCAGGAATTTTAGCTTCATAGCGTTCTCCGAGTTTTAACAATTAAACTGCAAAATTTATCAGTTTCATAGAAAAATGTCTACTGAGTAGAGAATGAGACTAGATTGAATGACCTCAGTCATTTAGTTTTTCCATCATTATTAGAGATGTAAGTTTAACAGCCTTCTCTGAAACAAGATAATTGAATAATGACTGAGGTCTGAGACTAAAATGACCGAAGTGACTAAGGCCTGAACTCAATTCGATCATTCTTTAGATCTAAATTTATCTTGCCTCCTTCTCCGAACAAAGAAAATTTCTTGAATGACAGAAGTGACTAGAGCCTGATCCTGATCACTGAAATTAGTGAAGTTACTAAGGTCTGACCCCAATTCAACAATTTGATGAGTTGACTCTTTTTTTTTGAATTGTTATTCTTTTGTCAACTCAGATAAGGGAAAAAAGTGTCCATTAAATGCCCTAAATGCCAGTTAGATAATCCTGAAGACACGCTCTACTGCGGGAAGTGTGCCGCCCCGCTCAAACCGGCTGAAGAAATCCCGGATTCTCCCACCAAAACTCTCGAAACGCCCATCGAGACATTTAAGAGGGGAACCACTTTTGCCGAGCGCTATGATCTCATCGAAGAGCTGGGTACAGGAGGCATGGGCAAGGTCTACAAAGCCTACGATAAGAAGGTCGAAGAGGAAATCGCTTTAAAGATACTGATGCCTGACATTGCGGCGGATAAGAAAACCTTGAGCCGCTTTTCCAACGAGTTGAAGATGGCCCGGAAAATCGTCCACAAGAATGTGGGACGGATGTACGACCTCAGCGAGGCTGAAGGGACCCATTTCATCACCATGGAGTTTGTGCCAGGGGAAGATTTAAAGAGCTTTATCAAGAGGGCCGGCCAGCTGACTGTGGGAAAAGCCCTCTCTATCGCCAAACAAATCTGTCAAGGCTTAGCCGATGCGCATGAACTGGGCATCGTGCACCGGGATCTCAAGCCTCAGAATATCATGATCGACACGGACGGAAATGCCCGGATCATGGATTTCGGAATCGCCCGCTCGCTTCAAGCTGAAGGATTAACAGCTGAGGGAACAGTGATTGGAACCCCAGAATACATGTCTCCTGAGCAGGCGGAGGGAGAAGAGACAGACACGCGCTCGGACATCTATTCTTTCGGAGTGATTCTTTTCGAGATGCTGACCGGAAAGATTCCCTTTGAGGGAAAAACACCAATCAGCATTGCCATGAAGCACAGAAGTGAATCTCCGCCCAATCCAAAGAAGTTCAATCCCCATATCTCGAATAGTCTCAACTGGCTGATCCTGAAATGTATGGAAAAAAATAGAAATAAAAGAATTCAGTCGACTCGAGAACTTCTCTCCGAACTGGTAGAAATAGAAGAGGGTACCTCCGCGTTCAGAAGGATCGCTGCGAAGAGAAAGGTCGGTCTGGACGTTCGAATGCACCGATTCCGGCGTTATTTTATCCCTGCAGGGATTATCCTGTCAGCGCTGGTTATCATCCTCTTGGGCGTTTTAATATTCAGTAAAGGCGGGCCAACTGAAGAAGAGCTCGACGCCGGGATCGTCCCTGGAATTCAGTGGGCCAATTCGATTGCCGTACTTCCTTTCAGGGATTTCAGTTCGACTCAAGACCAGGAAGCTTTCTGCGATGGCATGACCGATGCCCTTATCGGAAGGCTGTCCAGGATCGAAGGCTTAAAAGTCATTTCCATGACTTCGGTGATGAACTACAAGAACCCGGACCGCAACATTAAAAGTATTGGACAGGAATTGAATGTTAAAACCATTCTAGAAGGAAGCATCCAGAGGGAGGAGAATAGAATCCGGATCAACACACAGCTCATCAACGTGACAGACGATTCTCACCTCTGGTCCGATAACTATGAACGGGAACTCGAGAGTGTGTTTGCTGTTCAGGATGATATTTCTCAATCCATCGCCGAGGCGCTGAAGCTGAGACTTTCTCTGGATAAAGGATTTGGACAAGAAGAATACATGCCCAAGAGCCTGGATGCCTATGATTATTACACCAAGGGAATGCATTTCACCAAGAGTAAATATGTAATCACCTTTCAGGAGGAAGACTTCAAGGCCGGGGTGGAGATGTTTGAAAAAGCCATCGAGCTCGATCCCGAATACGCGTCCGCTTATTTCGGTCTCACCTGGGCATACGAGCATCATTACCACGTCACAGGGAATAGACAGGATTTAGAAAAAGCCAAGGAATATTGTGAGATTGCCCTTCGATTAGACCCGGATTCAGCTCTATCGACTGCATTTAGAGGATATTATTATTATGAATATGATGGTGATTTTGATATGGCGTTTCAGACTCTCAAGAGAGCTCTGGAGATCAATCCAAACATCGGAACCGTCAATTTTGCGACGGGGGCATGTCTTCTGTATCATGGATTGTACGAACAAGCCATAAAATACTTAATGAAATCTGTAGAGCTTGATCCATATTATTTTTGGACACCCTATAAAATTGCCATGTGTTATTCAGATATTGGAGAATTTGATAAAGCCGTTTTCTATTATGAGAAATATTTCGAGCTGGCTCCAGTTGTGCTCATTTTCCCGGGTCGTTATATTGCACTCAATATCAAGATGGGGAAATTTGATGCAGTCGAAGAATTAATAGCGAGAACAGAGAAGACTCACCCGGATTACTCACTGCTTCCTTACTGTAAAGCGCTTCTGATGGCTGCCAGGGGAGAGAAAGAAGAGGCTCTTGCCCTGCACAGAAATTCTGAAATATATGCACTCTTGAACATGACAGATGAGGCACTCGAGCATCTCAATAAAGAGATCAGGGGTGAAGTCAGAGTTCCTTATGTTTATTATTATTACCTGCTCAACAATCCCTTCTATGACAACCTGCGCAGTGATTCACGCTTCAAGAAGGTCGTCAAAAGAGAAAAGAAGCTGTATGAAGCGAATTTGAAAAAGTATGGCAATTTGAAGTAACCTTAGCTAGAGGGAAAATAGCTATGGAATGTCCGAAGTGTCATTTTGACAATCAAGAAGACAGCGGTTTCTGCTCCAAATGCGGAACCCAGCTTCTTCCCTCTGAAGAGAGCGCTGTTTCACCCACCGAGACTCTCGAAACTCCCACCGAAGAATTGACGAGGGGAACCACTTTTGCCGGGCGTTACGAGATTATCGAAGAGCTGGGAAAAGGCGGGATGGGCAAGGTCTATAGGGTTGAGGATAAGAAGATCAAGCAGGAAGTCGCCCTCAAACTCATCAAGCCCGAGATCGCTTCGGACAAAAAAACGATCGAACGATTCAGCAACGAGCTGAAAACCGCCCGGATGATCTCCCATCCCAACGTCTGCCGTATGTTCGACCTTGGGGAAGAAAAGGGAACGCATTTTATCACCATGGAGTACGTGTCCGGCGAAGATTTGAAGAGCTTCATCCACAGGGCCAGGCAGTTAACCGCAGGCACGGCGATTAATATCGCCAAACAGGTCTGTGAGGGGCTGGCGGAAGCTCACCGTTTGGGCGTCATCCACCGCGACCTCAAGCCCCAAAACATCATGATCGATAAGGAAGGGAATGCCCGGATCATGGATTTCGGTATCGCCCGCTCCCTCAAAGCCAAAGGAATAACAGGCGCAGGAGTGATGATCGGGACCCCAGAATACATGTCTCCTGAGCAGGTGGATGGGAAGGACCCGGATCAGCGTTCGGATATCTATTCGCTGGGAATCATCCTCTATGAGATGGTGAC
>CAYFVQ010000149.1:0-2375 GCA_964346585.1 uncultured Eubacteriales bacterium | reverse complement strand
GGGCGGGCGGGTGGGAAGTTAGCTAAAAGTTAAGTTCCCCTTCTCCCCACGTTCATAAGGCTTCTTGCCGACTGGGTCCTTTTTGCAATCAGTCAAAGTGATCTATTTCTATTTTCATTTCTCCTCCTTTCCCCATTTATCATGGGATATGTGAATCTCATATATGAGAGCCTTTTTTAAGTTACAACGAATAAAGACATTTTTCAAAATTCACTTTATAATTTTCTTGATTTATGGTATAAATCAATTGTTTTAAGATACGACGTATATGGACATTATCATAGTTATTGTTTTTTTCTGCATCGGTTGCCTTTCTGGATACATTGGTGCATATTCTAAGAAAAAGGGTGAAAACCGTGCCCTAATGGAAGACATTGCCAGGGTCACAGATGAAAAGCAGAAAGTCGAATCAAAGTATAAAATAGAGATTGAGGAACAGAAGAAACGTCACACTTTAGAAATTGAAAAAAGGAAATATAAATACGGGGAAAAACTCAAACAATTCACCAGTTATTTTAAGCTTCTAGATGAGTTTAACAGGAAAAGCAACGAGTCATTCGAAAATGATATTCTTCCTATCATAGAACGCTTTTTTGCTGACTATGAAACTGTTGAAACAGAAGATGACAAGGATTCAGGGAATAAGGCAATTGCAGAATTAATGAATGGTTTTCTGAAAATTGAGTCTAAAATGAAAGAAGAATACTTGAGAATGCGCACCGAAACGAATACTCTTCGACTCATTTCAAGTCCGAAAATGAATACCCTCCTTGACGAGTTGGACAAGTTACTCGATGAGTCCTTCGATGCTTCTAACTACTCTTTGAAGAGCTTATCGGATCCAGAACAGTTTCGAAATCCAGAAGGTGTCAAACCATATCAGGAAAAGGTACATGAATTGGGTAAGAAGGTTCAGAAAAAGCGACAACAGTTGATGGACTTGATGAAACAGGAACTGGATGACATTTGATGTAGGCAATTTCAGAAGGCTTCTTACATGCTGCTCTGCTGTGCCAGGTTTTCAGTTTGACTTTCCCCTGAGACAATGCGCAAGATTTTCTTTTTGGTGAGCATGGCATCGATAACCCGTATCACAGCCTTTCGATCTTCCGGCTCCAGGGTGTTGAGAAGTTTAATCCTCTCTGCCATGTTTTTATCTTCGATTTTAACTTCTTGCAGGTCTTCCTCTGTACCATTCACAAGGGAATCAATTGAGACTTCAAGCGCATTTGCTATTTTCTTTAGTACCTCAAGTGACGGATTGTGTTTTCCTGTTTCTATTCTGTTGATATGTGAGAGGTGAGAGCCGATCATCTCGCCTAGCTCACTTTGTGACCATCCTTTCTTTTTTCTAACTTTTCTAATATTTTCTGCTAATCCCAAAAGAATACTCCTTTTAATTATTCTCTTTTTAAGCCATCTTAGATAGATTATTTACCATATTTTGGTTAAAAAGTCGAGAAAATTTCAAAAAAGAGTAAAATAAGGCTTGACATATATTGATTACTTTTGTAATATTGATATACAAGTTTGTCAAGTTTTATTATTGACACAATTTGTAAATTTAATTTACTGATTGTTTGTAGAACATGGCAAACAAAAAAAAATAATTTTTTTTAAAAGGAGGTAAATTAAATGGCCCGTCTGGTGGATGAAGATTTAGAAAGATTGAAACAAGAGGTTTCACTACAGGACCTGGTAGAGTCTTACGGCGTGGACCTGAAGAAAAAAGGAAAGGATTTGATGGGTTTATGTCCCTTTCATCCGGATAAGAACCCTTCCCTGGTGGTTACCCCGGATAAAAACCTGTGGCACTGCCTGGGTGCATGCCAGGAAGGAGGTTCCGTGATAGATTGGGTAATGAAAAGCGAAGGAGTCAGCTTCAGGCATGCAGTGGAAATCCTCAAAGAAAGAGAAGGTATAGGAGGAAACGGCGGCAACGGCAACGGAAGAAACGGAGAAGCCATGGCAATGGCTGTTCCTGCCAAACCCGTCAAGCAATCTACTGTCCTTAAACTGGATTCACCCTTTGAAAGTTCAGTAGAAACACAGGCCCTGCTTAACCGGGTGAGTGAATTTTATCACGAAACACTCAAACAACAGGCTGAAGGCCTGGAGTACTTACAGCAGCGCAGCTTAAAACACCCGGAGATGATCGATCACTTTAAGCTGGGACTGTCACAACGGACTCTATGCTACCGGCTGCCGGAAAAGAACCGTAAAGCCGGTGCTGAAATCAGGGGAAAACTCCTGGAACTGGGGATACTCAGAGAATCCGGCCATGAACACTTTAGCGGTTCCCTGGTTATCCCTATTTTTGATGAAACCGGCAACGTAGTGGAGATGTACGGCCGCAAGCTGCGAAACGATCTGAG
>CAYFVQ010000148.1:0-23142 GCA_964346585.1 uncultured Eubacteriales bacterium | reverse complement strand
AAGATCAGAAAGCATATTTCCGAAATAACAAAGAAAAACTGGAATTATGGGACCATGTACTGCATCCTCGATCAACTGGTCAAAAAGGGATTTATCAAACGAATAGTGGGTGATCCCACTCCGGTTCCAGGAGGCCGGAAAAAGATTTATTATGAGATGACCACCCAGGGCCAAAAGGCACTTGGAGAAGCCTATAGAATGAATGAGGTTTTGTGGCAGGGTTTTTCCGTTACTGAACCGGAAAAAGTTTAGACATCATGAAAAAAACTCTCTCGACTCCTCCGAAACTGGCTGCATGGATTCTTCGACGAATTGCGGTTCCTGAGGACAAGTTCCCGGTTCTGCAGGATCTGAATGATGATTTCCACGAAATCGTTTCTAAAGGAAGCCTACAAAAGGCTCGTTTCCTTTACTGCTGCCACGCTCTGAAAACTGCGTTTATTATTTTGCTTTACAAACTGTACTGGAGAAATGTCATGTTGAACAACTATTCGAAGATCGCATTGAGAAATATCCGGAGACAAAAGGTGTTTTCTCTGATCAATATTGCCGGTTTAGCGCTGGGGTTGATCTGTTCTATCCTGATTTTGATTTATGTCCAGTTTGAATTGAGCTATGACAGGTTCCATGAGAAAAGCGACCGTATTTACAGAGTTGTCGTTAAACAGCCAGGCAATATGTATCAAGGATCGGATACATTCGGCGTAACCTATCATCCACTCGGACCTGCTCTTGTGGACGAATTTCCTGCCGTAGTCAATGCTACACACATCTCGGGTCGTTTGGGAGAACTATCTCTCAGACATTTACAGAAAAATCAAATCCACATCAATGAGAAGGGGTATTGTGTCGATCCAGAATTTTTCAAGGTGTTTTCCTTTCCGTTTGTGAATAAAGATATGAAAGGCGCGTTGGATGAGCCCTATACAATGGTTATTTCAGAGGATATGGAGAATAAATATTTCCCGAACGGAGACGCCATCGGCCAGACATTCTGCTTGGAATGGCGTGAAGAATCCTACGATTTAACTGTCACCGGCATTCTGGAGAATGTGCCGAAAAATTCTCATCTTCAATTCGATTACCTCATCTCTTTTGCGACGACAGTTTCCTTAAGGGGAAGGGAAGATACCATTCTCAACTGGAGCTCGAAGAACTGTTTCACCTATATCGAGCTGGATAAGGATTATCCACACAAAGAATTGGAAAAACAGCTGATTCCCTTTATCGAAACCCACGGTTCCAGTTTTGACAGAGGATTCAATGCGCGTTACCTCTTGCAGCCTCTCACAGACATCCATCTTAGGTCACATATAAATTTTGAGATATCCAATAACAGCGACATAAAATATGTTTATATTTTTTCAGCGGTCGCTTTCGGGATCCTTATGATCGCCTGTATCAACTTTATGAATCTGTCCACTGCCCGTGCGTCCCGGCGTGCCAAAGAAGTGGGGCTCAGAAAAGTCATAGGTGCCAGTCGTTCCCAGCTCATCAAACAGTTCATGGGAGAAAGCATTATTCTGTCTCTTTTTGCATTTTTCGTCGCCATAGTACTGGTTATAGTTTTGCTGCCCTCGTTCAGCGCGTTTGTCGAACGGGGATTTGACCTTGAGTTTCTGAAGAACCCTTCTTTACTGCTGCTGTTTTGTGGAATCATACTTTTTGTGGGCGTCTTTTCCGGAAGTTACCCGGCTTTAGTCCTGTCCTCTTTCAACCCTGTGAAATCTCTAAAAGACTCTACAGGATCGATTTCGACGGGAGTAAAGTTCAGGTTCGTCCTAGTAATATTCCAATTCAGCATCTCCATCATTCTCATTTTTTGTACGATCACCGTATTTAACCAGCTCAGTTTCATAAGGAACAAGAATATCGGCTACAACAGAGAGAATGTGCTGGTCGTTCCTTTTGAAGACGATATAGTCAGTAGCAAAGCGGAGGCCCTTAAGAACGATTTCCTGAGAAACAGTCATGTTTTGGGTGTTTCAACAGTCGCGTATATTCCGACCAAAACACAGAACAACACGTTTTTACAGCGAGGAGAAAACCTCACGACATTGGTTTACTACAACGATGTGGATTATGATTTTCTCGATGTTTTTGAAATGGAGCTGATTACCGGCCGTAATTTTTCAAAAAACTTCGCAACGGATAGCTCGGAAGCCATTATCATAAACGAAACGGCCGCGGAGTTAATCGAAGGCGATAATCTTATTGGTAACACTTTTCCCGGAGAAAATTTCAGTGATTACCGCATCATAGGAGTCGTGAAAGATTTTCATTTTTCGTCTCTTCATCTGGAAATCGAGCCGATGATGATCAGGCTCCGACCGGATTATGGACAGCATTTTTGCATCCGGGTAAGCCCTGATTCAATCCCCGGAACATTGGAATATTTAAAATCAATCATCCACAGGGTGAGCCCCGAGCACTCCTTTGCTTATTATTTCCTGGACGACTCTTTTAATAGTCAGTACAGGTCGGATCAGAGATTTGGCGTGATTTTTACTCTGTTTTCAGCACTCAGTATTTTCATCTCCTGCCTCGGGATATTCGGACTGGCCTCATTCATGGCTGAGAGGCGCACTAAAGAGATAGGTATACGAAGGATTCTGGGCGCATCAAGCCCTTCGATTATCCTGGACCTTTTTAAGGATTTCACTAAATGGGTTATTATTTCCAATATCATTGCGTGGCCGGTTGCCTATGTTGTTATGACCATGTGGCTTCAGAATTTTGCTTACAAGATTGATATCAACCTCTCCACGTTCATTCTCTCCGGAGTCATCGCTCTCGGAATCGCTCTTTTCACAGCCAGCTACCAGTCTGTCAAAGCGGCAACAACCGATCCTGTACATTCCCTGCGGTATGAATGAACGATCTTTTCTTTAATGGTCATTTCCTTCATCGAAGATCCCAAGGCCATCGATAAGATAATCTGCCATCTCAGGCTCAGTTTCCTAGCCGAACGCCCTTCTCTACCTAATTATGTCCAGCAGGAACTATTGATGGCAGCGGAGGGGAGTGGGGAATATTTCTGAGAGCCTCTGTGGCTGTTTTAACAGTTTTTAAATAGAATGCTGTCCAGATTGTATCTTAGCTCATTACTTTAACTGAACAGGAATAAACACATCAGTTGATAATTCCTGCAAAGCTGGTTAAACTTCAGAAGAGAGGGTTTAATCCCTGATTAGGAGGAAAAGTTCGATGAAAAAACGCCTTGTCTATCTATGGCTTCTCCTGTCCTTTATTCTGACAGGAGTTGTGTCCGGCGAAGTCTATAATATTTTGTCCCCTGATAAAAATATCACAGTAAAGGTCGAAATTCGAGACAGGATTTATTATTCCGTTTCTTTCCTGGGCCAGGAGCTTCTGAAGCCTTCTCCTCTATCACTGACTCTTCGGCGGGCTGGGAAGCTTGGCGAAAAACCCACAATCAAGGATGCCCAAAGGCGATCGGTCAATGAAAAAATCCATCCGGTTGTCCGGATCAAGAGTGAAGTCATTCCTGATGTGTACCATGAGCTCTATCTCGAATTCCAAAAAAATTACAGCCTAGTGTTTCGTGTCTATGACGATGGCACTGCCTATCAGTGGCTAACCGACTTTCAGGAAGATATCGAAGTCTTGGACGAAGAAGTGGTCTACAATTTCTCAGGAGATCATCATGTCTATTTCCCCTTTGAGGAAAGTTTCTTCACTCACCAAGAACGCCTTTACAGCTATCAGCCCCTGAGCCAGATCTCTACCGATCAAATGGGCTATCCGCCCATTCTGATCGATATTCCGGATGGACCCAAGGTTGCCATCACAGAAGCCAATCTAGAGGGTTATGCAGGCCTCTATTTGAAGGGCACGAGCACCCCCTCTCTCAGAGGGATTTTCCCCGCTTATCCCCTTGAGGAAGATCAGACTCGGGATAGAGATGTGGAAGTTGTCGAACGGGCCGATTATATCGCCAGGACGAAGGGGAAACGGACTTTTCCCTGGCGAGTGATGGTCATCGCCAAAGAAGACGGCCTTTTGATCGAAAGCCAGATAATCTACAAGTTAGCCAAGCCCCTTCAACTGAAGGATGCATCCTGGATTAAACCGGGAAAAGTCGCCTGGGATTGGTGGAATGCTCTTAACATTTACGGTACAGATTTTCAAGCCGGGGTCAACACCCCAACCTACAAGTATTACATCGATTTTGCGGCCAAGCACCGCATAGAATACATCATACTGGATGAGGGATGGTATGAATTGGGGGATCTTTTGGAAGTTAAGCCGGAAATCGACATAGAGGAGATCGTTCGCTATGGCGGTGAACAGAATGTCGGGATTATCCTCTGGGTGGTCTGGAAAACTCTGGAAGACCAGTTGGAAATGGCTCTGGATCAGTTTGCCGAGTGGGGAATCAAAGGTATTAAAGTGGATTTCATGCAGCGGGATGACCAGTGGATGGTGAACTATTACTACAAGATTGCCCGGGAAGCGGCCAAACGCCATTTGCTGGTTGACTTTCACGGAGCCTACAAGCCCACGGGATTGAGGCGGGCTTATCCCAATGTCATGACGCGGGAAGGTGTGCTGGGACTGGAGCACAACAAATGGTCTGAAAACGTCTCTCCAGAGCACGATCTCATCCTCCCTTTTACCCGGATGTTGGCCGGTCCCATGGATTACACGCCTGGCGCTATGGTCAATGCTCAGAAGCAGAACTTCAAGCCCATATTCCGCCGTCCGATGAGTATGGGTACACGCTGCCACCAACTCGCCATGTACATCATCTACGAGAGCCCATTGCAGATGCTCTCAGACAGTCCCTCCAATTACTATAAAGAGGCAGAATGCATGGAATTCCTTTCTCATGTGCCTGTGGTCTGGGACGAGACAAGGGTTTTGGACGCCAGAGTGGCGGATTACGTGCTCCTGGCACGCCGGTCCGGTAAAGAGTGGTATGTGGGTGCCATGACAGACTGGACTCCCCGGGAGCTTCTTATGGATTTTTCCTTCCTCGCGCCAGGGGAGCATGAGATAACTCTCTATCGGGATGGGGTGAATGCCCATCGCTATGGAAACGATTATAAAAAGGAAGTCCGCACTATCACATCAACAGACACGATGAACATTCAACTCGCTCCGGGCGGAGGCTGGGCAGCCCGGGTTTCTCCCGTGAAAAAATAAAAGACAACAGGAAGATTCTTTTGTTGTATTGATGTTTAAATTCTCAATAAATACGATACTTTCAAGGTTATGGAGTATCCACCTTCCCTCAAGAGGCCCTCTGTTTTCGCGCTTTTTTTGTAGCTGAGCTGGACGATGTTTCCCGCCCCGAAATAATATCCCACAAGAAAATCAAAATTATACTGGTCATTACGGGTTTCGCCGAAAAGCCGCGTGCTCAAAAACAGGCTGCGGGTCACCTGAAGATGCAAAGCAGTGGCGTAAGTCATTCCATCAAATACAGTTTGTCCTGTTTGATCGATAGTCTGCTTAATCCAATCCCCACTGACCGACCACTCAAAGTAACTGAGAGGTCTGAGTGTCACTTCAGCCTCTACCCTTGTCTGAGCCCCAGGCTCCACTGAGGTAAAGTCCTCGTTATAGATCCCTCTTTTTTCCCACCCGATTTCAACACTCGCTTCTTTTAAAAATCCACCGCGCATCCAACGAAAATCAAAAAAATCCCCCCCATAAGTCTGAATAAAATCCTCTGTCCAAATCAGGTTATCGCTCACATCCAATATCTGGTACTTACTCTTCCCTACTGAAAAGCCCCCGTGGATAACAAACTGGGCTAAGAATTCTGTGAAATACCTTAGATCAACAGAATAGCCGGTTGTGTTCCCGTGAGTTTCCTGATCCAGATTCCCGCCAAAGTCCAGACTGAAGCGCTTGACCTTTCCCCGGTTGAATCTCCATGCGTATCCTGTAGTTAACTCTGTCGTCTGAATATCAGTCTGATTGACAAACCCGGTCCTGATATTCGCGTTTTCTTCAATTCTCTGGAAATTCAATTCCAGTTGAATTCCAGCGTCAGCGTCTCTTTCAAACTGGATAATATGCATACCGTTGTTTACGTTCCCTGTGTCGTGACTAAAAGAGAGCGCACTCATGCCGCGGATATAATAAATATCTTTAAAATTGAACTTGTAATCTATCGCGAAATTCCGATTGTATTCTTCGGAAGTTTGCATTCCCGCATAATAGACTCCAACTTGGGAATTCTTGAAGATATCTTTCTGTACTCGAACGACGCTAAAAAATGGATCCCCATCCTCTTCATCGTTTATCGCTCCCAAGATTCCAAAAGAATATCCTCCAGTCTTCCCAGAAATCTTTGCCGCAATTTTCGGATCACTGATACGTCTTGAGTAAAATAAACTGATATCTGGATGCCAAAAGAATTCGCGCTCAGTGGCTAACTTAAAATACTGACTGCCTTCTGTAAAAAACGGCCGGTTTTCCCTGAAATAGTTTTCAAAAGGAGAGAGCTGGTAGATAAACGGATCGGATTCGACTTCACTGAAGTCGGGGCTGGCTGTCACATCCAGATAAAGGTTCGGAAGAATCCCGTATTTGATATCCAGGCCAGCTCTCATCTTGTCATCTTTTTCGCCGTCCCAGCGCGTTGACCTGACACCGGCATAAGGAAAGAACTCGAGATTGTATCCGGGGCGTATTCCGGAAAGCCCACTCAGCTCTCCCGTCTGGAGAAGCAAAGGCTTATCCCTTTCGACATCCGTCCAGTAGTCTGTCTCATTCAATCGATGAATATACCGTTCAAAGTTAATTCCCCAAACCTGGCTTTCCTCTGTTGAAAATCGTAATGATTTGAAAGGAATGGCCATCTCTGCGGTCCATCCGTCACTGCGCACGACTGCCCCTGATTTCCATATCGTTTCTACGGAATTCTTTTGGACTCCCCTGGGATTCACTGTAAATTCAATACTCGTCCTCTTGTCATTGTATGTATCCAGAATCACTGTGATTGAATCATTATTCTCGTAGGCATTGCGTGGCGTCAACTCTGCCCAGATCTGTTCTGGCTGAGCATCCTTCATCAGGAAAGCAAAATATATGTTTTTCTGGTCATAGACCGCCCAGACAAGTGTTTCCTCCGAGGCTTTTTCTCCATTGTATGGGTCAAACTGAAAAAATCCGGACACAGGCTGAATATTCGTCCAGCAATCATCCTCTATAAGGCCGTCTATTCTCGGAGGACTTTCAGTGCGGGAGACACGGATGATTTTCGTCCGGTCCTGACTAAAGAGGGGCAGAATAGACAAAAACAGCATAAAAAAAATACTTAACGATGTGAGCCAATGACTTCTGGATAACATGCATCTCTCCTTTACTCCATTTTAAACGATTAACAGCATGATTAAACCAATTTTTAGCGAATTTCCATTTTTTGGACGATTTATACTATGGGTTTCTTCCCTACACAAGAAAAATGACGAATGGCTGAAAATCATGAGAGGGAAAGAAATCCGGATTGGCAGCAGACGGCTTGGATTTCAGCCAAAGACCTCCGGATTATGAACTTCTTGTTCAAGAAAGATCAGCCTCGATTGATCTTCGTCCATGTTTTGACATTTAAGATTTGACTCAGGATGGAAAGCACACTGATAAAAATCGTCTCCCTCCTCTCGCTTCAATAGTCTCTCTACCGGAATGCGATTACTCGTTACTCATTATTCATTTTCTATTAGAAATTACTAAAAAAAAATTATATTATCTGGCTCTCTTCCATTTAGTGTGGATTAGATGTAACTTAGATAACTCAGAAGAGTATTCAGGGATGTATGAAGCGACATCGGAAGATTTAGCCTTCCCGAGTCGTTCTTCGAGGGAATCCGATAGAGTCGGGCCCGAGGACTGTTTGAGCACGACATTATTCATCGGACGGCGTTAAGTATAACTGAAAGATATCCAGGCGTGAGACATGATAAACACGCGGAGTTCCGCAGGGCCGAGAAGGTTGATGAGGGAATGGCGTGAAAAATCTGACTGGAGCGAGGACATCCCTGAATGCTATCTGATCATTTACCCACACTAAATGGAAGAGAACCTATTATCTTAGCCATCCGAAAGGGATAATGACTAAATTAAAATCTCGTATCACTCAATGCTTTCAAACAAATATTGAAAAAAATCACCTTGTAAAAAAAATAATCGATTTGAATAATCTTTTGAAAGGAGGTTTGTCATGAGTAAAAGATGGGTAAGGGGCTTATTGATTCTCATGCTGGCGACAATAGTGCTTTACGCAGAAGAGGAGAAAGTGTTTAACGGGCTTTATCTCAACCTGGGAAACCTGTTCCGTCTCTCGCATGCGAAAAGCTTGTCCATCAGTCCTGAGAACTTCACCGGGGAGAAAGGTAAAGGCGGTATGTCTATCGACGGACCGGCCAAAAAAGCCGCCCGGGACCTGGGCCAGGGTTGGAAGGTCTCTCCTTATGTCATCATCAAACCTAAAGAAACCTTTGTCATGGCTGAGATACAAGGATCGGGAGCCATCCAACAGATCTGGATGACGCCTGCCGGCAACTGGCGTTTTTCGATCCTCCGGTTCTACTGGGATGGGGAAAAGGAACCCTCGGTGGAAGTCCCTGTGGGGGATTTCTTCGCCTGCGGCTGGGGAAAATTCGCCCAGGTTTCTTCACAACCTGTCTGTGTGAATCCCGGAAGCGGCTTCAACTGTTATTGGGTGATGCCTTTCCGAAAATCCTGCAAGATCACCATGGAGAACCTGGATGAGAAAAACATGACACTCTACTACCAGATCAACTACACCCTGACCGATGTCCCTGAGGATGCAGCCTATCTTCATGCCCAATTCCGGCGTACCAATCCCCTGCCCTACAAGTCAGTCTACACCATTGTTGATGGCGTAAAAGGATGGGGTCACTTTGTCGGAACCTACATGTGCTGGGGCGCGAACAACACAGGCTGGTGGGGCGAAGGCGAGATAAAATTCTACATTGACGGAGATAAGAAGTTTCCCACAATCTGCGGTACCGGAACAGAAGATTATTTCTGCGGCTCTTATGGCTTTACCGTGAACGGGAAATACAAAGAATACACCACTCCCTATGCGGGTATGCCTCAAGTGATTATCCCGGATGGACAGCGGCAGTCCCAGCAGCGCTTTGGCCTTTACCGCTGGCACATCATGGACCCCGTACGTTTCGAGAAGGACCTCAGGATCACCATCCAGGCTCTCGGCTGGCGGTCTGGCGGGAGATACCTCCCTCTTCAAGATGATATCTCGTCTGTGGCTTTCTGGTACCAGAAGGAACCCCATGCTCCATTTCCCAAGCTCCCCAGCAAGGATAAACTAGAAATCATCTAACACCTCTCTTCTTACACTCTGTTTTGGAAAGCAAGCAGACCTACGGAAGAGGCTTGATAGACAACTTGTGAACCATCACGAAAGAGAGCTCAATTCTCTAAAACCTTGACTTCCCGGAATAGGAAAAGACGTTATTCAGATGATGAGCTCATCAGGGAAGGCAGCAGAAAAAAAGGGCTGGGGATAGGATACCATTTACATAAAATTACTGACTTCACCGACTAAATTAAGTGAGGAATTGAAGCAGGAAAGAGTCAATGAGCAAAAAAGAAAAAACGTTCAAGGAAATTTTCGAGGAATTAAGTATATTCATATTTCTTAAAGAAAAGGAAATTGACTTTCTTGAGAGAATGAAAAAAAACGGAATGAAGTTTCTTCCTCATAAAGATAGAGCCCATACCATTCAAGTGCTCACTGAGATAGTTGAAGCAAAGAAAAAAGAATTAGAAAAATATCAATTATTCCCCCTTAAAAATCCCCATTAAAAATCCAGATTTCATAAAATCATAATGGGGAGTGGTATCTGATAAAAAAACTCCTAAGCTCAGGCCTCTTTCTAATTTCTTTCAATCTCTATAAACACTAACACTGTGTTCGTTGGGAATGTTTTTAATTTATATCTATAATCAGGATTCAGTACCACTCATCACGATTCATCCGAATCGCGGCGAATCATACGGATGCCGAACACAGATGCAATGTAACTCTTTTCTGCGGCTTGGAAGCGCACGGTGACTTTCTTTTTACCTTTGACTATATTCGCATCGATAGGGTACTCGACATCAAAAAAACGTGGGGGACTGCTTCTTGTCACTTCCTGATGGCTGATACGTTCACCGTCTACAAAGATGTCGAAAGAGGCTCCACCTCTCCCCCGCTCGCCACTGTAATAGGTTACGATAAGGACCATGGGATAATCCGGCTCCACAGGAAGATCGAAAGAGTACCAACTCCTGCCTCTACGTCCCGAACGACCCCTAATCCGTGTGGGCCACGTGTCGTCCGGGCCCTGAAAGTTGAAATCCTTTTCTGATTGCATTTCTCCAGGTTGTGCATAGGCCACAGTGGCTTTTTCGAGCTTTCGCTGCCGCTCCTGTCCAGCGACATACTCAGCTTTTTTCTTCTCCCAATCGGGCTGTGTCAACAGGTCGAAATAGACTTGGTAGGTGCGCCGGTGCAAACGGTAGAACGGAACCAGATCCACTTCGACCTCGATTCCAGCACCAAGACTGTCACGGCTAAACTCAGTGATGTGAAAACGTCCCTGTTCATTGGGAACAGATTTAACCCATTGATTCACCGGTTGCCCTGCGGCGACGAACACCGGAATAGTCGGCGGTTCGTAGCTGAAGTCGCTTCCGCGTCCTCTTTCACGCTCAGGTCCCAAATCCGCAGCCAGCACCAAAGGCCCCCACATTATCGCAGTGACCTGAGGATTATCGGGTGTCGGTTCCAGGCAAAGCGTCTTGGGCAGGATCAACTCAACTGTGTCTCCTGTTTTCCAGACTCGTTTCAGTTCGACATAAGTTCCGGAATGTTCCACACCTTTGCGGCTAGCGACTGGACGACCCGACTCAGGCACACCGCGATAAGGATCGATCACGTCTTCTGAAACAGTTTTGCCGTTGACTTTAACAGAAAATCCCTCGCCGACCCAGTAGGGACGGCGCAAAGCCAGAGTGAATTCTTTGGGGGATTGGAGCGTCATTTTAACAATTACCGACTCCCCTTCCGGGAAATCCGTATCCACTTCCAGAGTGACGCCTGCTGAAGTCCACTCTGCTGTGGATGGTGCATACAGATTTACCCAGAGCTTGTCACCAGATTCATAAAAAATCCCGTCTCCATGTAGAGCGTGACTCTCCATGCCCGATCCAACGCAGCAGGTGAAGCTGCGGAACATATTTTGATATTCATGCTGAACGCCTCTTCCAACCGGCACCATATAACAGGTCCGGCCATCCTCTGGATCAATCGAGGCTAAAATGTGGTTAAAAAGGGCTCTTTCATGAAAATCGGCGTAATGGGCATCGGGCCGGATCGCGAAAAGCCGGCGTGTCAATTTGAGCATATTGTAGACGTTGCATGTCTCTGCCGCTCGTCCATCCACGCGATCGCTCAACTTGCCGGGTGCACCGAAATACTCATCATGGCCATGACCTCCAGTGGCATAGCTATGGTACTGGACGACCTGGTCCCAGAAAAAGCTTGCCGCTATGCTATCTCCTACGTTGCCCGTGTACGCGTAGCGGTCGGCTGAACCGCTGAGCTTGGGCACCTGCGTGTTGCCGTGTTTTCCCTCGAGAACTTCCTGATGACGCTTGAGAGGCTCGATGAAGGAGCGGTGTTCGAACTTATAAGAAAGGTCCAGCCAGCGTTTGTTCCCAGTATCCGCATAAAGGTCGACCATGATCTCATTCATTCCTCCAAACTCGGTGTTCAGCATGCGCTGTATCTGGCCTTCATCGAGGGGTGCAAGAATGCGTTCCGCCCATTCGGCGAATCTGATTTCGAGATCCAGAGCCATCTTATTGCCTGTATAACGAAAAGCGTCCCGTAATCCGGCATATGTCTTATGGAAGGTGTACCACGGAGACCACAGGCCGTTGAGGTCGAAGCCGGCGGATTTGATTTCTCCCCGGGACACACGTTCCATGAGCTCCCGGCCGTCGACACCCTCTCGATTGATTATAGCACCCAGGTACCCATCTCCCCGCTTGTCCTGAACTTCCTTGAGTTCGGCGACAATATAATCCGCCCGACGTTTGAATTCTTCATTGCCCGTTATTGCGTACATCAAGCTGATGGCGGAGAGATAATGTCCGGCAATGTGGCCCGTCAGCTGGCGGCTCTCCACAGCGTCCCAACCTCCGTAGCCTTCGGCCTTCGGTTTCAATCCGGCACGAATTCGGTAGCCGGCCAACATACGGTCAGGTTCAAGTTGAAGAAGATATTCGGCTGTCACGTCCTGGGCCTGTTTGAGAGGACCGCCCGTCAACCGCACTTTGCTTAGCGGAATAGGACGTGCCTGGAGCGTCTTTTCCTCAAAAGCTCTCACATCCGAATCTTGAGCTTCTGCAAAAATAAAACAGTGAAACACTAAAACCAATGACAGGAGAGAAATAAAATTAGCTTTCATCGATTCCTCCCTTACCGCGAAACCTTCACTTTGGCTGACGCGGTCTTAGACGGATCACTCTCGGACGTCGCCCAAAGAGTCACAGTCGCGGACCGGACGCTTCCATCCTCTGGTGAAACATAAACTTGTACAGGTTGGGACTCGCCGAACTCCACTGCAACCAGACTGTTGAGGAGTTGGGCGGTCCATCCCTTTCCCTCTATTGATACCGAAAGCCTATAAACATCGGAATTCAGGTAAGCGCTGGCGTCCGACAGATGCAGTGCCGGATCCGTCTCCACAGCCTCACCCCTATTGATAAGCGTGAATGTGACTGGCGTGTTGGGCCCTCTTACCTTCTGCTTCGCTTCAGAATCCAGGGCCACGCCCCGCTCCTGGGGGCCCGAGCCGTCCAGGGATCGAACGGCCAGCGTATAGGAAAGTATGCCTTCTTTGTTCTTCTCGACATCGATCACGTAGAAATGCAGCCGGTTAGGCGTGTCTTCCCATTCGAATTGGCTGCCCGAGTTGAGCCCGGCGTGGAACAGGGCATCATTGAGCTGCCGATAGTCGGCGATTGTCCGCATCACCTTTTCTCCGTTGGGCTTGGTATAGTCCACCATGTTGATGTCTTCAGGGTGGGCGTCGATGACCCAGATGTAACTGTTGAAGGCATTGGGACCTCCATTCCTGCCTCGCAGGCGGTCTTTGTTCTTGGCGATAAGGATTCCGTTATCGGGAGTGAACGAGTCATAGCCTATGCGCTGCACCACTTCCAGTGAATAGAAGTTATAATTCGGGATTCCTGGAGAGAGAGGATTAATGGCCGGGTCATCCGGAGGGGTACGGTCACCGGGCTCTGTTCCGTCGAGCCTGACGATGATGCCGGCGAAGGTTCCAGGGAGGGGATCCACCGCTCGTGCAGTGACTTCTGCCACAGCCAGACCGGATTGGGCCAGACCATCCCTGCTCAATCTAAGGATCTGAGATTCTGTAAGGAACCCATTCTTCAAGCGGTTGTGCAGCATCAATCCTGCGGGCATTGCTGCGCCCTGAGTCGGGGGCACGACCCAACGCATGTGCGGCCCGCCTGGTCCGTTGAAACAGCCCCGGTCCATCATGTCCCAAGGACCAGCGGCAACTCTGCGGTAAGGCTTGACATATGGATTGTTATTGAGGTCGGGGAGTCGGAACGCGAAATGCCCGAGCTCGTGAGTGATGGTACCGGAGTTTTCACCCTGGCGCATGGAAGACAGCCCCCACTGCTGGGAGCCGGCCAACCAGCTTGTCCATTCCACGTACCGCGTGGTGATCCAGCGAGGCATGTCCGGATTGGGATTGCCCCATTCCGGCGGGATATCATCTTTGGTATTGAATTTCATCTCGCCAAACTCCTGCCAAACACCCGTCTCATCGTAACTGGCATAAACACGCAGGATGGCATCGTAGTTTTTCCGGACATCCTCCCCAATATCGGCCATCCAGATGGAGTCACAATCCCGCTCCATGCGACTGCTGGCCCGGCTGCCGTCAGGAGTTTGGTCATTCTGGCCATATTCGTTGAGTCCATAGGCCCAGATGGGTTTGGGCATCCGATACGGGCCATAAACGTCGACCTCGGTGATGCCGAACTTCCCCCGGGACTGCTCCATCCAATAGCCGTTGATCGTCTGGCCATGATTGACCTCACTGGGCGTCATGAAGAAGTCAGCATAAAACTGAGGGACATCCTTCCTGGCTATTGGGTCAATCTGCGGATTCCCGAAGGGGTCCGATCCCTTTGGGAGGGTGATCACAAAAGGCTGACCCGGAAAGTCGATGGCGACCACTGCAAGGCGAAATCCCCGTTCCGGCTTCAGGGAGGGATCTGCCCAATTTTTCCCCGAGATGGGATGATAATCATCCCAGGTCATGAGGTCCTGATCCTGGACCTCCTGAAGGTCGATAGGCGGTAGGGATTGGGCTCCACCCTCTCCTCGATTATAGGCTGTCGAGGATAAGAGCAAAAAAGAGATACAGACAAAGCTCAGGATAAATAGGAGTCGTTTTTTTTGTCTGGCCATTACTCCTCCATTCTTCGAACTAAAGTTATTTTCTGCTTTCTATTTGCCGGATTATAATATTTATTTTTCTAATAGCCCCTGTCACTTAATGGTGGGGAATTCGGCAATTCTTAAATTGGTGCACCCGTAGGGAATGAGGACGAGCTCCTCCAGGTCGCCAGTGGCTGACACAGGGCTTCGGGGAAGTTCACCGGCAGAGCCATTGACCATTTTCCAGGCGTTGATCCTTATTCCTTTGACCTTCACTGATACAGGGGCACCTTCCGGTGAAAAGGGCACATCTCCGACTGGATGCTCTTCGAATATCAGTGTATCCAGATTTTTTTCAGTCAAATCCAGAGCGTAATTCCAAGGTGTAGAGGCGTAGACTTCCCAGTCAGCATGGGGCAATTCGCGATGAGGTTTATCTTCATTGACCCGCTTCCACTCCTCTCCTATCTTCAGCGCATAGAGCAACGGTCCTCGCTCCAAAGCGAGAGCATTGTTGTACCGGCGGGTCGCCCGAGGCTTCATCGGGAACACCATCTCAACATCTGTCGTACCGATCCATTCTCTCTCCAGCACATAAAAAGATCCCGGCGCGGGAAAATACTGTTTTTTTCCAACAGTTATGGATGCCTCCTCGGCCCATGCAGGAATGCGCAGATGGAGAGGAAACCGAACAGCCTCGTCAACGCTTACCTTCAATTGGATATCCTGGCGAAAAGGATAATCGGTAATAATCTCTACTGAAACCGGAACATCCTTTATTCGAGTGGTGACACTGTTCGGTGCGTAAGCCACTGTGGCCAGCCCTTCATCTTCTGTCTTCATCCACAGGTGAGCGGTGAATTTGGGCCATCCCTGACTGAGGTTGGACGTGCAGCAGCCGTAATTGGGTTCCAAGCCATAGATATTGGATTCCGGGCCATTGGTGGTCCAGAGCCTGTTCTCCCGGATGCTGCATTCGACCTGATTGACCTGCTGGTCGTACTGGTGGGACCACATATCCGGGGAAAACGTAGCCGGTAGAGCATTATAGGTCACTTTTTCCAGTCGGTCTCCGAATGCGGAATCTCCCAGTATAGACAGCAACATCTCCAGAGAAAACTGATATTCCACCACTGCACAGAGCTCCGTGCCCTGAGATGGATTCTTACCGGCGAAGCATTCATCCCCGCTGAATATTCCCGCCGCTTGACCGTGGTAAAGATCTTGTTTCTCGATCATCTCGTAGACCATGCGCTTGTCGTTCTCATCTCCGGTCAGACGCCACCACAACGCGGGAGCCTTGACAGCCATTCCGTTATTGACCACATGGCCCATGAAGGTCCATTTTCCCTTGGGAGTGATTCCCGTAAGGGGGAAACGCCGGAAAAATGACTGCCAGTCGAAACCTTGAGCGTGAAGCTTTACTGCCAGGTCCAGCAGCCAATCTTCCTGGGTCCTCTCATAAAGCCAGTATATGCTGAGCAAGGATTCAAACCAGCGGAATTTTCCCCAATTGAAGAGCGGACGCCGGTCGATATGTCCATCCACCCAGCGCAACATCTTCTCCACCACCTCGGGAACCCGTTCATCGCCAGTGGCCTCATGATACTGGATCAATGGTTTGAGCACTAAGAATATGGCCCAGAGGTCATACCTTGACTGATCCTCAGCCGGAGAAATCCATCCGGATTCGTCCTGATTGGCGATGACGTGCTTCATGTATTTTGTGACTCTGGCCATTAGATTTTCATCCTCCAGTAGAAACGCCAGAGGCACGACACCATCCAGCCAGTATGGAGCTCTCTCCCAGGCATCCGACTTCCCTCCGAACCAGGCGCTGTCACTGATATCAGGCCAGAACTCATCTAAGTGCCCGCTGAGTCCATCGGCCTGGATCCGAAGTTGATTTTTCAACCATCCCGTGGGCTTGATCGCTCCCAGAGGCAGCGGCTTCAGCTTGACCGGTTGGACTGACACTTCAGATTGAGACATTCCCCTACCCTCCTTATTCTCTTGGCTCTTACACGCTTGAAAGGTTACGAACACAATAATGAATAATATCCAGGAATAGGTAATGAATCGTTTTCGCATCCTCCCTCCTCATCCAGTTGACTCTGTTCAATGCAAACTGTGCGACAGGTAGCATAAAATTTACAATGCAAAGAGTCAAATGCAAACTAAGAAAGACATGGTAAAAAACACGATAATTTTCTTGAGGAGTTAGGAAAATATGAGGTTAGTTGTCGGCTTGGTACTGAACCAACAATCTCCAGATTGAGGATCCTTATTCTTTACTAATAAACTTTCTAATGAAGTGAAAAGAAGAGATGTTGGTACAAACAATCTTCACGATGGCGGCTGTGGACACAGCCAAAATCATACCCGGAATCCCCTGGAGCCAGCCGGGAAAAAGAGAAAAAGAATAATAACGAATTTCCTCTATTTTTAAAGCACTTTATTTAGGTAAATTATCTTATCTCTTTTTTTTCACCGTGCGATCCTCATAGGCCGGGCGCCGCGGTTTGGAAGGTCCCTGTTTCTCGATCATCTTGAGTACTTCATCCACAGCGCGCTGGAGCTGAGGATCGGTCCCTTTAGCCAAAATGGCCGGGTCTTCCTTGACTTCGATATCTGGATCAACACCGTGGCCTTCCTTGAACCACTTGCCGTCAGGGTCGTACATGCGGAATGTCGGTACGGTCACAACACCGCCATCTATGAGAGAAGGTATTCCGCTCATTCCGATGAGTCCGCCCCAGGTGCGTGTTCCAATGAGCGGGCCGAGTCCTGCTTTGCGAAAGTAATCGGGAAAAGCGTCTCCGCCCGAACCGCTCCAGCCATTGATGAGCATGGCCTTGGGACCGAAATGTCCCACTGGGGGCCACTGCCAATCCCTGCCGTCGCGGACGGCCCAGAAGGCAAGCGCAGGTCTTTTCAGGAGCTCGATGAAACGGTCCGGGATCTGGCCGCCGCTGTTAAAACGCTCATCAACAATCAACCCATCTTTGTTGAACTGGCCAGCGAACTGGCGCACCAGCATGTTCTGTCCGCCGATGCTTGTATCTTGGACATAGATGTATCCGATGCGTCCGCCTGAGCGGTCTTCAACATACCTGCGGTTCTCCTCAATCCAGGATAGGTGTCTGAGGCGTGTCTCATCCCGAAGGGTCTCAACGATAACCTTCCAGGCGCCTTCTGTATTCGGCTCAGAGTTAACCGTTAGTTCGACCGTCTTTCCAGCCAGCCCCTGGAAGGATGCCCAGGGGTCTTTAGAAGTATCCAGCGATATGCCGTTGACAGCCAGGATATAATTGCCTTCTTTGACCTTTACTCCGGGCCTATTGAGGGGCGAGCGGACCTCGCTCTCAAAAGATGCACCATCGATAATTTTGGCGATGCGAAAAGCGCCGCTGTTGAGCTCCCAGTCTGCGCCGAGATAGCCGACATTGACTCGAGCTGCGGATTCAGCGTCGCCGCCACCACGGTAAGTATGGGAAGCATTGAGCTCAGCGATGAGCTCTCCAATGACATAGTTGACATCCCAGCGGGTGACTGCGTCTTTGAGCAGCGTACCGTACTGAATGCGCATTGCCTTCCAGTCAACACCGTGCATACCCTTATCATAGAAGAAATCTCGACACAGCCTCCAGGCATCATTAAATATCTGCTTCCATTCGGCCCGTGGATCAACGACCATTTCCAGTTCGTTTGTCCGGAGTCTTTTTTGCATATTCTGCTTGGGTTTTATGTCGATGATGGCTGCATTCTGTCTCTTCCAGACAAGAGCTTTTTTCCCATCCGCAGAAAGGCGGTAGCCATCCACATCATCGAGAATGGTCTGTTCCTTACGCTCTTTGAGGTCGTAGTAGACGAGGGCATTTTTATTATCGCCGGAACCGGTGCGCGGATACCGGATGTAGAGAACCTTGCCCGGGACTGCGTGAAGGCTGAAGTAATTTCCTGCCCGCGGAGGAAGCACGACCAGGCGCCGTTCAAAGTTTTTGACCTCGATCTCGACCGCTTTTGTTTTTTCTTTATCGGGTTTCTTTTCTTTTACTCCTTTCTTCTTGGCCTTTTTTTCTTCGGCTTCTTCTTTTTTCACTTCTTCT
The DNA here is from genome assembly GCA_964346585.1 of uncultured Eubacteriales bacterium. GTDB lineage: Bacteria > Acidobacteriota > Aminicenantia > Aminicenantales > Aminicenantaceae > SOIA01. Next base: position 4,539 of record CAYFVQ010000148.1, on the reverse strand, counting down.
TCGTCGTTCCGCGGGGCAAGCGGAGAGGGAATGTCGGGTTTGAGCGAGACGGCGACGATGTTTGTTGTGTTGGCATAGATGAACGAATTATCCACATCGCTGTAGATGGGACGGAAGGTGCGGTTAGAGAGGAAGTATAGATACTTGCCGTCCGGGTCAAAGACAGGCTGGAAGTCAGCGTAAAAACCAGATGTCACCTGATAGCGCTTATTTTCTTGAGTATCATAAAGGAAGATGTTTCCTTGCCGGTTTTCGTCTCCTCGGGAGTAAGCCAACCAGCGGCTGTCCGATGACCAGCCAGGTTTGAAGTTGCGGAGTGTTCCTTCGTACATCCAAAGACCCTGGTCTACGCGAAGGGTCTTTTTTGTATCGCGGTTAAAAATACGAATGGTCATGGTCTGATCAACGAAAGCGACTTTCTTGCTGTCCGGAGACCAGTAAATCTGGTATCTGTAGCCCGGTCCGTAGGAGGTAAGCTTCTGCTCATCCGATCCGTCAGCGGCGTTACAGATTGTGAGCTCATACTCGCCAGAGCGGTCACTCCAGAAGGCGACATACTTCCCGTCAGGAGACCAGGCAGGGTAACGTTCTGCACTACCTGAGCTTGCCGTGAGGTTGCGGACGGGACCGTGTTCGGCGGGCACTGTGAAGATATCTCCGCGTGCCTCGAAAAGGGCACGCTTTCCTTGGGGGGATAGCCAGGCATTCGCAACCATCCTGGATACAATGGCTGTTTTGGGTCTCAGGGTAACCTGGTCGGTGACCAGCTGAATGCTCACCTGGGTTTGTTTTTCTGTTTTCAGGTCGAGCAGGTAGAGCTTTCCTCCAGCCTCAAAAACAATATCCGAAGAACCAATAGCCGGGAAGTGGATGTCAAAATCTTTAAAATGAGTGACCTGTCGGACATTTTCGGTCTTCAGGTCTAGAGCCCAGATGTTGTGGCGCTGGTTCGGACCGCGGTCAGAGAGAAAGTAGAGAGTATCCCCGTACCACATGGGCTGGGAGTCATTGGCAATGTTATTGGTGATGTTTTTGGCTGTTTTTTTGATGAGGTCGAACAGCCAGATATCAGGCGCCATACCGCCCCGGTAGCGCTTCCAGGTGCGGAAGTCGCGGGCGATAGGCATGTAGGCCAGCACCTTGCCGTCCGGAGAGACAGCCCCGAATTCGCCGTAAGGGATGGGAAGTTTTTCAGGAAGGCCACCGTTTGGCGCGAGGCGATAGAACTGGCTGTAACGCTGGCGGCCGCTGGCCATGGATGAGGCATAGAGGAGACCTTTGCCATCCGGATACCAGTCGAGGATTAAATCTGCCATACCATGGTGGGTAAGCCGATTAACCTCTCCTCCCATGAAGGGAATAAGATAGATATCGGTGTTCCCGTCGTAGTTGGCGCTGAAAGCGATTTTTGAGCCGTCTGGTGAAAAACGGGGGAACATTTCCTCGCCTCGAGGGGAACTGAGCCTGTGGGCCGTGCCGCCTTGTTTAGTCACAACCCAGATGTCTCCGGCATAGACAAAGCAGATGTGAGTGGCCGAGACATCGGGGTAGCGGAACATGCGTGCGTTGACCTGCGCTTGGATAAAAGATGTGCTGGTTAACAGAAAAAATGTCGCCAAAAAACAAAGGAATACTTTTTTCATTCTTTCCTCCATTTCAAGTCTTCCCCATTTAAACTTAATAATGTAAACGAGAAGATTTTTTTAAATGTTCACTCCTGATTAAATATTTATACCAGTAAAAAAACAGAAAACATAAAAAGAACAGGAAATAGCAATATTAGTATCTTTTCAAGATGAAATCAACGATTTGGTGATTTGGGCCACGTCTATATTGCATAACAGTTTTAGGGATGCGACCGGGATTGAGTCCAAGTATTTCGCAGCCGTGGCTGGGCCCTACCTTAATCTTAATGGTTGTTGCGTTTCTCTTTTTTGCCGGTTGCCCTCGCCGTTTTGGGTGTGATACTCTAATTCTTGGATTTCAAAAGCTGTAAATTACGGAAAATGGTGAGGGATTTGAAGCAAACCCAAAAAGGAAATCCCTATTAATTGAAATATTTGACTTCTACCGGAGATGTTGGCCGCTCACCGATTCCCGCTTTCCATTTGTGCACAAAACAACCTACAATCTATTTAAGCATACATCTCTGGACTGGAGATGGGAGAAGTACAGCAATGATTGACTTTGAGAAAAGGATAGATTGCGTCTGGAGGATATGATGGGTATGAATCTGGGACGAAAGCACGGATTGATTGTGATGTTGGGGATGCTGGTTTTCACCCTGGCTCTCACCATGGGAGGGAGCCCGGATCTCAAAAAGGTTTATCAATCTGGGCCCATAATTCTCAAAAATTCCCCTGGATTCGGAGAGGGGACGGACTGGAAAACGCAATTTTATGACATCACAGATATCACCGTTGCTGCCGACGGGTCTATTTTTGCCGCATCCAGCAGGCAGCACACCATCTTCAAATTTGACTCCAAGGGCTCTCTGATCAAATCCTTCGGGCAGGAAGGTCAGGGACCCGGCGACATTTACCACCCCAGCGACCTATCCATCCTGGATGGAAAATACCTTGTGGTCGGGGAGCACGCCACTAACCACCGCATCAGTCTTTTTGACCTGGACGGGAATTTTGTTAAACTCCTGAAAACAAAACACAGTGTTTTTCAGCCCACTGCGCTCCGGGACGGAAAGGTGGCCTACATCAGGCACACCCCCTACCGCGAGCAGGACAGCCGTCATCCGGTTCGAATACAGACCGTCTACATCAAGGACATTGACACCCAAGAGGAAACGGAGGTGCGCTCATTCAGGACGACCAGCCCATTCATTCGATTGAAATTCGGGTATAGTGTTGGCGGTTTCAGCGGAGATACGGGAGGTGAGACCTATCTGATCCGGACGAATAAAGGAAACCTGGCTGTCGGCATTTCAACGGAGCCAGTTGTGACCGTATACAGCCCGGATGGATCAAAATTATCAGAATTCCCTTTGAGAAGAAAGCCTATTCCGGTGACGAAATCGATCATTCAACGTTATAAGGATATCCATTTGAACGCTTTGAGACAAGACCCGGAGCATCAACAGAGTAGAGAGAAGGAACAGTTGAAGGAGCTGGAAAAGGCCTCTTTCGATCCTCTCTTCAGTGATTACCTTCCCCTGTATCAAGAAATATTCACAGATGAAGAGGGCAATTTCCTCGTCTTCCGTTCGGATGACTGCTTTGTCAACTGCCCGATTTTGATCGAGGTGTACTCTCCCGAAGGAGAATTTGTCTGTGAAACGGAAATAAAGACCGGGAACTATCACCTCATCGTCGATAGACGGCAGAAAAACATGTGTTTCACTAAAAGCGGCCTTGTCGCACTTGTCCAACCGGAAAAAGATGGGCCCGATTTCCAGCTGAAGATAATCAAAGTCGTGTTTTGATATTCTAAGCAGTCCCGTCGCTTTTTATTTAAGCCGTTATACATCCAATGAAACGTCATGACATAGAACTGCCACAAAAACTGCAGATTTTCATCTAATTATTGCCTATGTAAGCAAAAACGGAAATAAGGAGACATTTCGGATTTTTTCTGGGAATAACAAAGCATAAGATTTGGCAACAGGCGACTTGGATGTGAATCAACGACCTCCTTATATTGAGTTCTTTGAATTGAAAGTTGCTTTTCTTTACTCGTACCGCAGGGAATCTGAGGGGTTGGAAGTGGCTGCCCTGAGGGATTGAAAAGTGACCGCAGCTATGGCGACAGCAAGAGTCAACAATGATGAAAAAACAAAAATCATCGGTCCGACTCCAATCCTATAGGCAAAATTCCTCAGCCAATTAGACATCACAAAATAAGCAATGGGCCAGCCAATAACATTGGCCACAAGAACCCACAACACAAACTCTCGCCCCAAAATCCACAATACATTTCCCGCAGAAGCTCCGAGAACCTTCCGGATACCGATTTCCTTTCTCCTCTGCTCAACAGCAAAAGAAGTCAATCCTAAGAGTCCTAAACAGGCTATAAAAATAGCCAATCCAGCGAAAACATTCATGAGTTTTCCCATGCGCACTTCAGACCTGTACCGTCTTTCATAGTCCTCTTCCATGAAATCGAAGGCGAAAGGATTATAAGGAAAGATCTTTTTCCATATCTTATTTAAATCTTCAAGCGTCGCAGATACATCGTCTGGATGAACTCTTACCAATGCAAAATTCCAATAATCATCCGAACCTAAAGCGATAGCCAGGGGGCCAATACCCGTGCGGAGTGAATGAAAATGAAAATCCTTCATCACTCCGATGATCCGGCCTTCCTGTCCGATAAACGAAAACTTGGCTCCGACAGGAGACTCGGTCTCCATCATTTTGGCCAATGTCTCATTGATCAGAAATGCCTGCGTGGCATCAGTAGTATACTCTTTGGAAAAAGACCGTCCCGCCGCCATTTCGATATTCAGGGTACCAAGAAAGTCATAATCCACCAGGTTTAAGGTGACGTGAACAATCTCTTCCGCATCCTTTCCCTCCCAATTCACCC
>CAYFVQ010000147.1:0-3818 GCA_964346585.1 uncultured Eubacteriales bacterium | reverse complement strand
GTGACGAATACACATACTCCAATACCGGATACAATCTTCTGGCCGAACTGGTGGGGAGGGTCACTGGAAAAACGTTTCGCCAGTGGACGGACGAGAATATCTTTAAACCGCTGGGGATGAAAAACACACGCTTCCTCGATGACCACACCGAGGTGATACCAAATAAAGCCTATGGATACTCCCGTAGCAGTGACAGCAAGTTCTCTGCCCGGCTCAATGGACTTACTGCCATCGGTTCCAGCTCCCTGTATACAACCATAGACGATCTGGCCCAATGGGTTAAGAATTTTGACAATCCCCGGGTCGGCGGGAAAGCCGTATTGGAGCGGATGTTGATACGGGGGAAGCTTAACAGCGGAAGGCAAACACGTTACGCATTCGGGCTTGAGATCGGCACCTACCGCGGTTTAAAGACCATATCTCATGGGGGAGCGTGGGCCTCGTTCCGCACATTTCTTGTGCACTTCCCCGAACAGCACTTCTCTGTGGTTGCGCTCTTAAACTTCAGCCCCTCCAACTCAACCAAAGCTGCTTATGATATGGCCGACATCTATCTTGAGGATGTATTAAAGCCACGGCCCAAATCCAAGCCAACTAGAACTGCCCCTAAACCCGTTGAGGTGCCTGTAGAGGTGCTTGATGACTACGTAGGGATCTACCGCTTGGGGAAAGGCTGGTATGTTACGATCACCCGCGAAGGCGATAGCCTGATGACACAGGCGACCGCTGAAAATAAATTTCCCATGACAGCGACCTCTGAAACACGCTTCTGGGTGGAAGCCTACAGGGCACCCATTGTATTTAAAAAAGACAAGGAGGGCCGGACTGAGCTTTTCTCCTACCGCGGAATGACCTGCCCCAAGTTGGAAGACTACATGGAGCCGGGACCGCTGCAATTGGCTAAATTGACCGGCGAGTATGAGAGCGTAGAGCTTAAAACGACCTACACCATTTCCGTTGAGGACGGCAAACCTGTGGCCAAACACAGGCGCCACGGAACTATCAGCCTGACTTACGCCTATAAGGATGATTTCCGGGGCCCCTGGTTCATGAGGTCGATCGAATTCTTTCGCAGCGAGGACGGGGAAGTGGCTGGATTTAATGTCACCATAAGCAGATGCCGGAACCAGATTTTTACCAAGAAGAAGTGATATTGGCTTTAATATAAAAGGAATCTCCTACAAGAAAAAACTATTTTGCCTGAGGAATTCGACAGGGTTGACTGTGGCCATTTTAATTGTCTGATAGCTGATAGTCACCAGGGCAATAGACATTGCCGCAAGACCGGAAAGGATAAAAATCCAGGCTTTTCTCTTTCACAAAGTTGATATGGGGAATACGGGTTTGTTTAATAAAGACAGTCAGATTAATTTGGATTCATGCACCAAAGCTGAGAGAAATACAAAACTGACAGATAAAAATCATAGGTCGGAGATTCGATAAGGTGGCACCCCAAAGCATGCCCGTCATTCGTATCGGAGGGCATCGACGGGATTGGCCGTTGCGGCCTTTATGGTCTGGAAGCTGACGGTCAGAAGGGCCACTGCAAGAGCAATGAATGCAGATACCATGAACATCCAAACCTTGAGATCGATCCGGTAAGCAAAATTTTGAAGCACTTTATTCACAATCATATATGATGCAGGCCATGCGATGGTAATCGAGATGACTACCCATTTCACAAATTCAATCGTTAGCATATAAGTGATATTCGCCGTGGAAGCTCCCAGTATTTTCCTGACGCCTATTTCCTTGGTTTTTTGCTGGGCCATGAATGCCGATAATGCAAAGAGACCGAGGCAGGCGATAAACATCCCTAGAACTGTAAAGACATTGAAAATTTTTTTTATCTGCTCTTCTTTCAGGTAATGTCTGTTGAAATCATCGTCTAGAAAAAAATATTCAAGATACATACCTGGAAACAAAGATCGATACTTCTGTTCGATGAATGCGAGTGTTTCTCTGATATTTTCCGTATCGATCTTTAAGCTCAGGTATGATCCTAAGGGCGTCTGAAAAAAACCGACGGGCTCGATCGTCTTCTGAAGTCCCGTAAAGTGAAAATCCTTCATGACGCCGATGACTTCCCAATCATCCAGAATTGTATTGTTCAATGCATCTTCAGGGGAATTCCAGCCAAACGCATGAACAGCCTTTTCACTGAGAACCCAGGACCGCGTACGATGACGCGCATCGAATTTCTCTCCTGCGACAAGATCGATTTTATAGAGCGTCAGAAAGTCTTTGTCGACTCCCATCGCATGGATAGAGCGCGTATTGGTTTTTCTCTGGCCGGATGGCCACATTTCCCAGGGATAAAGCCATCTACCGGGAATACTTGAAGAGAAGGAAGCTCCCACCACCGAGTGATGTTTCAGGAATTCCTCTTTTACAGAGAGCGGATCATATTTGTAGTTGTGTCTTTGAAAATCGATGATCAGCATCTGATCCTTTTCAAATCCCAAGGGCTTATGCTTCATATAATGAAGCTGCAAATTAAACACTATTGTGACGGCAATAAGAATGGTTGATACAGAAAATTGAGCGGTGACAAGAATCCTGCGCAGGTTTCGGCTGCTCGTCCCAGTTTTCATCGCCCCTTTTAAAACAAATACAGGGTTGAAAGAAGAGAGAAAAAATGCCGGATAAATGCCCGCAGCGAGGCCTTCCAGTACGAAAAGTAGCATCAATCCGACCAGAACATCCGCCTGAAAAAGCGTAGCATATTCCAGCCTCAGCGATGTGATGGCATTAAACTGCGGGATGAGAAGATTCACCATAGTGAATGCGATGAGATAGGAAATCCCCACGGTCAAAAACGATTCAGCCATGAACTGAACAATCAACTGTCTGCGCTGCGCCCCCACCGTTTTTCGGATGCCCACTTCACCGGCACGGTTGGCGGAACGCGCCGTCGACAGGTTCACAAAATTTATCGAAGTAATGAGCAGGATGAAAAGCGCGATGCCGGCGAATAGATAGATGTACAATACATTTCCAGCTGCTGGGAGACCGAATTGGATGTCTGGTTGAAAATGGATGTCCCGAAGCGGCTCAAGCGTGACATCAACATCCGCCTGCGATCGTTCTAAATATTCCTGATTTTGCTCAACAAAGATATCCTTTATCTGATTCTTGAATTCTGCTGCATCGACTCCCGGCTGAAGTTTGACAAAGGTTTGATAGAATCCGCCAAATCCGGCGGATTGTTCAGACGGGCTTAAAGGATCTTCAAGGACCTTCCAGGATTTGAATATTTTATGTTGAAATATCGAATTTCCCGGAGGATCTTCGATGATGCCTGTGATTCGATAACCAACGCCGTCAACTGTGATCGTCCTGTCGATTGCAATCTCAGTGCCGAAATATTTTTTTGCTGTTTCAACTGTGATGATCGCTGAATTCGGTATAACTAAGGCGTTATTGGGATTTCCGAGTTTAAATTTTACTGAAAAGATATTGAGAAAATTTTCATCCACAAACATGACATGTTTGGATTCTTCTTTGAATATTTTATCCCCGAATTCCACCTGGGAATCGACATTATGCGACCATGTCCATGTGACGTGTTCAATCTGAGGGAACGTTCCTTTGATCAAGCCCGCAAAAATCGGTGCGATACCGGGATACTTGTAGGTAAAGGTAGGTCCTTTAATCGTCGTTATAATACGATGGATCCGTTCGACATCTTTATGATGTGAATCGAAATTCAATTCATACCGAATATAGAGCAAAATAAACATACAAATGGTCAATCCCACTGAAAGGCCGAATATGTTTATAAAAGAATATCCCTTCTGCCTTTTAAGATTCCTAAT
>CAYFVQ010000146.1:0-11536 GCA_964346585.1 uncultured Eubacteriales bacterium | reverse complement strand
GTTCGTTAGAAGACCGATCGTGAAATACTCATCTTTGCTGTTTTCAGCGACGAGTTTTCCCAAGTGTTGATTTTCCAGAGCTGCCCTGTTCCAATCGCCATACTGCTTGTCTTCTTCAGGAGTCAGTTTGACAGTGGACACTTTCACGACTTCACACCCAAATCCTGAGAGCTTATCCAAAAGTCCTCCCTTCTCCATCACCTCGGGACCTCTGGATCGATTTTTCACTACAACTACTTTTATCTTTCCCTCCGCATAATTCTGAGCGGATGCGAGGAGGGGGATGAGAATAAAAAAGACTGTGATTAAGTAAAGAAGATGTTTCAATTCGGACTCCTTACACAGATTATATTGAGAATGATACTTGCCTTTGGACTGGGAGTCTATGGTTTTTTTGTTTTTGACTGAAGATTTCGGCTGTGCTATAAGTCTTAAAACAGGAGATCCGGAAGAGAGCGGAATGTGTGGGGAATTATATAAGCCAACAACAAACTATCTTTTCCGCTTGACCTGGATTTCCTCATAAATTCGACAATAATGAAAACATCTCGATTGAGAAAAGACGCAGAGGCCATATTCAAGGCTGGATTAGAAGCGGTCAACCCGATTCAAGCGGTCAAGAGGCATGTCACTCTCCAGGACGATAAATTGATTGTCGGCGATAAAACTTACAATCTTGCCGACTATGATGGTGTTTATGTCATCGGAACGGGCAAAGCCTCAGCCGCTATGGGCCAGGCTGTCGAGGATCTTTTCGGGGAACGACTGAAGGAAGGTGTGGTGAATGTCAAGTACGGCCATACTTTTCCTTTGAAAAAGATCAAGGTGAATGAAGCCGGGCATCCTGTGCCTGATGAAGCGGGTTTCAACGGGACAGAGGAAATTATCCAACTCCTGAAAAAGACAGAAAAAGACGACCTTGTGCTTTCTTTGATATCCGGAGGAGGGTCTGCGCTTCTCCCCTATCCGGCTGAAGGCCTGACTCTGGAAGATATGCAGGAGGTGACCAGATGCCTCCTGGAGGTCGGGGCCTGTATCCATGAGATCAACGCGCTACGGAAACACCTCTCTCAAGTCAAAGGGGGGAGACTGGCGAGACTGGCCCATCCGTCCACTTTGATTTCGTTGATGCTTTCGGATGTTATCGGCGATGACCTGGACACCATCGCTTCCGGACCCACGGTTCCGGATGAAAGCACGTTCGATGACTGCTTGAAAGTTCTTGAGAAATATCAAATGCGAGAGAAAATACCGAATTCTGTGGCTGAGATTCTTGAGAAAGGGGCCAGAGGAGAAGTCGAAGAAACGCCCAAAGCCGGTGACCCGGCTTTTCAACGGACACAGAATCTGGTCATCGCCAGCAATATCTTAGCTGTTCAGGACGCACAACAAAAAGCTGAAGAATTCGGATATAACACCGTGATTCTTTCCACTTTCGTAGAGGGAGAAACGAAAGAGGTAGCCAGAGTCCATGCAGCTATCGCTAAAGAAATACTCCAGACCGGGAATCCGGTTCCCAGACCGGCCTGCGTCATCTCCGGAGGCGAGACCACAGTCACCATACGCGGGAAAGGGCTCGGGGGACGGAATCAGGAATTTGTCCTGGCTGCAGCCATCGATATCGATGGCCTGGAGAATGTTGTTATCCTGAGCGGTGGCACGGATGGAACAGATGGACCGACTGATGCAGCCGGGGCCATAGCTGATGGCTCGACAGTTAATCGTGCGAGAGAGATGGGAATGGACGCAGAGGATTATCTTCAGGAGAATGACTCCTATCATTTTTTCGAGCCTCTTGGCGATTTATTGATCACCGGGCCGACCCATACCAACGTCATGGACTTGCGGCTGGTCATGGTGGGCTGAAGGAAGCATCTAAAATTGGGGTCAGGCTTTGATAGCTTTGATAATTCTTCTTTCTGAGTCTTCTACCGGGATGGGTTTCTGAGATCAATTGATTCCGGGATAAGTTCTTTTAGAAGAAACTGTTGAGTAATATTAGATAGAATTTGTTTTTTTTAAGAGAAGTAAGAGGTGTGTCGTTGAGTAAACGGCGGGAGTTCCTTAAGACTCTGGGCATGAGCACTGCAGCCGTGGCCCTGGGAGGACTACAGTTCTGTGTCCCGCGTCAGAGACGTCGTCCCAATATTCTCTTTCTTTTTTCTGATGATCAGAGGTTCGATTCTATCAATGCTTTGGGAAACTCGGAGATTATGACTCCCAACCTGGACCGCCTGGTCCAAAGCGGTGTGACTTTCACTAGAGCCCATATCATGGGAGGAACGAGCGGGGCTGTTTGTATTCCCAGCCTAGCCATGCTTCTGACTGGAAGAACACTTTTCCATCTTCAAAGCCAGGGAGGTGTTATCCCCGATGAACATATCATGATTCCCGAAATGCTTAAAGAAGCCGGATACGCAACATTCGGTACGGGAAAATGGCATAACGGCCCTAAAGCCTATGCGCGGTGCTTCACTCAAGGCGGGAAGATTATGTTCGGGGGGATGAGCGACCATCTCAAGGTGCCGGTTAATGATTTCGATCCTGAAGGAAAATACCTGCGGGAGAATTCTTATCTAGATGGAAAGTTCTCCAGCGAGCTTTTTTCCGATGAAGCTATTCGGTTTTTAGAAGCCCACACATCTGACAAGCCGTTCTTCGCGTATGTCTCCTACACAGCTCCCCATGACCCGCGGATGGCTCCGAAAGAGTTCACTAACCTGTATCCTCCGGAAAAGATCAGAGTTCCGGAAAATTTCATGCCCGCGCATCCTTTTGATAATGGAGAGATGTATGTCCGGGATGAAAACCTGGCACCTTTTCCTCGCACTCCCGAAATCGTGCAGGATCACATCGCGGCCTACTATGCCATGATCACTCATCTGGACGCTCAGATCGGTAGAGTCCTGGATGCCCTGGAGAGAACAGGAAGAGTAAAGGATACCCTTGTCATTTTTGCAGGGGATAACGGACTGGCTGTCGGCCAGCATGGACTTTTGGGGAAACAGAATCTGTATGAGCACAGCGTCCGTGTTCCTCTAATCATCCGGGGGCCGGAAATTCCAGAAGATGTGAGGACCGAGGCTCTCTGTTACCTGCTGGATCTCTATCCGACTCTGTGTGACATCCTGGGATTAGCGGCTCCGAAAACTGTTGAGGGAAAGAGCCTTCTCCCAGTCTTGAAGAACAGGAAGGCCGAAGTCAGGGATTCGCTATTCATGGCCTACAGAAGTTTCCAACGCGCCGTGCGCACCTCTGATAACTGGAAATTGATCAAGTATAACGTCAGGGATGTTGAGACAACCCAGCTGTTCAACCTTAACGATGATCCCGGTGAGATAAACAGCCTTGCTGAAGACCCAGCCTATAAGGTGCGTCTGGAGGATTTGACCGAGCTGCTCAAAGACCACATGAGAAAATCGGATGATTTTTGCGACCTGGATAAGTCCAACTGGGGACTCCCGGAAGAGAAGTTCAATACAAAAAAAGTCAGAAACCTGGCAATGGGCTGTGAGATCAGGCTGATTAATGGGGCCACGCCTAAATATACAACTAAGGGTGCCGGCGTGCTGATTGATGGTGTCAGGGCTTCCTCCAAATTCAATGATGGTTACTGGCTGGGATTGCAAGGAGAGGATTTGGATGCGGTTATTGATTTAGGAAAAACGCAGACGATACAAAAAGTCTTTATCGGATTCCTGGAAAATCAGGACTCCTGGATCTTTTTTCCCAAGATGGTAGAATTTTCCTTTTCTACGGATGGGAAAAGCTTTCATTCAGTTCAAAGAGTTGGCGGACCAAAAGCGAAGGAAAATCCTTTCAAGATTATCAAGGATTTTTCTGTGTCTGTGCGCAGCACGGAGGCTTGTTTTGTGCGAGTGAAGGCAATCAGCCTGGGAATCTGTCCTGAATGGCACAAGGGAGCCGGCGGCAAAGCCTGGATCTTTGCGGATGAAATCGTGATTGAATAATTTGTGTATTGTGATTTTTCTGTCTCAGAAGAATATGGAAAATAGGCATTCATCTTTTCTTTTTAATTTTATGAATGAAGGTCTATTCGGATGACTTTAATTCACGGAATGAAAGAATTGTGAAGGAGGCTGAAGATGGCAGTCGATAGAAGAGAATTCTTGAAGAGGACAGCTGCAGCTGCAGGCGTGGTAATAGCGGGAAGTGTCCTTCCGTTCAGCTGCAAGAAGAAGCAAAAATGGAATGTTCTCTGGATTATTGCGGAGGATATCTGTCCGGATTTGGGCTGCTATGGAAATCCATTCGTGCATACTCCCAATATTGATAAGCTTGCCACAGAAGGCGTCACGTTCAGAAACGCATTCACCACCAGCCCTGTCTGCTCTCCCTCCAGGAGTGCGTTGATGACCGGCATGTACCAGACATCGATCGGCGCACACAATCACCGAAGTCATCGGGACGATGATTATACACTTCCCCACTCTATCAGGCCTATAACTGATTATTTTCGAGAAGCCGGATATTTCACGGCTAATGTCACTGAGCCAGCCCCGGGGGTAAAAGTCCGGGGGAAAACAGACCTCAACTTCACTGTGGATAAATTATTCGACGGAACGCACTGGAATCAGCGGCAGCCGAACCAGCCGTTCTATGCCCAGATCAACCTTCCCTGGACGCACCGAAGGTTCGTCAAGAACGAGCAAAATCCGATAGATCCGGAAATGATCGAGCTTCCTCCTTATTATGCGAATCATCCGATCACCAGGGAGGATTGGGCACTGTATTATGACACCATTGCCATATTGGACCAGAATATCGGCGTAATCCTGAAACAGCTCAAGGAAGAAGGACTGTTCGAAAAGACGATCATTTTTTTCTTCGGAGATAATGGCCGGCCTCATTTCAGGGGGAAACAGTGGCTTTATGAAGGAGGAATTCATGTTCCTCTGATTATTCGTTGGCCGGATAAACGGAATGCCGGAGATGTGAATGAAGGGCTCGTCAGCGCGATTGATATCTCCGCGACGTCGCTTCATCAAGCGGGAATAAAGGTGCCAGAACATATGCAGGGCCAGAATTTTCTCGGTTCGAGAAGTAAGTATCGAGATTATGTTGTAGCGGCCCGCGACCGCTGTGATGAGACAGTCGACTGGATTCGATGTATCCGCACCAAGAGATACAAGTACATCCGCAATTATTATCCGGAACGGCCTTACACCCAGTTGAACCGCTACAAAGAGAGTGAGTATCCCGTTCTTCGTCTCATGAAGCGGCTGAATGCCCAGAAAAAGTTAACACCTGCGCAGGCCTTGTTTTTTGCATCCAATCGGCCTCCTGAAGAACTGTATGACCTTCACAACGACCCGCATGAAGTGAGCAATTTGGTAGACAATCCCAAATTTCAAGAGAAATTGATAGAGCTGCGACAGATTCTGGATTCATGGATAGAAGAGACTGGGGATCAAGGAGGAGTCCTGGAGGATCCTAGTGTTGTGGAATTCTATCTGGAGAGAATGAAACGGAACTATGACGAGAGAATCAAGACCCGTTACAGAGAAGAGAACATGAGTCTGGAGTTTTTCAAATAGATGCCCGCCTAAAGGCTTCAATCAAGTATAGACGAAATAGACAGTCACTTGACACTCTGAATCCACTTTAATTCTCACCCAATGGACGCTGAATCCTAGAGAAGGGGAACGTCCCCAATCTTTTGTATCGCCCAATCAGCGGCTCTTTTTATCACGTTCCTTGGGGATTTCATCTGTGCGGCTTCTTTCAGAAAGGAAAGCTGCAAACGGTCCCCACATTTCCCGATGGCTCTCAAAGCTTCGGCTTGAGCAAGGTAGCTGTCATCTTCTTTGAAGCGTTTCTTAAAAAACGAGACCAGTTCAGCCTCTTCATAATCCCCAAGAATTCCTAGAGCGTCCACTCTGACGCTTGAGTTTGGGTCTTTGCATTTCTCTTTGAACAGGTCAATATGCTCCCTTTTTTTGAGCCTTCCGAGTGTTTCGACCGCGTTTCTTCGTACAGCCCAAAACCCGTCATTTTGAGCTCTATCGATCAAGCCGTTTATGGCCCGGGAATCGTCCCCAAATTTGGCGAGCTCAGAAGCTGCCCAGCCCCTCCCGATTACATCATCGTTTTGGAGTTGATACAGAAGTTCATCCAGGCTTTTTTCAAAAGTCCATTCTTTCAGGATGTAGTTTCCTTCATCGAACCGGACTAAGAGCGGCTTTGTATTGACTGGGAATTCGAATACCTGTTCTTTATGTTTTATCCATACCTTTTCTGATATTTTCTTTTCTGGAGTGGTGATTCCGATAATCACCGGAATCGTGTAAATCGGTATCCCCTGGGATACATCCTGAGTTTGAACGACTTTCAGTAAGAGCTTTTGACTGTTCCTATCCCAGTTATAGCTGATATCGAAAACCGGATGTCCCGGTTTGAAGATATACTGCTCAAAAAACCAGTCCAAGTTCTGTCCTGTGACTTCTTTGATGGCGATCATAAAATCATGGGTATCGACAGCCTGAAACTCGTGTTTGTGCAGGAAGTGTTTGAGAGTCCTGAAAAAAGGTTTGTCTCCCAGAATAAACCGGAGCATGTGGAGAACACAGGCGCCTTTAGGATAGGTGTGACTGTCAAAATTGTCATGCGGACGGTTATACCTGTCGAAAACGATAGGACGCATGTATCTTGTATGAGCTTCTCTTAAATACTGGTTCTTTTTTCGTAGCAGGTCATAGGCGCCTTCCTTTTCTCCTTTATCATGCCGCGTGTAGAGATAATCGGAATACGTGCCGAAGCTCTCGTTCAGCCAGGTTTCAGACCAGGTCCGCAGGGTGATCAGATCCCCCCACCACTGGTGGGCGACCTCGTGGGCGATGATTCTTTGCCAGGAAAAATCCTGTTCGGCCCGTTTGTCATGGATAACTCCTTGGCCGAGAAGAGTCGCTGTTGTGTTCTCTGCACCGCCTCCCATTCGAGGGGATGTGACCTGCGCATACTGGGCCCATGGGTATTCATAGCCGAACAGTTTGTTGAAGTAGTCGATCATGGCAGGAGTTTTTTTGAAGATCCATTTCGCATCTTCCACATCCTTCTCATAGACCCAGTAGGTGACGGGAAGGGAACCGAGAGAATCCTCGATGACGGCGAATGGCCCGATAGCCAACATGAAGAGATAGGTAGAGTGGGGAAGATCTTGTGACCAGTGATAGGTTTTTGTCCTGTTCTTCTTATCCTCTTTGACACTAACCAGCTTTCCGTTGGAGAGAACCTTGTACTTATCCTTGACGGTGATGATCATCTCATTAGTCACCTTGTCATGGGGGAAATCATAGCAGGGAAACCAGTGGCGAGCGTTATTCGGCCAGGAGATGGTTGAGACCATCCGGGGATGAGAGGGGCTTTCCTCGTCAAAGAACAGGCCGGACTTCGGGTCAGTGGCATGGTATTTGATGGTGAAAGTCACTGTCTCGCCGTACCCATAAGTTTGCAATAAATCAATGATGATGTGTTTAGCCTCCTGTTTGAATTGTAGGGGATTGTTCTTGGAGTCGAATACAGACGTGACAACCAGTTCCTCTGCATCCAGCCGGCATTCTCTGAAATCATCTCTTAAAGGAGTTAGAGTGATTTGGTTTTCTCCCTCAAAATATTTTTTATTCAGGTCGAAAGTCAGAGTAATCCGGTAATGTTTGGCGTCAAAATCATGGCTCCGCTCGGTCTGGAAAGGTCTTTTGTAGACATCGATCTTTTGGGCGTGTAGAAAAAAAGACAAAGAAAGCAGGATGACAAGAATCGAAATGATTTTTTTCATGATGTAACTCCTGGCACAAGCTTATCCTGAATTATTCATACTATAAGGTGTCGGCATATTTTATGGATAATTCAGGTTATTTCTTTTTCATTAAAGCTTCGATCTCGGCCAAGGTCCTGGGAATTCCATGTGAAAGATTCTCATAGCCGTTTTCTGTGATCACCACTGTATCCTCAAGCCGGATTCCCATTTCCTGATCTGGGTAAGGGATGTTGATGTCGCAAGCAAAGACAAATCCCGGACGCAGGACTTCATCCGGACCGGCAAAGGTGCCCATAGGATCATGCGTAGCCAGGCCGATCGAATGGTTGTACCCCCCATACCGGATCAGGCCCCTGAATTTCCTGTCTTTCGGGTCATAACCATTTTTTACCAGGAATTCCCTTACTTTCTCCCCCACATCCCTGAATGTGATGCCTGGCCGGTAATTGTCCAGACAGGTTTTGCGGATGCCGGTGGACATTTCATAGATTTTCTTCTGCTCCAGCGAAAACTTGCCGTTGGCCGGAAAAGTGGAGGAGATATCCGCATTGTAGTAGCCGTATTCGGGTCCGGCATCCAGGATGATGAAATCCCCGTTCTTGAGGATTCGGTCATGCTTATGATAATGCCCGAAAGCATGGTTAGGGCCGGACATCAGGATGACGTAAAAGGCCAGTTCCTGGGCTTTTTCCTTTTTACAGACATACTCGAACAGCGCAGCCAGCTCTTTCTCTGAGACTCCAGGGCGTGTGGCTTTTATTAATTCGATATGGGCCTTGACACCGATTTGAGCCGCCTGACGCACGAGCTTGATTTCTGCCGGCGACTTTATCTTTCGGAAGTCCCAGACCAGTGGAGAACAGTCTTTGACCGTGATATGGGGAAATTTTTCCTTCAATCGCTTCACAAACTGGAGCTCGCGTGTCAGCCTTCCGTCCCACATATTCATAGTCATTGTATTCTGCAAGGCGCGGAATTTTTCATTGGTGTTCTCCCGGCTCAGCTCCTCGGGCCTGAACATCGTGTAAAAGATGTCGGTCTGCATGCTCAGCCTCGAAAGAGTGGAGGACAGTTGCTCGATCGGTAAAACTCTCTCTATCCCGGTCATTTCTTCGGGTTGGCGCACAAGCTCAAGAGATATGCCTTCGCCCCGGGCTTCCCTTTCACTGATCGAGAAGAAAAGAATACTCTCTTTCCTCATCCCGTCCATGACCAGGACAGCGTTCGGGATCTCCACGCCGGTGAAATAGAAGAAATCACTGTTTTGCAGGAACTGTATGTCCGATGCAGGAGTCGTCGCCCCGAGGATTATTGCCACTCCATCAGATGTCTTTTCCATGAATTTGGCTCGCCTCTCCGCATGCTCGGATTTTTCAAACCAGCTTCCTGCGATGAGGGGGGGTGTGAATAAAAACAGAAGTATGATGTTCATTGAGATCAGAATTTTTTTATTCATGAGTTACCTCCGATGGCCAAAGAATAATAAGTCATATTGAACAGAGAAGTGAAAAAAAGTTATTTCTGCTCTAAAACTCCTCATTTTTTCCATGAGCTCACCTGGATTCCTTCCTGGTATGCACAATTTCTGAGGAAAAAATGTCATTGCAGGTGAAATGTGGAAACCTCACATTCATGAATGCAGGACTAAAATAATAAAAAATCGTGAAAGTTACAATTGTATTTTTTCATCTAGGGGACTTTCTTGAGAGGAACCCTTTTCTTTCCTAATATCTTGTTCGTGCAATTTTTTAAAAAAGTATCTCTACAGGGGATGATTTCAATTACGTATTGACACGTAAAATAACAACAGGTAAAGTGATGTTCTTATAATGAGAAAAAGCGAAACATTTTCTCGCTGGGGGATCATCTTTGCCGGCATCGGCATGGCCATCGGTACGGGAAACCTCTGGCGTTTCCCGCGTATTGCTTCTCAGTACGGGGGCGGAGCTTTCATGATCGCCTGGATCATTTTTCTCTTCATCTGGGCCATTCCTCTTTTGACCGTTGAACTGGCACTGGGCAAAAAGATAAGAATGGGCGTTATCGGTTCCTTCGGGAAGATGATGGGACGAAAATATGCCTGGATGGGAACATTCGTGGCTTTTGTGACAGCCGCAATCACTTTCTACTATACGGTCGTCACAGGCTGGTGCATCAAATACTTATTCGCCACGTGTTTTCAAGGTTTGATCCGGAAGGAGCCGATCGAATACTGGGAGACTTTCTCTTCTTCCTGGGAACCGGTGGGTTTCCATTTCTTAGCTGTTTTCATCGGATGTTCCATCATTTATTTTGGAGTCGTCAAGGGAATAGAGAGAGCGAACAAGATTCTCATTCCGTCTCTGTTTGTGCTTCTCCTGATCGCAGTGGGACGGTCCCTCACTCTTCCCGGGGCTGTGCAGGGTTTAAACTTCTTGTTCTCTCCGAATCTCTCCCAACTAGGGAACATCAAGGTCTGGCTGAACGCCTTGAGCCAGGCAGCCTGGTCCACTGGGGCGGGTTGGGGTTTGATGCTGACTTTGGGAGTCTACTCCCGGAAGAAGGAAAATCCGCTGCTGACCACGGCCACACTGGGATTCGGCAACAACATGGCCTCCCTCCTGGCCGCTGCTGCCGTGATTCCTACGGTTTTTTCTTTTTTCGCCGGCCAGAATTTAGCCCAGGAAAAGGTGCTGGATATCATGGCCCAGGGAAACGAAGGATTGACCTTCAAATGGATTCCTATCCTGTTTTCTAAAATACCATCAGGGAATTTCTTTTTAGCGCTATTCTTTTTGGCTCTCTGCTTTGCCGCCTTTTCTTCCCTTATTACGCAGTTAGAGCTGATTTCCCGGATTTTCATGGATACCGGACTCACCAGGAAAAAGGCCGTGGTCATCGTGGGAATCTGCTGTTTTGCTCTGGGGCTTCCTTCTGCCCTGAGTATGGGTTTTTTCAATAACCAGGACTGGGTGTGGGCGATGGGGCTGGTGGTGAGTGGTTCGTTCTTCATCGTTCTTGTGCTCAAGGTCGGGCCGAGAAAAATCCGCGAAGAGATCATCACCCGGCCGGAGCACAGAATCAGATTGGGCCGGTGGTTTGATTTTCTGGTGACTTTTTTCCTCCCCATCCAGATAATCGCCATGCTGGCCTGGTGGTTCTGGGACAGCTATTCTACTGATCCTGGAAATTGGTGGAATATATTTTCAAAGACATCGATCGGGACTGTGCTCTTCCAGTGGGCCGCCGCTCTTGGTGTTTTCATAGTATTTAACAAGCTCATCACTAAAAAGCTTTCTCTGGATAAAAATGACGATTGAAGCTCTAATCACCATGATTCTGATCTTCGGGATCTGCCTGGGGGGATTCATTCTATTCCTGTATCTTTCCTCTAAAGAGAATTAAAGGGGTTGCATCTCAACATTCGACATTTTCCCATTTCTTTCACTTATTAATTCTTTATCAGAGTGCATCCCTGTTTATTGGCAATCTTTAATTAAATGTCGAATGTTGAGATGCGACCCCTTACTTTCTTTTCTTGCGTCTATCCAGGTCTTCCTGGATGAACTTTTGAGCTAATTCATCCGAGTCCCCATAGAACTCCTGAAGGCGTTTCAGCTCTGTCTTCAATTCTTGAACGACACTGGCATAGTCCGGGTTATCGTAGACATTGTTTAACTCCTCAGGGTCTTTTTCCAGGTCATATAATTCCCAGGCATCAATGTCATGGTAGAAGTGGATCAGTTTATGACGCTTGGTCCGGACTCCGTAATGCCGCTT
>CAYFVQ010000145.1:0-2076 GCA_964346585.1 uncultured Eubacteriales bacterium | reverse complement strand
ATCCCGGCCACGGATTTTATGGTTTTGATCATCTCGTAACCGTACTGTTCTTGGCGCTGGAGACAGAGAAGTATAATAAAATCCAAGGTTCCTTTTCGAATCTGTGATTCCCAATTGCTTAAAAGGGTTTCTTTTTCTCTGGCCATTTCCATTTCTCATATATAATATAAGACAACTTATTATGTTATGCAAGGTATTTTTTAATTTTTTTAAATTTTTTTAAAAAAAGAGGAATTTCCCTAATTTCTTTTGATTCCTTATCTTTTTCAAACGACCACAGGCCTGCGAATCGGTGACCGAGGGATGGACAGGCGTAAAGATTAGTCTTCTGCTCGAAGGTCTGGATGACGGCTATTACCCAGATGAAAAGCCTATTGCCTGAGAGCCTTGAAGGTGAGTAATTACGCTCTCTAATAAGATTATTTTACTCTCTTTCACTCATACCGCAGGGAATCCACCGGATTGCCTAAGGCAGCTTTAAGGGAATAGCCGCAGGAAGTGAGGAGGACGATAAAGGCAGTGATTATCCCGGGTATCAGCAAGGGCCATACTCCGAAATCAACTCTGAAGGCAAAATTTTGAAGCCATTTGTTCATCACCACCCAAGCCAGAGGCCAGATAATAATATTGGCTATCAAAACCAATATAACGAATTCGCTTGTCACAAGTTTCAAAATGCTCAATATGGAAGCGCCAAGTATTTTTCTTATACCGATCTCTTTCACCCTGTTGTTGACGGTGATCAGAGTCAGACCGAAAACACCCATGCAGGCGATGAGAATGGTGAAGAAAGAGGAATAACCCACGATAGCATTCCACCTGTTTTCATCGGCATAAAATCGTTGAATATCATCGTCCAGGAATGAATATTCGAACGGTCTAACGGGTTGAATTTCTTCCCATCTCTCCCTGAGATATGTGATCGTCTCTGCCATATTCGCGGCCGATATCCTGACCACGGCATAGGATAATCCCACTGTCGGGTCCATGTTTAAAGCCGCAGGCGCGATTTCTTCTCTTAGCGATGAATAATGGAAATTTTTGACTACGCCGATAATCGTCAGCGGAGGTCTCGGCCCGATTTTTATTGTTTTTCCTATCGGCTTATCCAGTCCCAATACATCCACGAGTTTTTGATTGACGATAACCGAGGATTTGTCACTTGAAAATGCGCTCGAGAAATCCCTCCCCTCGATTAAATTTATCTTCATCGTTTTCAAATAATCATCGTGAACTCTATTGTTATACACGTAGATTCTCTTCCCTTGGTTGTCAATCATCCCGTATACATCGGTTCTGTTGGGAGAACTCATACAGCCGGATACGCTCTTGACAGCCGTGTGAGATTGTATCCTTTCCTTGAATAATCTAAATAATTCCTGGCTTCTTGTATTCTGTGTTTCCTGGAGGTCAACGATCAATATTCCGTCTTTATCAAAACCCAGGTCATAGTTCTTTAGAAATCGTATCTGCTTCGATATGATGATCGAAGCGACCAATAAGAATATCGAAATTGAAAATTGCAGGATGACAAGGATTTTGGTGAAAAGGCTTTTTCTTCTTAATTTGAATTTTCCCCTGAGAACATCCGTGAGATTAAAATTGGCCATGACCAGAGCGGGGAAACTCCCGGCCAAAATACCCACCGATACTATTAACAGCAGGAAGACAACGATGCTGTCCAAATGAAAGAGCGAATGAACAGTTAGGTTCTTGATGGAAAGAGTATTAAAAACGGGCAGCATGAGCACGGCGATCAATAAACCGAGGATAATCGAAATCAGAGCTGTACAGACAGATTCAATCCAGAATTGATGGATAAGATGTTTCCTCCCGGCTCCAAGCATCTTCCTGACACTGACCTCACAAGCTCTTGAGGAGGCCTTTCCTAACGATATGTTGACGAAGTTGATGACAGCAATGAACAGGATCAATATGGATATGGCGGCGAGGATATAGGATCTTCTGATATCACTTCTGGGCAAATGAACTATATTCGATGAATTCAAATGAATATCCTTAAGATTTTGTAGAGAATAAGTTATTGTTTCTCCGTTTTTCACTAACGACCCATAC
>CAYFVQ010000144.1:0-5772 GCA_964346585.1 uncultured Eubacteriales bacterium | reverse complement strand
TCCGAGAATTCACCAAGTGGGTGTTGCTGGCAGTCCTGATTGCGTGGCCTGTCGGATTCCTAGTCATGAATTCCTGGCTGCAGAACTTCTATTACAGGATCAATGTGGGATTCGACACGCTTATTCTGGCAGCCTTGCTTGCTCTGATTATTGCTGTAATCACGGTCAGCTACCAGGCCGTCAAAGCCGCACTCGCCAATCCTGCGGATTCACTCAAATACGAGTAAAAGCAGACCATCCCGACTAACATTTTCACCTCAAAGAAATCCTCGGTATAGCGCTTTATCTCAACGAAATGAGCTCCTGATTTACCTTGAGTTGACTTCAGATTTTTTCTCTGTTATAAGTCAGAAGGAAATTATCTTCTGCAATTTTTTCCCATTGAGAAAAGAATACAGTCTGGCATTTATTTTCTAAAAAAGGAGCTGTTTTATGGAAGAAAAAATTCATTTACCCGATGCGGCCATTAAGACTTTATCCAAGAAATCGACTATTACTGTGGTCGCAGGGAAAGCAAGGGTGTTATCCACTCAAGACCCTGATTTTGTTAGGGCGGACATCGGTGAGCTCTGTGCTCCCGGTCTCTTCCCACCCGGTTATAAGGAAAGCCTTGAGGAATCAGCCAAGTCTGTTTTAGAAGAAGGAAGGATTGGCTACACGGTTCCTGACGGTGACAACAAGCTCAAGAAACTGATTTTCAAGCACTCCATACCCGATGACCTGAGAACTTTAATCCTGGAGCAATTCCAGGATGAGGCAAAAAAACAAGGTGTCGATTTTGAAAAATACAAAGAAGACAACATGCAAAAACATGTGGCTGTGACCCATGGGGGGACCGGTGCTTTGGGGGCTTCGGTTTCTATGTTCATGGATGGACAGAAAAATCTGGTTCTCACTAATCAGAGAACCTGGCAGAACCACAACCTGATTGTGGATATGCACGATGGCATGATATGGCCAGTCCCATTGATTAACGAAGAGGGGAAAGTGGCAGACCCTGATTCTATCCTCAAACTCTGCCATCCAGTAAAGGATCGGATTGCGGCTTTCCTTTACACGCTGATCAATAACCCTGATGGGGCTGTGGTTACCGATCCGGCAGAACAGGAAAAACTGGAAACAATCATTCGGGAGCTTGGTGTGCCTCTGATTTTAGATGTGGCCTATCATAAACTGGTGTTCGATGGAAAGGAAGCGCAGTCTTTCTCGCCGGATATTCTGAGCAAAACTGTTGTGTGCGGCACCTATTCGAAAACAAGACAAATTCCAGGTGAGAGATTGGGATATATCTCGTGCGCGGACCCACGCGTGACTCGGTATGTCTACTTTTACAACCGGTCCCACAGCGGGTGCCCTTCGGTAACTTCCCAGAGAGCGTTAATCGACCACTTCATGAAGTTTGAAACAGCCCCGGATGAGATAAAGAAATACAAGAAAGATTTACTCAATGAGATTGAAACTCGAAGAAACATTCTCGTGGAAAAGGTGAAAGAAGAGCTTGGCTGGGAAATGAAGAGCCCTGGCGGAGCCATCTATGCGGTCATCCCCTTACCGATTGAGTTGGTCAAGGATTTCGGGGACGTGGATCAGTTCAGTATTGACCTGGTGGATAGAGGAAAGGTCAGCGCTATTTCCGGAACAGTCTTTGAATTCCGCGTTCGTCCCGCAGGGAATGACTACGAAGTCTACACGCCGGCGCCGACTGACCCTGAAGTGTGCTACCTCCGTTTCTGTTATGGGTTTACTCCTACAGACAGAGTTGCATTAGCAGTTCAGCATATCAAGAACTTTATATCCAGTCGCTGAGAAATGACGATGAGCCTGGAAGTTGACAAAGACAAACTCATCCATTGGCTTCAAGAGCTCATTCGGATTCCGAGTGTCACGGGGAATGAGGAAGCCATTTCCAAATATGTCAGCCAGGAACTCCAAAAAATGGGCTATCGTCCTCAGGTTAAAGAGAATAATGTCTACATTGAAGTCGGAAAGGAAAAAAAATCGCTTCTCCTCAATGCTCATCTGGATACAGTGGATGTGGGCGGTGAATGGATGCATGAGCCTTTCGAAGCAACGACAGAAAAAGGCAAGATTTTTGGCAGAGGAGCTAGCGACGATAAAGGGAATATCGCAGCCATGCTGGAGATCGCCCGGCTTATTAAAGACAAATCTCTTAACGGACGCCTGGTATTCACGTTCACCACTGGTGAAGAATTCGGAACCAAATTGGAGGCGAAAGGAAGCTACCTTCTTTCTCAATTCTTGAAGGCTGATAAAGCCCTTGTGTTGGAGCCCCAGACGGATGTCGAAGATAATAAGATTAACATTATTTATGGCTGCCGGGGCATAGAGAATATCCTCGTGCGGATTAAAGGGAAGGGCTCCCATACTGGCTATCCCGAGCGGGGAGTGAATGCCATTTCCAAGGCCGTCGAAGTGCTCACTGAGCTGGAAAAGGTCGATTTCCACACAGTGAAAGCAGAGAGCCAGGAAATTAAGACCATATGCATGCCAATACGTGTAAACGGAGGAGCGGATATTTTCCTTGTTCCTGATAAGTGCGAGATAATGGTTCACTGCCGTACCGCACCTGAAGACAGCATGATCTTTGATCAAGTGGACAGTGTTTGCCGGGAGATCTGTGGGGATAATTACGAGATAGAAAACCTGTACAGCGCTCCGGGATACATCGAAAACACGGATGACCCCTTGGTGGATATCATCCGCCAGGAAGCCAAACGTTTTAATTACACAACGCAGAACAGGTTTGCCGGCGGCCGGATAGACGCGTCTATATTTAAAGCCATAGGAAACATGCCTTCTTTCTGCATGGGTGTCGGAAATCGGGAACAGATGCACCTGGTGGGCGAGTATATCACCGTTGAGGAATTCATCACCTGTTCAGAGATTCTCAAGAATGTTATTTTTGCCTACTTCAGTTAAAAAGAGGAGGATGTGATGTTTAAGGACATAGATGAGGCGCTTCGTTTCATCAAGGACAAAAAAATCGCCATGATCGACCTGAAAACGGCTGATCTTCCCGGCCGCTGGCGCCACATGGTCTACAAGAGCGGACATAATGATGAAAAGATTTTTAGCGAAGGAACAGGCACAAGCCTTACATCTTATCCAGGCTTTAAAACCATGGAATGTGGAGATATGACGATCAAACCCGATCCAACGACCGGTTTCCTCGATCCTTTCGCGGAAGTGCCCACTCTCTGTTTTATCTGCGACATCTTCAACAATGACGGGACACCCTTTGAGCTGGATCCCCGCTATGTGGCCAAAAAAGCGGAAAAATATCTGGCGAAATCAGATATTGGCGGCTACAGCCTCTGGGGCCCTGAGGTGGAATTTTATCTGTTTGATGAGGTCCGCTACGGAACCGACATTCAGGGAGCGCGGTATTGGGTGAATTCCTCAGAGTCCTACTGGAATACCTGGCAGGAGGGGAGCAAAGGGTACACCTTGCCTTATACGAAGGGATCCCAGGCTGACCTGCCTCGTGATCAATTCAGCAATCTTCGAACGCAAATCGTTCAATATTTAGAAGAAGTCGGAGTCTTGATTAAATACCACCATCATGAATCCGGTTCGCCAGGGCAGATGGAGATCGAGACCTACTTCACGCCCCTCGTTCAAAGCGGAGATAACGTCTTAAAACTCAAATACATAATAAAGAATGCGGCTGTGAAATTCGGTAAAACCGCCACGTTCATGCCGATGCCTCTCTTTTCTGAATCCACTAACGGCATGCATTATCACCAGTACATTACCGACGGAAAGAAATCTCTGTTCTACGATGCCAAAGGCTACGGAGGAATGAATAAGAATGGCCTGGCCTATATCGGAGGCCTTCTTTCTCATGTCCAGGCAGTGATATCTTTAACGAATGGCAGCACTAATTCGTACAGGCGATTAGGGGGTTATCGGGCCGCCCCTAACTACATCTTTTTCTCAGTCGGAAACCGGACTGCGGCTGTCCGTATTCCCTCTTATGCCATAAATGAGAAAGAAGCGCGTGTGGAATTTCGTATGCCTGACGCCACCGGCAATCCGTACCTTTCATTGGTCGCCATGCTTATGGCAGGACTGGATGGGATTGAGAAGAAAGTGGACCCGACGGCTGAAGGATTCGGACCGTACGAAGAAAATTTTAATATCCAGGAAACCGTGGAAAAATATAAGCTGCCCAAGGCGCCAAACACCCTGGAGGAAGCGTTAGCGGAGCTCGAGAAGGATTATCATTTCTTGACTAAGGACAATGTTTTCCCTGAGGAATTGGTCAAGACTTGGATCAAAGTCAAGGAAGAGCTTGAGATCATGCCGCTTCAGAAACGCCCTCATCCATACGAGTACGACCTCTATTACGATCTCTAACAAGATGGGGACGTTCCCCAAGGTGCCACACCTATAATACTTCTGAGACTTCCAAACAGTAGAAACGCAACCAAATCACAAACAAGTCTATGGAGAGATTTGGAATCCTAGGCAGGTGAGTGAATAGGGCTTCTTAAATTTCCTGACAAGATCATTCAGCCTGGTTCACTCGTAGCGCAACGAATCCACTGGATTAGCCACTGCGGCTTTGACAGACTGGAAACTAACAGTGAAAAGAGCGATCATGGCCGCAATCAATGGCGCTGCCGCAAAGAACCAGATCCGGATATCCGCCCGGTAAGCATAATCCTGCATCCAGCGGTTCATGATGATGTAGGCGGCCGGGCAGGCGATCAGGCTGGAAAGGATAAGCCATTTGAAAAATATCCTGATCTGCAAAACCACTACCCCGGGGATGGAAGCCCCCAGAATCCTCCGGATTCCGATCTCTTTTGTTTTCTGCTCCGCCGTGAAAGAGGCCAGGCCGAAAAGCCCCAGACAGGCAATGAATACAGCCATCATCGAAAAGGTGATGAAGCTCTGTCCCAGCTTTTGCTCGGACCTGTACATCCTGTCGATTCTCTCATCAAGAAAAGAGAAGATGAAGGGATAGTCCGTAAATTTTTTATATATGGCTTCGATGCGCTGAAGTGATCCCGGCACATCCTCCGAGCCTATCCTTAAAGAAAAATAATTGACTGTGGCAAACTTGTTCATATAATCCTCATCCCCTTTGTAGATGAGAGACATGACCATGGGTTTGACTTCCAGTTTGAGGGAGGCAAAGTGAAAGTCTTTCACCACCCCGATAATGGTTCCCCATCCCTTCCAATCCTTGAATCTCTTCCCGACAGGATTTTCTATGCCCATGGCCTTGACTGCGGTTTCGTTCACGATATAGGCTTTTTCGTCTATAGGATGCAGTTTTGAAAAGTTGCGGCCGGCCACAAGCTCGATTCCGTAAAAATCCAGAAAGTTGTAACCCACAAACGTATTGTAAAAACTCGGATATTTTATGTCCGGCTCTTTCCCCTCCCAATTACGACCCCCACCTCCGGAAATGGCATAGGGAAGATTTTCGCCTACTGTGACATCCAGTATTTTTGACTGCTGTTTGAAGGCCTCCAGAAGAGGCTCATAATTCTGCCTGAGCCGCTGGTCCTGCATGCGAACAACTACGATATGGTCTTTTTTGAATCCAAGGTCTTTTTTCTTTATATAATCAAGCTGGCTGTGGATGATAAGGGTACAGATAATGAGACCGATAGAGATGGTGAACTGGAGGACAACCAGAACATTGCGAAACCTGAAAGACTTCCTCGAATCGGAGGGGAAAGTCCTCCTTAAAACATGGGTCGGCCTAAATCTTGAAAGGAATAGGGCAGGATAGGA
>CAYFVQ010000143.1:0-2485 GCA_964346585.1 uncultured Eubacteriales bacterium | reverse complement strand
AAGGCTGTTGACTATGACGACAAAGATAGAAATTTATTAACGAGGATCATCGAAAAAATTGCGCCTGTTCTTTATGCCAGGCTGCAGAGAGATACCCAGCAAGAGAAACGTCTGCGCGCAGAAAGAATGCTCAAAAATCTACGCCGGCAAAGGGATATGGATGCGGGTTTTGCGGGTATTGTGGCACTTGATCCAAAAATGCTTGAAATATTTGACACTATCAAGGAACTTGCAGATATCGATGTCCCCGTCATGATTCAAGGTGAGAGCGGTACAGGAAAGGAGCTCGTGGCTATGGCCATCCATAACGAGGGACATCGGGCCCATCAACCTTTCATTGCTGTAAACTGCAGCGCCTTGCCTGAAGGGCTGCTCGAAAGTGAGCTTTTCGGGCATGTGCGGGGAGCCTTTACCGGTGCCATTCGGGATAAAAAAGGACGTTTTGAGCTTGCCAACAACGGCACTATTTTCCTGGATGAGATCGGAGATTTAAGCCCATCCCTCCAGGTCAAGCTCTTGCGTGTCCTTCAAGCAGGAACATTCGAACGGGTTGGTGAAGAAAATACCAGACAGGTTAATGTGCGGGTGATAAGTGCGACAAATAAAGATATCTTTTCTGAAATCAAAGAAGGAAGATTCAGGAACGACTTATTCTACAGGATGTGCGTCGTTCCCATAACAATCCCTCCTCTGCGTGAACGACGCAATGATATTCAGCTCTTAATCGATCACATCTTAAAGAACTCTTCGTATAAGAAAAAAAAGAAAGAAATGAAGGTTTCGCCTGAAGCCTTGTCGGTAATGATGAATTACGACTGGCCGGGGAATGTTCGTGAACTCCAGAATGCTATTCAGTATGCATTAGTGAAGTGTGGAAGTGACCTGATTTTAAAGGATCAATTGCCTCCCTCGATCCTTAGTTCCTGTTCAAATGATAAATTTATCTCAAAGAGAAAACGGAGTCGAAAGCTCAATCCTAAGGCCGTCCAGTGGGCGCTGAAGGAATCGCAGGGAAATAAAAAAGAAGCGGCTCGAAAACTGGGCGTATCACGAGCAACGCTTTACCGCTTTCTTGAGTCGAACAAAATTTAGAAAAAATCGGAGCCGGTAATTTCTTGCATCCAAATTTTATTCATAATTTGCTAATCCATTTTATTAATCGAGAAAAAGTTCTGCATTCCCTGCACTCAACAAATGAATCTTCTCTAATTTTATTGTTATCCTTATAATACTCGAATCCCTTAACTTCATTAAATTCTCGGCTGCCGCAGACGGGGCACACTTTTTCCTCTATCCAAAATAAATGTGATTCACACTGTCGACAGATCTCATCCAGGTCTCCTGGAACCTCGCTAGAAGACCGATTGTCTTCCTCTTGCTCTTTTTTACCGATTTTAGTTTTATCCATCCGTTTTTTATATCCGATTACCTTTGGATGGCATCCTTCTTTCTCTAGATTTCTGCACTTCAGCATCAAGTTTTTCATTTTTGATTGCTTAAAAAAAATCGATATATCTTATGTCTTGCTTGAGGATTTCGCTGCTATCGAGATTCGACGCTGTTCCATATGTCTCTAGTCAAGTTGCAAGCCACTCTGATACACTCTTTGCCCTAACATCTCTTTGTATCAACCTGAGATTATTCAAGATTCATACCAAATTTGAAATAGCTCGAATCCTCGATGATTTCTCTCGAGACAACCAATAACAGAAGCCAGATAAAAATCATCTGTGGCAGCTCGATGTGTCTCATTTTAGGATTAAACAAGACACATTCCTAATTCACATATTTATTATTAACACCTTCCATCTCTTGAATTTTGGGTAACAGATGAAATGTAAAGCGGCCTTTTTGGATGGCACAATTTTTGCATTTAATTGTTGATAATTCCTCAAAAAGGAGGGATTCCCACTGGAAGAGAAGGAACAACGTCTCTCATGTGCGTAGGTTCTAGAAATGAGAGCGGAAAAATATTTTAGGGAAAGAGGGTAATCTTGAAAAAAATAACATCATCACCAGAAAAAGAAAAAACTCAACACTGGGGAAGGTGGATATTGGATGAGAAAAATCTATCTCTTTTCACCAATTATGACAACGGAAATAAGCGCTATAGTCTTCCTCTGGTTTTATGTAATGACGCCAAAGCCACTCTCAGCTGGATCACATCCATTCTGGAAAAAGAATGGATAACAAACCTAGATATCGGAGATGTGGTCGAAGCGTTGAATGATTTGCTCAATTTGAAAAGCTACTTTGATCGAAATGGAAATCGGTGTGAAAACGCAAGCATAATATACACGAGAAATCTAATCCAAAAGAGACTCAGGTTTAACAAAATAAAAACTATAAAAAAGGGAGGGTAAAACTATGAAAGAAATTGAATGCCCAATTTGCTGGAACAAAAATGTCAGAAAAGTTGATAGCGTCTATCAAAAAAATCAGGATATGATAAAGCCATTAATGTTTTGTGATTTATGTGAAGAGT
>CAYFVQ010000142.1:0-30935 GCA_964346585.1 uncultured Eubacteriales bacterium | reverse complement strand
GATATGGTCGTCCTGGCCACAGCCATGAGGCCTTCCAAGGGAGCCGAAGAGCTGGCTAAAAAATTGAAAATCGCTCTAGATAAGGACGGCTTTTTGGCGGAAGCCCATCCCAAGCTCAGACCTGTGGAAAGTGTAACTTCAGGATTGTTCCTTGCCGGGGCAGCTCAAGCCCCTAAAGACATCCCGGAAGCCGTGGCTCAAGCCAGCGGCGCAGCGGCAAAAGCCATTGCCATACTATCCCAGGAAAGACTCTTTCATGCGCCGACAGTGGCCAAGGTCAACTTGAACCTCTGCACCGGCTGCGAAATGTGTGTACATGTCTGTCCATATGACGCGATTACGCTCAAAGACGGAAAGGCCGAAGTCAACGAAGTGCTCTGCGAAGGATGCGGCACCTGTTCGGCGACCTGTCTCCGGGCAGCCATTCAGGTGAAAAACCTCACTCCTTTGCAGGTTCATGAAATGATAAGGACATCTCTCGGAGGATGATGATGGCAGAAGAATTCGAACCGAAAATCGTGGCTTTCCTCTGCAAGTGGTGCTCTTCGGCAGGAAGCGATCTGGCCGGAGTTTCCCGGATGGAATATCCTCCCAATGTTGTCCCGATCACGGTCATGTGCTCGGGAAGCGTCTCCCCTTTGTACATATTATCCGCTTTTAACAAAGGAGCGGATGGAGTCCTGGTATCCGGATGCCACCCAGGCGACTGCCACTATATCAAGGGGAATTATTACGCCCGGAGAAGGATCGCTCTGGTTAAACAACTCCTGGAGTACACTGGACTCGAGCCCCAACGCTTCCAGATGTCATGGGTTTCAGCCGCTGAAGGAACAAAATACACACAGATCATAAAAGATTTTGTTCAAGAGCTTAAGCCGCTCGGGCCTCAAAAAAAATTGAGGAGAGCCCAATAATGGTCAACCTCGAAGACCTCAAGAAAGAAGCCAAAGCCATCCTGAAAGATGAAAAAGTCAAATACGTCATCGGCTATCAAAAAAATTCGAACGGCCTGATGCCTACACCGGTCTTCGTCAAAAATCCCGAGGATGTCGAGAAATTGATCTGGAATCCGACCTGCATCCATAACCTTACTCGATTCCTTACGGATGAAAAGCAGAGAAAAACAAGAGAAAAACACCCGGATGAAAGACCGGTCGGAATCATCGTCAAAGGGTGTGACAGCCGGGCCCTGGTCGTCCTGCTTCAAGAAAAATTCATTAACCGGGAGGATGTTTACATCATAGGAGTGTCCTGCGAGAGTGCCGGCGTCGTGGACGAGAAAAAACTCTCTAGAAAATTAAAAGGAAAAAAGGTCGAAAATATCGAGTTCGATGAGAAAGACAACATCATCGTGACCACTAAAGATGGAAAAACCAAAATCCCCGCTTCAGAAATCCTGGCGGAGAGATGCCTCGAATGCCGGGCCAATTTTCCCGTAATCTACGATATCCTTCTTGGAGAAAAAACCAAGCGGCAACTGGAAAATCCTTTTCAATCCATAGAAAAAATTGAGTCTCTCTCCGAAAAGGAGAGATGGGATTTCTGGAAAGAGCAGCTCTCAAAGTGTATCCGATGCTATGCCTGCCGCTCAGTCTGCCCGATGTGTTACTGCGATGAGTGTGTGGTGGATACAATCACTTTTGCAGTCACGGCAGACACGACTGCCGATGAAAAAGCGCAGAAGATCAAGTGGCTCGAAAAGTCCCCTGTTTTATCCGAAAATTTTGTGTACCACTTCATCAGGGCCATTCATCTCGCCGGTCGATGTATCGACTGCGGGGAATGCGAACGAGTGTGTCCTCTGGATATTCCCATCCGATTCCTGAATAAAAAACTGGAAAAGGATGCCAAAGAGCTTTTTGATTATGATGCGGGTTTTGACCCTGACCAGCCCTCTTTAGTGGCTTCATTCAGGGATGAAGACCCGGAAGACTTTATCAGGTGAAACGATGGAAAAGGTACTGGTAAAAAAATCCTTCCCTCAGTGGGTGAAGACGCTCTCTTCTTACAATATTCTTGCTCCTGTCGAGAAGGAAGAACTCTGGAGCTATGAACTCATCGAGAATCCTGAACAGATCAACCTTGACTATCTGAATACAGTCCTTTCTCCCAAAAAGATAATCTTCCCTCAGAGAGAGGTTTATCTGGCGTTCTCTGTCGATAACGAAGATGGTATGAAAGTGAAAGAAGTTCTTCCTGATGAAAAACCTTCTGTCATCTTCGGAGTGAGACCCTGTGACGCGAAAGCATTGACCCTGACTGATAAGGTCTTTGGTGGAGACTTCGAAGACCTTTACTACTGGAACAGAAGAAAACAAATGGCTCTGGTTGGCCTTTCCTGCAGCACACCCCCCTCTCCCAACTGCTTCTGTCTCACTGTGGACGGTTCCCCATTCTCCAAAGATGGGCTGGACGTATTGATGACTGATCTCGGGGATAAATACTTCATTGAGACTTTGACAAAAAAAGGCGAACAGCTCGTCAATTCAGCCAAGACTCTCTTCAAGACTCCGACAGAAAAAGATAAGAAAGACCTGGCGAAAATCCAGCAAGAGGCCAAGAAAAAGATCAAACGACAAGTCGAAAGCATCAAAAAAATCCCCCCCAAACTCAAAGATATGTTTGATGCCTCACTCTGGGATGAAGAGTCCATGAGCTGCATCCGCTGCGGGATTTGCACTTACCTTTGCCCGACATGTCACTGTTTTGATATCAACGATGAAGTCGATTCCTACTCCCCTCTCAAAGGAAAGAGAATCCGAACCTGGGACAATTGCCAGTTCCCGGATTTCACCATGCATTCTTCAGGTCACAATCCCAGGCCGGACAAAGCCTCCCGCTTACGCCAAAGAATCATGCATAAATTTCAGTATTTCGTCGACCTGCACAAGAATTATCAGTGCACGGGGTGTGGACGGTGCATTTCACAGTGTCCAGTCGGAATAGACATTATAGAAGTTCTCGACAAGGTGAGAGACTATGGAGCGTAATACTTATATTCCAAAACTGGCCAAGATCATTCATATCAAAGAAGAAGTCGGTGGTGCCCGACCCATTAAAACTTTCAGGACTGAGTTTCAGGATAAAAATGGTTTTTCTTTCAAAAGCGGGCAGTGTGCCATGCTTTCAGTGTTTGGCAAAGGGGAATCGATGATCTCCATCTCCTC
The DNA here is from genome assembly GCA_964346585.1 of uncultured Eubacteriales bacterium. Classification (GTDB taxonomy): domain Bacteria; phylum Acidobacteriota; class Aminicenantia; order Aminicenantales; family Aminicenantaceae; genus SOIA01. The sequence continues at coordinate 27,768 of CAYFVQ010000142.1, read as the reverse complement.
TTCTCCTCTGGTCAAAGACTATCTCCAGTTCAGCATACTGAAGATGGGAAGGGTCACATCTTCCCTTCACGACTTACAAGTGGGAGACAGCATAGGAATTAGAGGGCCCTACGGGAATAACTTCCCTATCGAAAAGTGGAAAGGGAAAAACTTGATATTTATCGGCGGGGGGATCGGTCTGGCCCCTATCTGGTCCGTTCTCCATACAGCTCTTGGAAAAAAAGAAGATTACGGAGAGTTTATACTGATCTACGGAGCGAGGACATCCAAAGACATTGTGTTCAAGGAAGAGCTGGAAGAGCTCAGAAAGAAAATAAAAGTCCATCTTTCCGTGGATGTGGAGGAGCCGGATTGGAAAGAATTCGTGGGATTTGTTCCCCTGAATGTCCTGGAGATCAAACCCTCACCCAAAAACGCGATTGCAGTGACCTGCGGCCCGCCGATCATGATCAAATTTGTCATACAAAATTTAGAAGCCCTGGGATTCAAAGACGATCAAATTTACACAACTGTCGAGAACAAGATGAAATGTGGAATCGGAAAATGTGGGCGATGCAACATCGGCATGCACTATGTGTGTAAAGACGGCCCTGTCTATTCATGGGCTGAGCTCAAGAATTTGCCTCAAGAATACTAAAAGGAGATATTTCGATGGCAACACAAAAAACAGCCAAAAAGAAACCCGCTCAACAAGCCAAATCGAAATCGCCAAAGAAAGATACCAAAAAAGAGATGGCCACAGTCTTTATCATGGGAAAATCTCATGAAGTACCGGCTGACGCGACGATCATGGGGGCTATCGAGTACGCTGGCTACCAGATAAAAAGAGGAGCCGGATGCCGCGAAGGATTCTGTGGAGCCTGCGCCACTGTCTATCGCATGCCCGGTGACTACAAAATATACACAGGACTGGCCTGCACAACTCTTGTTGAGGATGGGATGTGGCTCTCTCAACTTCCCGCGATTCCAGCCCAGAAACCTGTGTATGACCTTGACAAATTGGACCCGAATGTTGCGACATTCCAGAAGATCTATCCCGAGGTTTTTCGATGTGTCTCCTGTAATACCTGCACAAAAGCCTGCCCTCAAGATTTAGAGGTCATGGACTACGTCAATGCCGCGATGAGAGGAGACATTGAGGCCGTCATGGACCTCTCCTTCGACTGTCTCAGCTGTGGCCTGTGCGCCATCAGATGCCCTGCAGAAATCGTCCAGTATAACGTCGGGGTGCTTGCCAGAAGGCTTTTTGGAAAATATCTCGCTAAAGAAAGTCAACAGCTCAAGAAAAGAATAAAAGAAGTCAAAGAACACAAATTCGATAAAGAATACAAAGAATTCATGAAGATGAAAAAGGAAGAATTGAAAAAGAAATATTATGAAAGAGACCTTGAATAATATCTTTTGAACAAATGAATACAACCGTGTCATTATAAGGAGTATCCGATGTACCCAGAATACATGAGACCATCACTCGAAAAAGTCGCCCAAACACGCAACAAAAGGTTTGAGCTGGAGAAGTCGGGAAAACCCGTGTTCCCTCCTATGAGTGCAGAAGAACGGGAGGAAGTGCTGAATAAATTTCATCCGGACTACAAACCGGATGCGAGACGCAAGATCAGAATTGGCCCCAACAAGGGTGAACAACTCACCACAGAAATCGCCGACATGATGGAGTCACACTCGCGAATCAAACCTGAGCTGTTCGATTTGACAAAGCCTGATTATGAGACAGACATCCTGATCATCGGTGGAGGCGGTGCCGGTTGTGCTGCCGCTATCCTCGCCATGCAAAAAGGAGCCACATCGATCATCTCCACTAAGCTCAGACTCGGCGATGCGAATTCCATGATGTCTCAAGGAGGGATGCAAGCCGCTGTGACTGCTCAGGATTCTCCGACTCGCCACTATCTGGATGCCATGGGAGGGGGTCATTTTGACAACAAACCTGATTTGGTCCGGGCCCTGACCGAAGATGGGCCTGAAGTTGTGAAGTGGCTTGAAGATTTGGGTGTTGTCTGGGACAAACTGGATGACGGCTCTCTCCAGGTCCTCCATGGAGGAGGAACCTCCAGGAAAAGGATGCATTCTTGCCGGGACTACACGGGTGCCATCATTATGCGGACCCTCATGGATAAAGTCAGAAACCATCCGGATAAAATTACAGTTCTCGAATTCATGCCCATTATCGAGCTGATTATGGACAATAAAGGCCAGTGTGCCGGAGGAGTCCTGTACAACCTTGAAACAGAGGAATATTTCACAGTCAGAGCCAAGGCCACGATCATCGCCACAGGCGGATACGGACGACTCCACATCAGAGGATTTGACACCACCAATCATTACGGAGCCACCGGAGATGGTTTGATCATAGCTTACAGAGCCGGGGCAAAACTCCTCTACATGGATTCTGTTCAGTACCATCCCACCGGTTCGGTCTTTCCCGAGCAGATTGCAGGCTTTTTAATCACCGAAAAAATCAGAGGAGCTGGAGGCCAGCCTCTCAATAAATTCGGAGAGCTCTTCGTCTTCCCACGCGAGCCAAGAGATGTGGAAAGTTCCGCTTTTATCAGAGAATGCCTGAAAAAAAACAATGGTATTGAAACACCCAGTGGCCGCCTAGGCGTCTGGCTGGATTCCCCTCTTATCGAAATGATCCAGGGAGAAGGGTACATTAACAAACAGTTCCCGGCCATGCACCGCCAGTTCATCCGCTACGGTATCGACATCACCAAAGAACCTATGCTCGTCTATCCCTCGTTGCACTACCAGAATGGGGGAATCGAGATTAATGATAAATGCGAAACCAACATACCCGGACTGTATGTCGCTGGAGAGGCGACCGGCGGAGTGCACGGGCGAAACCGTCTGATGGGGAATTCCGTTCTGGACTACAATGTCTTTGGACGGCGGGCTGGAATATTCGCCTCAGATTACATCAAGTCTGTGAAATTCGGCTCTCTCACTCTGCAGCATATTACCGATTATGAGAACCAGCTGAAACAGGCTAAAATTAAAACAGACCTCATAACCCCTGTTCTACTCCCTTCTTATACGCCTGAAGACGTGAGGAAGCGGCAGCTGACGGCTTGCTACGAAGGCACCTTAAGGTAATAACCAACTAACAAGATATAAAAGGGGGATGAGCACTCGCTCAATAATTCAGCAGCATTTTGTGGATTTCATTGCGAACAAAGCGTGGCAATCTCGTGTGATAAAATTGTCATTGCGATGAGTGTAGCAAAGAAGCAATTCCAAAAAATGGATTTATCATTCTTTTCTTATGAGATTGCCACGCTTTGCTCGCAATGACACTTCTATCTACAGTATCATTAATAAAAGTGTTACTTAATACTGAGCATAAACAACAGGATACTTTTCTCTTCTATTCCTGAATCACTAGAACTTCAATGTGACCTGGACTTGCATCCAGCGCGGGAGCTGGCGTCCCCAGACTTCGCCAAACAATACCGTATCTGCCTTGACAAAGGAGATCGGTCTCTGGCTGTTCAACAGATTGAAAACATTCAGTCTCAGTCCAAGGGCAAGCCCATGAGAAAGTGGTATATCCCTCTCAACCGATAAATCCACATAGACGTGAGAAGGAGTTGTTCTCCCACCGCGCCCTTCTGGAAAAAGGTAATAATCGCCATATCCAGCGGATAATCCTTTCTTTTCCCAGTGATAACCGGAAAGATATTCAACACCAGCGGTAACGATAAAATCATAGGGAGCGAAGTACGTGCCCAGAATTTTAACCTGATGATCCACGCTATAAGGGAGGAAACCATACCATCCTTCATCTCCAAATTCTTCTCCTCCTAAGCCAAAGAATATGGCGTCCGTCAGCGCCTCGAACGGATGACCCGCCGGTAATTTCATCCGATCTCCGAAAACACCCGCTTCGTAAGCACTGCCCGCTATTCCACCCCAATAACCTAATTCAAATTGACCTGGATTTGTCCCTTTTGCCTCAGACCAGGTGTAAGAAGCATTCAGTGTGAGTTCATCTGTGATCCTTCCATTCAATTCAAGCTCAATCGCTCTATAATCTCTTTTTTTGAACGTGAAATTCTTAAACACCCATGCCCATACACTCACTGGGTCGTAAATCCCGACGAGTTCTGTGATGTTTCTTGCATAGGAGTAGATACCTCGAAGTTTAAGAGCCCAGTTGGGTCCCAAACGTCGGTCGAATTCCAATAAAAATTTTGTCGTTCTATTGGGTTTCACTTCTGGATCGACATCATAGGGAGTTGTCGCTGCGCTCTGCTCAAAGGCAAAAGCCCAGTTAGCCGGATCTTGCAGTTGAGCATCTGTTGGACTTGCACCTCCGATCCAATTGTATCTTCTGTAATTGAATCCACCCTGAGTGTTGAAGAACTCCATAATTCTTGTTGTGACCGGATTAGTGAATTGACCAAAACCAAATTTCAGGATGTTCTTCCCATTATTGGAAAGGTCAATGGTGAGTGAAGCACGAGGAGAGAGAAAATCTAATAATCCCCAACTCCACGCTTCGTCTCCCGCATCATTAAACACCTTTTGAGTTTCGCTCCTCAAACCAAGCATCAGAGTGAATCGACCAATTGTGATTCTATCCTTGATATACAAGCCGAATCCTCTTGTGGTGTTAGCGACTTCACGAATCCCATATTCTTCTAATTGAGTAGGGGTTCCTGGAGCGGCCCATGTGATTTCGACTCCATTATCGAATCCATTGCCCGGCCAGGCATCGAAATCCTGACCGGTCCACCGCATCCTGTCTTCCGCATAAGTTCGGTAATAGGAGAAGCCAATTCCGAATTCGTGATTCCCCAAACTTCCCAAGTCAACATATTTAGTAAAACGTGTATTAAAATCAGTCCTCTTTTCTACAGTGGTTCTATCTCCCTCAGCATTGTTTGTGTACTGGGCAATATCTGTCCAGTAATACCGTGCTGGACCATAATCCTCATCAAGCGGCTTGATTGTTGAATCCTGATCAGATTGGCCGAAAGCCGCCTCAAGGAAGGTGTTTTGGTCGATAATAGCCCTGTAGTTTAGCCTATAGGAATAATCAGTGTAAACTGTTTTGGTATAAGTTTCCAGAAGACCGATTCCGCCACTCTGGCTTAAGAACTTATCCAACGTTCCGCTGAGAGAAAAAGTGTGGTTTTTATGCGGAGTAAAAGTGATTTTTCCGAACACATTATTGGTGTTCAGTCTTCTGTTTCCTGAGGGAAAACTCAACCATCCTATGGTTTCCGCTTCCGTTTGGTCAGCTGTGCCATGGAAATTATTAGAGAGAAAGAACCAGAGCTTGTCTTTAATGATTGGGCCCCCAAGATTCCCAAAAAATTGATTAATCGATGTATCAGGCACAGTGACAACGGATAACTGGTCTTTTCTATCTGCTCTCAGATTCCGATTTCTAATCAAAGCTCCTAATTCCCCGTGAAACTCATTTCCTCCTGATTTCGTGACAATATTAATTATTCCTCCCATAGAATGACCCATGTCTGGCTCAAATGGATCTGAAACAACCTGAACTTCTTTCCAGGAATCATAGTTTATTGCAACACCAGAGTCATTTGTCATTGCTCCTCTCGCTGATAGTCCATCTACCAACCAGTTATTTCCTTCTTCTCCTTCTCCTCTAAAGCTCGGCAAACCCGTGCCAGTGCCCTTGATAGTATCTGCTCTCACACCTGTGACTCCTGGAGTATAGCTCACTATCTCTTGAATGACTCTCCCTTGAATAGGCGCACGAGCCAGATCATCGACGTTCATTCGATAACTGTTATCCACATTTGTTCTATCTATTAAAGGTGTTTCTGCAACAACAATAACTTCCTCTGTGAATATTCCCATTTTCAACACAATCTCAATGCTGACTGTAAAGCCCAAACGGACGTCATATCCTGTTTGTGTGACTTTTTCAAATCCTGAAAGCTCAAAAGTGAGCGAGTACACCCCGATAGGAAGCAAAGGAAACTTAAAATTCCCATTTGTATCCGTTAAAACATTCCTTTCACCTTGAAGACTCGGACTCTTAGCTGTGACTGTCACTCCAGAAAGTAGCTCTCCCTCCTCGTCCATCACTTTCCCTTTGATTTCACCTGTTTCAGACGCGAAAAGGGAGAGAGCGAAGAAAATACAAACTGTAAAAATGATAAATCTTTTTAAGAATATGCTCATTTCTTTCCCCTCCTTATGATAAGATTTTTCATTTATCTAAATATCCAAATATTTTAATTTATCTGTTGAGCGCCTTCACTTTCTATTCTTGGCTGAACGGAATTAATCGACCTTGCTTGAATGAGAAATTTTTTTATAAACAAACGTTTGACCTCACCCTTCACTTCTTCCCGTCAATAAAATTTTGGTAATTTATATCACAACCTAAAGCATTTATCAATTGAAAAAGTTGGATCTTTTTTTGCTGAGAATTAATTTTCTTTCCTTTCAAAAGATTTTGCACTCACTTTTTATCCTCAGTTAAATAGATTTTTTTTGACTTTTTTTATGGATTTGATATAGAGTATATTTGCTGATAAGGCCAGGGAAAAAGAATTTTTTTGTCTGCGGGATAGAGCAAAAATTTACACATAACTGAAAAAAACACAGACAAAAAAGAACGGAGAAAAGCTCTTTCGCATGAGTGATAAAAAAACAACAAAACAAGCAAAACCCAAAGCGACGACAGAATACAAAGGGAAAGAAAGAAGAGTGTGCCGGCGGTTTGAGGTTCCGGGTGCGACTGTCAGCTATTCGCTGAAAAAAATCCTTTCATCAGATAAAGAAAAGGATAAGTCATGGGAGGAAGAATTTTGTCCGGTTGAAAACATGAGCTGTGGGGGAATCAGGTATGCCGGGAAAAAACCTCTAACGATCAACTCAGATATCACGGTGAAAATACTCATCCCAGGGGAAAGAACCCCCCTCATAATCCACGGTCTGGTGCGCTGGCTTTCCACAGAGGAAGATATAGAGGTTTGTAGGACGGGCATCCAGTTTAATCCCTATGGCGAAGGCACAGGCAAAAATTATCCAGGACTGATGGTGAAGCTACTCGAGCTGGAGCATAAATTTGCAACTCCGGAATCTGATATCACTGATTACGAAATCGATTCCTGACCACATAAAACCAATCTCTCTCGTCCCCTGGATATTGTGAATCCATTCAACAATTCAAGATTCACATCTTTTCTTTGAGCAGAATCCCCTCTTGCTTAATGGATGATGTCTATTTAGATGCGTCCTGGCCTTCGATAACGATCTGAGAGTAATCTGCAACCTGAATCAACAGCTTGTTGATGGCTTGCAGGAGCGCCAGGCGGTTCCGCTTGATCCTTATTTCGTCAGCCATCACCAAAACATTGTCAAAAAAGTTATTGATAGAAGACTTTATCCTGAAAATGATTCTCTGCGCCTGGGAAAAATCTCCTTTTTTGATCAAAGGAAGGATATTGTCTTGGATTATACAAAAAGTCGTGTAAAGCTCTCTCTCATCCTTTTCCACAAAAAGCCCTGAATTGATCCGAAAAGGAGGTTGATCGCGCAGAATATTGTTGACTCTCTTAAAGATAAGGATCAAAGGCTCAAAACTCGGGCTGTCTTTGAGTGAATCCAAGGCCTTCACTCTGAGAAAAGAATAATAAATATTATCAATGCCTGCGGAGATAGCCGCATTGACCAAGTCGTAGCGAAAGCCTCGTGATTCAAAAATATAACGGAGCCTGTTAGCGAAAAACTCCAGGCAGTAGTTCTTGACCTGAGTTTCAGGCTCACGAATTTTTGCTCCATAGACATCAATCACTTTATCCAGCAATCGAGAGAACGAAAAATTGAATTTTTTATCCAGGATAATTTTACAGATGCTTTGAGCATTCCGACGCAATCCAAATGGGTCCTTTGAACCTGTCACCCGGACCCCAACACCCACTGTTCCGATGATAGAGTCGAGTTTATCAGTTATGGAAAGAACTGAACCGGACAACGATGACGGGGATTCATCCTCTAAGCTCACAGGTTGATAATGCTCATACACGGCTTTCCAGACAGAAGCAGGATGTCCTTCCTCCCGGGCATAAAGCCCCCCCACTTTCCCTTGAAGTGAAGGGAATTCTCGCACCATTTCAGTTAGAAGATCCACCTTAGAAAGCTCAGCTCCTTGAACGACCTGTTTTTTGATTTTTTGCGCATCAACCTTGTCCACCAAGTAGGTCACGATTTTCTTCAGCCTCTGGGTCTTATCCTCGTAGCTGCCAAGCTTTTCCTGAAAGACAATCTTTCCTAAATTTTTGGCTCTCTCCCTCAAGCCTGACTTCTGATCTTGAGTCCAGAAAAACTTGGCATCTTCCAATCGAGCCTTCAGCACTCTTTCATTTCCCTTTTGAATGAGCGATTTGACATCCCGATAGCCATCAGCCACTCCCAGGAAAAAGGGCAACTGCTTTTTATCTTTAACAACAGAAAAAAGTCTCTGGCCTTCTCTCATAGCCGTGCTTAATATTTCAATCGGCAGGCTCAAATAATCCTCAGGGAAAGAGCCAAGAAAAACATAAGGATACTCCACATCATAGCTTAGACGCTCCAATAGCTCTTCATCCGGGTAGCATTCGGCATTCAGTGAAGTCAGCTTTCTTTCAATCTGGCTCAAGATCATTCTTCTTCTTTCTTCCTGGTTCACCACAACTCTCATCTTCTTCAACGTCGCCTTGTATTCGCGGAAAGTCTTGACCTTGATTTTTTTGGGGCAATGAAGCTTATGGCCATAGGTGAAGTTCCCGGCGGCTATTCCTCCGGCAGAGAAAGAAAGAGGCTTTTCGTTGAACATGCAGAGGATATTCTTGATCGGGCGGGAAAACCGAAAAGAGCTACTCCCCCATCTCATCATTTTTGGGAAAGACAGAGAGGAAATCAATGAAGGTAGTATCTCGGAAAGAATGTTTTGAGTAGGTTTACCTTTTTCAATTTTCTTTATCCCCAGATATTCACCTTTATCCGTCTTGATGACTTCAAGCTCGTTGACTTTGACTCCCTGTGACTTAGCGAATCCTTTGGCCGCGGGTGCTGGGGTTCCGTCATTCTGGAAAGCTACGGCTTTGGGAGGACCGATGATTTCTTCTTTCCGGTCTTTCTGTTTCGGAGCCAGGTCTCCAAATATTATCAGTCGACGACAGGTTCCGTAAATCTCAATCTTTTTGGCGTCGATATTTTGGGAGGAAAGTTCCTCTTTGAATTTCTCCCCGAGCTGGGAGAGAGCTGCTTTGACATGAGAAGGGGGCATCTCTTCAGTAAAAACCTCTAAGAGAAACTCCATCAGGATGAATCCTCTCTGGCAGTGTATTTCTGGGCAATCTGGCTAACCAGAGTCCTTATCTGAGCGATCAGTTTCACTCTTTCGGTGACGCTTATCGCCCCTCGGGAATCCAGAAGATTAAAGAAATGAGAGCATTTTAAGCACATATCATACGCTGGCAGAAGTAAATCTTTATCGATGAGCTGTTGGGCTTCTCTTTCATTCAAGCGGAACGATTCCTTCAATCCTCTTATGTCTGCCTGACTGAAGTTGTACTCAGAAAACTCTTTTTCCTCCAAATACCTCAAATCTTGGTAGGTTACATCATGAGACCAGTCTAAATCATAGATGTCATCTTTCCCTTCGAGGAACATTTCCAACCTTTCTAATCCGTATGTGAGTTCCACAGGGATAGAAGAAATGTCAATTCCTCCGGCCTGCTGGAAGTAAGTAAACTGAGTGATTTCCAGCCCATCAAGAAGGACCTGCCATCCAACACCCCAGGCTCCGATAGATGGAGACTCCCAGTCATCCTCATCAAAACGCAGGTCATGTTCCTGGACATTGATCCCAAGTGAAACCAAACTTTTGATGTATACCTGCTGAATATCCGGAGGAGACGGTTTGATGATCACTTGGTATTGAAAGTGTTTCTGAACCCTGTGCGGATTCTCTCCGTAGCGACCATCCGTGGGTCTCCGGGAAGGCTGGACATAAGCGACTTTCCAGGGTCTTTTATCGAGAACCCTGAAAAAAGTATCCGGAGTCATGGTTCCCGCGCCCACTTCAAGGTCATAAGGTTGCGCTAAATAACAACCCTGGTCCGCCCAGAACTTCTGGAGGTTCATGATCAAGTTTTGAATACTCATTTTATCGGCAACACAATTTTGTTTTTATCTCATACTTATTTTTAGGTTCACCCCTCGATTTCTTGATTCTCCTGCCATCTCAAGACAGGATTTCGGGCTGCCGTGGTTTCATCCAGACGGCGGACATAGGATGTGTGAGGCGCAGATTTCACAACCTCCGGATTCTCCCTGGCTTCCCGGGCAATCTTCTTCATCGCATCAATAAACATGTCAATGTCTCTTTTACTTTCGGTCTCGGTCGGTTCAGTCATCAAGGCGCCTTGAACGATCAAGGGAAAAGACATCGTGGGAGGATGGACACCATAATCGATAAGCCTTTTGGCAATATCGATGTTTTGAACACCAAATTCTCTCTGGAATTTATCAGAAAAGACACATTCGTGATAAGTGGGAGTTGTGTATTTCAGATGATAATCATCCTTCAGGCTCTGGCGCACGTAGTTGGAATTCAAGACAGCCACTTCTGCCACTTCCTTCAATCCACTGGGTCCCAGAGACAGGATGTAGGATAACGCTTTAACCACAACCAAGAAATTCCCGAAGAAACTGCGGACTCTCCCGATACTTTTCGGCCGGTCGAAATCGAGGAAGTATCCATTTTTCTTCTTTTCTATGACAGGCACAGGAAGATAAGGCTCGAGGTCGCGCTTGACACCCACTGGCCCGGCGCCGGGGCCACCGCCTCCATGAGGCGTAGAAAAAGTCTTGTGCAGGTTGAGATGGATCACATCGACATCCATGTCTCCTGGCCTGCAGACACCTATGAGCGCATTCAAGTTGGCTCCATCCATGTAGATGAATCCACCCTTGGAATGGACGATTTCCGCGACTTTCTTGATTTCTTCCTCGAACACACCCAGCGTGTTCGGATTGGTGATCATCAGAGCAGCGACTTCTTCTGTCATGTGCTGCGCAAGGTCGTCCGCATCGATCGTTCCTTTCTCGTTAGATTTGATTTCCTGGACTCGATAGCCGCAGATGTGAGCGCTGGATGGATTTGTTCCATGAGCGGAATCCGGAATCAGGACAATCTGTCTCGGATTCCCTCTCTCTTCCAGACATGTCCGAATGAGCATCATACCCAGCAACTCACCCTGCGCTCCGGCTGAAGGCTGGAGGGTAAACGCATCCATCCCAGTGATCTCAGCCAGGAGTTCCTCAGTTGTTTTGAGAATCTCGATATTTCCCTGGACTAAATCGGAGGGAGCGTACGGATGGGATGCCGTGAACTCCAGTATGGATGCAACCTTCTCATTTATCTTGGGATTATACTTCATCGTGCATGAGCCCAGTGGATAGAATCCTTCGTCCACACAATAATTCGTCCGGGAAATCCTGGTAAAATGTCTGATGATTTCCACTTCCGAGACCTCGGGGAATCCTTTAATATCGCTCCTGAGAGGAAGATTCTGAAGAACATCATCTTTGGCTGGAACATCGATCTCAGGCAGAGAATAAGCTCTTTTTCCTTTTTCGCTGATTTCGAATATCAAAGGCTCTCGAATCATGATAAATCCCTACACAGCCGCCTCTAGACATGCGGCCAGATTGTCGATCTCTTCCTTTCCGTGCATCTCTGTGACACAAACGAGAAGACAGTTCTCAAGTTCCGGATAATACTCCGCAAGACTCAAGCCGGCAATAATCCCTTTGTCCCTGAGAACTTCCTCTACCTTGTGTAAATTTCCTGAGAACTCTAGAACAAACTCATTGAAAATATTGCCGCTAAATTTCCTTTTTATTCCTTTGATGTGAGTTAGCTTTCCCAAAGCATAGTTGGCTTTCTGAATGTTCTGCCAGGCGAGTTCTCTGAGCCCTTCTTTCCCCAGAGTTTCCAGGAAGACCGTGGCTCTCAACGCACACAATGCCTGATTCGTACAGATGTTCGAAGTGGCCCGCTCTCTCCGGATATGCTGTTCTCTAGTTGACAGGGTTAAAACAAATCCTCTCTTTCCATCTGCATCCTTCGTTTGCCCGGCGATCCGGCCTGGAAATTGGCGGATAAATTCCTTTGAACAGGACATGAATCCCAGATAAGGCCCGCCAAAGCTCAAGGGGATACCAAATGACTGCCCTTCTCCGGTGACGATATCCGCACCAAGGTGGCCCGGCGCTTCAAGAATCCCAAAGGAGACTCCCTCTGTGACTATGACTGCGGATAATGCCTCGACAGAATGAGCGACCTCGGAAATTTTTCCGACATCCTCCACGACTCCCATGAAATTGGGGGACTGGACGAGAACAGCCGACGTTCTGTCATCCAATTTGTCTTTGAGGTCCTGGATATCGACTTCGCCTGTTTCTGTGTGTTTGACCTCTTCAATCTCAATTCCAAGATTTTTTATGTATGTCCGGATGACTCTTTGATACTGAGGATGGAGCGTCTGAGGAATCAAGACCTTTGGCTTCTCTTTCAGCCGATGAGCCATGAGAACAGCTTCAGCCGCACCCGATGCTCCATCATAAAGAGATGCGTTTGCGATATCCATTCCAGTCAATTGACAGATAAGAGTCTGAAACTCAAAAATCACTTGCAGCGTTCCCTGGCTGACTTCAGGCTGGTAGGGCGTGTAGGGACTGACAAATTCTCCTCTGGAACTCAAATAATCCACTATATAAGGAATCACATGGGGATAGGCACCCGCGCCTAAAAATGAAAGAAATTCTTTATACTTATTTGCCTGAGCGAGTTTTTCAAACCGATGAATCAGCTCAATTTCCGTTAATGGAGAGGGGACGCTCAGCTCTCTTTTCAATTTAATGTCCTTTGGAATATTCTCGAAAAGCGCTTCTACGGAAGAGATGCCGATTCGGGACATCATCTCTTTCTTGTCTTTATCACTCAGAGAAATATAACTCATTGGCTGGATGGCCCTTGCTTTATTTCATTTGATTGAAGAAGGATTATTCTTCAATTCCCTCCAAGAATTTTTCATATTCATCCGCTGACATCAGCTTCTCGAATTCCGTTTCATCTTTTATCTTGAGGCGAATAAACCACCCTTTTCCATGGGGGTCCTGATTCACAAGTTCGGGAGAATCATTCAATTCTCCATTAACTTCAACCACTTCTCCGGAAACCGGGGAGTAGACATCTGAAACCGCTTTCACAGACTCAACGACGCCTATGGATTGATGGAATTCCAGTTGAGTTCCTGTTTTGGGCAACTCAACAAAAACAACATCTCCAAGCTGCTTCTGTGCAAAGTCCGTAATTCCCATAGTGGCAGTATCGCCCTTCACTTGGATCCACTCGTGATCCTTCGAATAATAAAAGTCATCAGGATACATTCTTTCCTCCTTACTCATAGATGATATTCAGCCCGCAGTTTTGAGTAAGTCATAAATTTTGAGTAAGTCATAAATATTAAAGAGACATTCACAATTAGTCAATATCTATTCAATCAGTCAATATCTATTCAATCAGATAGATCTCACTTCTCTCGCAGAATGGCCATTCATCAAGAATAAAAAGCATCTTTCAAATGAGATTGCATCACCCTGTTCGCCATGACATTCTTATCTTTATCAATTCAAGTAAGGCCTGTGAAAATTGGGGACTGTCCCCAATTATATGTCATTGCGAACGAAGCGTGGCAATCTCATAAGAATAAATCCAGTTCAAACTATGCTCCAGATTCAGTCTCGCCTCTTTTGTAAAAAGGCGTCGGTATCACCCGGGCTTTGATTTGATTATCTCTTATCCCCACTTCGAACTCTGTTCCTTCTTCGGAATATTCTATCGGCAGATACGTCAATCCGATGGCTTTTTTCAAATAAGGAGAGAAGGTGCCTGATGTCACTTCAGAGACCTTTTCCCCCTTGATGAAGACCGGATAGTGAGACCTGGCGATTCCTCTCCCTTCAAGCTCAAACCCGACAATTTTCCTTTTGATTCCCTCTTCTTTCTGTTTAAGGAGAGCATCACGGCCCAAGAATTCCCCTTTCTTGAACTTCACAAGCCAGCCCAGTCCTGCCTCCAGGACTGTGGTGGTCTCATCGATATCGTTTCCGTAGAGCATGAGTTTGGCTTCCAAACGGAGAGTATCCCGAGCCCCCAGCCCCACAGGAAGAATACCAAAGTCTTTGCCTCTTTCCAGGATTGCATCCCATATCTTCTCAGGATTCGACGATAAAGTGTAAATCTCCACACCGTCCTCGCCTGTATAACCGGTCCGAGAGACCAACACTTTTTCTCCTTCAATCTTTGCGAGGTTAAATCCGAATGGGCTCAACTCTTCAAGGTTGAAGTGGATTAGCGGCTGCAGGATTTCCAGCGCTTTCGGGCCTTGAAGAGCCAGCTGGGTGTAATCATCGCTCTTGTTATCCGCTTGCACATCGAAACCTTCCTGGTGGCTGATAATCCACTCATAATCCTTATCCGAATTGGCCGCATTCACAACCAGCATGTATTCAGACAGACTCAAGCAGTAAACAAGCAGGTCATCCACAAATGTACCTTCAGGGGTGGTCAAAGCAGAGTACTGCGCTTTTCCCGGAGTCAGACGAGAGGCATTATTAGGAGTCAGGTGCTGCACAAAATCAAGGGCCTGGTTTCCGGAAATGATAATCTCTCCCATGTGGCTCACATCAAACAGTCCAGCCTTCTGCCGAACAGCCATATGCTCATCAATGACTCCGGTGTACTCAACAGGCATGTCCCAGCCAAAAAACTCAATCATCCTCCCACCAAGTTTTCTGTGGGCGGAATTCAAGCGTGTTTGCTTCATGGCATTCCCTCTGTGAAAATTATTAACTATCATATAATTTTTCCCGATGCAAGAAAAACCATCTAAAGTCTTGTTCATACCTGCAAATTTGCTATAATGAAAAGCCAACAATGATTGAACTCAAGGCTTCTTTAAAAGAAAAAATACTGAAAAAACTGAAAAAAAAGTATCCTCTCAAAGCCTCTGAGCTCGACATCGGCTACTCTCCCCAGCAAAAATTCGGCGATTTAGCTCTGGCCTTTCCTTTCCAGCTGGCAAAAAAATTAAAAAGACAACCAAGAGAGTTAGCATTGGAGATCATTCCTCTGCTCCTGCCCCTAGAGGGTGTTGTGAAGGCAGAGGCTGCGGGAGCCGGTTACATCAACCTCTTTTTAGACAAGAAGAATTTCTTCTCTCGCCAACTCCACACTCTCGATCGAACTGACCTCTCATCCGAAGAAGACAAAATCATCATCGAGCACACCAACATCAATCCCAATAAAGCCGCGCACATCGGACATCTGCGCAACGCCTGCTTGGGAGATACCTTGGCCCGGTGCCAGAGGTACAAAGGAGAAAGGGTGGAGGTTCAGAATTACATCGATGACACGGGAGTCCAGGTGGCAGATGTGGTCTTCGGATTCATGGATTTGGAACAAATGAACCTGTCTCAAATCAAAAAGATCAAGGAAAAATTCGATTATTACTGCTGGGATCTTTATGCCCGGGTTTCGTCTTATTTCGAAAGCCATCCTGATGCTGAAAAAAGAAGGTCCGAGATTCTTAAAAAAATCGAGGAAAGAAAAAATCCCGAATATGAAATAGGATTTTATCTATCCCGCCAGATCATCAAAGCCCATCTCCAGACTATGCGTAGAATCGGAGTGACGTATGACATGCTTCCTTGTGAAAGCACCATCCTTCATCTCAAATTCTGGGAAAAAGCGTTTTCTCTATTAAAGGGGAAAAAGGCCATTTCATTTGTGAAGGACGGAATAAACAAGGACTGCTGGGTAATGGGACTCGAGGAAGAAGCGGAAAAAGAAAAAATCATAGTCCGCTCAGATGGAACCGTTACTTATGTCGGAAAGGATATTGCTTACCAGCTCTGGAAATTCGGCTTATTGGGAAAGGATTTCTACTATGAGCCCTTTACCGAGGAAAACGGCAGAACAATCTGGATCTCAACAAACGCATCAACGCACAAAGCTCCTCCATTCGGAAAAGGAAGCAAGGTCTACAACGTCATCGACTCCAGACAGGCCTATCTCCAGAAGATTGTGGTCCAGGGACTCAAATCTCTGAACTATCTAACTCAAGCAGAAAAATCCATCCATTTCTATTACGAGATGGTGGCTCTGTCCCCTAAGAGCCTAAAAGAGCTCGACTTGAGTATCTCGGAAGAAGACAAGGGAAAGGATTTCCTCGAGGTTTCCGGAAGAAAAGGTCTCGGAGTCAAAGCCGACGACCTTCTGGACAGACTTGAAGACAAAGCTCTAGCCGAAGTGGAGAAAAGAAATCCAGAACTTCCTGCTGCCCTTAAAAAAGAAACCGCCCATAATATCGCAGTCGGAGCTCTTCGTTATTTCATGCTCAAATTTGCAAGGAACTCCCTAATCGTCTTTGACTTCGAAGAGGCGCTGAATTTTGAAGGCGAAACAGGCCCTTATCTCCAGTACACCTTGGTTCGGATCAACAGCATCTTCCGAAAGCTGAAAGAAAGAGAAGGCTTTGACGAGAAAGACCTTCAAGCTCTTCTCTCCTCTGAAGATTTTCCAGTGGAAGCATTGCATGAAAAAGAGCTTTCAGATTTCTGGGATGTCGTTTTTTATGCCTCCCAGCTTGAGGAAGAAGTACTCCATTCCATCTACTCATTGGAATTCTCCCATCTGGCTAAATATGCTTTCAACCTCTCGCAGAAGTTCAATGCCTATTACCATCTCTACTCTATTCTAGCCGAGAAAAACAAGGATATTAAAGACATTCGCATCTTGACTATTTTTTACATAAAAGAAGTTCTCCATAGCGCGCTCTCTCTCATGGGAATCCCGCAACCAGAACTGATGTGATGGAGTTAATAATAAATAAAACGAGAAAAATTGGGGACTGTCCCCAATTATGTGTCATTTTGAGCGAAGTATAGAAATCACACAAGGATTGGTATTTTTTTATCATAAAAAAGAATAGGTACCACCTCATTCTCAAACCTCTCCAACAAAGGAGGATGATGAATAATGATTGTAGTTGAGAATCTTTTTAAAAAATACGGCGAATTGTTGGCGGTGAATGATTTAAGTTTCAATGTGGAAAAGGGAAAAATCTGGGGGCTTCTCGGACCGAACGCGGCGGGCAAAACCACAACCATGAGAATCCTCACTGGATATCTTGCTGCCACTGACGGCAAGGCCTCTGTCGCCGGATTCGATGTCTTCCAGCAGCCCGACGAGCTCAAAAAAAACATCGGCTATCTTCCGGAAACGCTTCCCCTCTATCCTGAAATGACAGTCCATTCGTTTCTGAACTTCGTCTCAGAGATCAAACAAACGCCCTCGTCCGAAAGGAAAGACGCCGTCGAAAAATCCATCGAGATCAGTGGGCTGGAATCGGTCAGAGGGAGGCTCATCAAGAATATCTCAAGAGGTTTCAAGCAGCGAGTGGGGATCGCCCAGGCTCTCATCCATGACCCACAGGTTCTTATCCTGGACGAACCGACCATTGGTCTGGACCCGGCCCAGATTATCGAGATCAGGAAGCTCATCAAGTCTCTCAAAGGAGAACACACTATTCTTCTCTCCACGCACATCCTTGCAGAGATGACTCAGACATGCGACGGAGCGGTCATCATCAACGAAGGAAACCTCATGGCTTCAGGCTCCCTGGAAGAGCTCACCGCTTCTTTCAAAGAAAAGGAGGGAGTGGTCATAAAGCTCAGAAAACATGGGAAGGAAATTCCATCGCTTTTGGGAAAAATCCCAGGTGTGGCCAAAATCTCTCAGGATGCCGACGAGTTCACCATCGAATGGGGCAAAGGAAAGGATCTAAGGGACGAGATCACAAAGCTAGTCGTGGAGAAAGAATTGGGGCTGATCGAGATGAGGCCTCTGGCCATGAATATCGAAGAACTCTATCTCAGCGCTATTTCAGGAGGAGTGAAGCAATGAAAAACATATGGGCGATATCCAAAAAGGAAGTCAAAACATACTTCACATCCCCGATCGCCTACGTGGTCACCACTGTGTTCCTGTTGCTGGTCGGATACTTTTTCTACAATATGATCTTGGGATTTAACTCCTATTCTATGCAGGCCTCAAGATACCCCGAGGCATTCCAGCAGCTCAACATCAATCAAATGGTCTACTCTCCCCTCTTCCACAACATCAGCATCATACTCCTTCTCACGATTCCTCTTCTCACCATGCGCCTCTTCGCCGAAGAAAAGAAAAGGCAGACAGATGAACTGCTCTACACATCTCCCATCACAATAAACCAGATCATCCTGGGCAAATTCTTCGCTTCCCTCTTTGTGCTCCTCGTGATGCTTCTTCTGACAGGAATCCTTTCTCTCTTCACATTTTCGTACGGAAATCCGGAATTCGCTCCAGTCCTGAATGGATATCTGGGGCTCTTCCTGATGGGGGCAGCATTCATTGCCATCGGGATCTTTTTCTCCTCTCTCACAGAAAACCAGGTTGTCTCCGCCATGTTGACCTTTGGCGCTCTTCTCCTCTTCTGGATCCTGAATTGGGCAGCTGGCTCGGCGAGTGGAATATGGAGCGATGTTCTGAACTACGTTTCATTTTTCCAGCACTTTGACGACATGACGCGAGGCATTCTGGATACCACAGACATTGTCTATTACTTCAGCTTTATCTTCTTCGGTCTCTTTCTCACCCATTCTGTGATCCAGTCCAGAAGGTGGAGGTAAAAATGGAAAAAATCAAACAATACTTGAATTACATCGCGCTGGCCCTGATATTCATTTCAATAATATCCCTGAGAATCTGGCCCCATAAAAAAACCACCGCTCTCATCATCGGAATAGTCGGAGTGGCGGCTCTGGCTGCCTACATTGTCCTCAATATATCCAGCCTTAAAGAAGGCTTCAAACGTCGATCCTTCATCTATTCAGGTAACATGATCGTTGTCGTGGTCCTTGTTATCGGTATTCTGGTGATTATCAATTATTTCTTTGCCCGGCATCACCACAGGTTTGACTTCACCGAATCCAAACTCCACAGTCTCTCAGACCAATCTGTCAAGGTCCTCAAAAACCTGAAAAATGATGTTCATATCAAGAGTTTTTTTCTAGAAGGGAATTTCCGCAAGAACGAGATGGAAAATCTCCTTCAAAACTATGCCTATCACTCCAAAAAGATAAAATTTGAGTTTATCGACCCTGACAAGAATCCTGGGATGGTGAAAAGATACGATGTCACAACGGATGGAACCACTATCCTGGAAAGCGGGGATAAGGAAAGCCGCATCACAACTTCAAACGAAGAAGACCTGACCAACGCCATCGTCAAGGTCTCCAGGGAGAGGAAAAAAGTGCTCTATTTCCTCGAGGGACATGGCGAGGCGAGCATTGAGGATAGCCAGGAGAGAGGCTATTCTCTAGCCAAGCAGGAGTTGGAAAAACTCGCCTACGAAGTCAAAAAACTGCCCCTTGCTTTGGCGGATAACTTCCCCGAGGACTGCTCTTTGCTGGTTATCCCGGGTGCTCAAAAAGACCTGGTCCCGAATGAATTGGAAACCATCCGGAATTTCATCAACAATGGAGGACGCGTTTTCTTCATGGTCGACCCGGAAACCGCCCCAGGATTGAAGTCCTTCATCGCCGAATACGGCATTCAACTGGAGGACGATTTGATAGTGGACAGAGTTTCGCGCCTTATGGGAGGAGACTATTTTATGCCTGTTGTGACAGGATACGAATTCCACACCATCACCGAAAAATTCAATTTCGCCACCTTTTTCCCGTTTGCACGCTCTGTGAATGAGGCCGAGGATAAACCTGCAGGAGTGACAGCAACAATCCTGGCAAAAACAAGCACCAACTCCTGGTCAGAACGGCAGCTGACAGAACAAGAAGTCACCTATGATGAAGGAAAAGATGTGGCCGGCCCGATATCAATAGCCGCTGTGGTGACTGTGGAGCCCAAGGAAGAAGAAGCTGAGGAAAAAGCAGAAGAGGAAAGTGAAGCAGAAAAAGAGGCCATCCCTGAAGAGGAATTAGAGGAAAGCCCGACACAGGAAGGCCGCCTGGCTGTATTCGGAGATTCAGATTTTGCCACGAACCGGTATTATTACCTCTCGGGCAACGGGAATCTCTTCCTCAATACCATCAACTGGCTGGCTGAAGAAGCGGACTTGATCTCCATCCAGGCTAAAACAGCCTCACCACGTACAATCCAGCTCACTGCCACCCAGGGACGACTCCTCTTCTTTGTCTCAGTCATCATTCTCCCGCTAGTTGTCCTTGTCTCTGGAATCACAGTCTGGGTGAGGAGACGGTCCCTATGAAATTCAAAAAAACCATTATTCTCTTTATTGCCTTTGCCGTATTATTGGCTTTTGTGCTGCTCTTTGAAGAGTTCAAAGGGAAAACGGGTGAAGAGGAGGATGATAAACTGGTTGCCCTCTCCTCTGACGATATCCAGAAAATCACTCTGAAGAGGGAAGATGAAATAATCACATTCGAAAAGTCTCAAGATGAAGAGAAAGAAGGATGGGTCATCACTGAACCCCTTGAAGCCAAAGCGGACAAGTATGAGGCGGACCGGTTAGCTGAAAACTTCTCAGACCTCAGGATAGAGAGAGTAGTGGAAGAAGAACCCGAAGATATCGCAAAATACGAAATCCCCAAAAAGGAAATCAGCTTGTGGTTCAAAGACAGGGAAAAGCCGGTCAAAATCCTCATAGGCGCTGAGAATCCGCTGGATAGCACTTTCTTCGCCAAAAGAGAAGAAGAGACACGGGTTGTGCTCATCCCCAGCCATCTCAAGAGTACACTGGAAAAAAGTCTTTTTGAATTCCGCCAGAAGGAAATTTTCAGGTTCGAAACAGATGATGTGAAAAGTATTGCACTGCGGGCAAAGGAAATCCAATGGGAAGCAGAAAAAAAGGAAGAGGAATGGTTCTTCAACCAACCGGTTCAAGCTCTCGCTAAGGAAAATAAAATCACAGGAATACTCAATTCTCTTTCAGGTTTAAAAGCAAAGGAGTTTGTTTCTGAAGAGAAAGGGAAAGATGAAGTTGATAAATTCGGGCTCGAACGGCCTGATTACGAAATCACCTTGATCCTACCCCTGGAAAATCAGGAAATCACATTTTTTCTGCATAAACAGGAAGACACGCTCTACGCCACATCTTCCCTCTCCTCAAAGATTATCGAAGCTGAAGATTCCCTCCTTTCTGACCTTGAAGAAGAGATAGGAGAATTGAGAGAAAAAGAGGTGGCGAATTTCTACAGCTGGGAAGTTAACCGTCTTCGCCTGAAGATGGGAGAAATCATTTGGGAGCTTTTGAAAGATGAAGAAGATAATTGGCATTTCGAAACCCCTGTCCAGGAAGAAGCGGACAAAAGCAAGGTCCAGACTTTCATCCGGAAAATCGAGAGCCTTGAAGCCGAAGAATTCGTCGACCCCCCCTTTGAGTTGAAAGATTACGGTCTGGATAATCCTCAAGCAGAAGTCAAAATCTGGGTCGCAGAAGACGAGGATAAAATCGAAGAAATCACTATCCTGATCGGCTCTGAAGACAAAGAGGCCAAGAAGGTTGTCGTGAAAAATGCCCGGCTCGACTATCTGTTTCGTATGGATTCAGCTTTTCTCGAAGAATTCCCCAAAGAAATCAAAGACTGGAAACCAGAGGCAGAAGAGGCAGAAAAAGAGAAGTAATAATACTCATAAGAGTTTATTCAATCTTATATTACAATCCACCAAGACTTTAACAACTCAACTGTTCCCCTCTTAATCAACCTTGATTGAGGTATAATTTCAATCAATTACACACCGCTACTCCATTTAATACCTGCTAATTAATCGATGCTAAAACCAATCTTATTTTCATTACTCAAATCTAGAGACTTCGGCATTATAGAAAAATTTTTAAAAGAACTTGACATCAAAGAATTAATTCCATAAATTATCATTGCTTGTTGCTGATGGGGAAATAGCCGCTCTATTAAAATTCAGGCAGCCTCTTCTTACCGATTGGAAAGAACATCAAACGGATAAGGGGAAACTTTCTTTTCAAGATGAAGAGCTACAGTCCAATCCACTAAATTAAAACTTCATAAAAAATTAGTTCCATTCCCTTCAAGCAGTTAATAGTAAGGAGGGTGTGATTTTTAAACTTGCAAGGTCACCGCCTAAAAAATCTTAAGCATAATTTATAAATGTAAACTGAAAAATGCTTGAAGGGAGAGAATATAAGGAGGAGGAGGAGAAAAGTGAAAAAAATAATGACTTCACTTGTGCTGATGGTTTGCTTTATTGCCTTAATGGCAACATCAGCCACAAAGGAAGAGATTGAAGCATCTATTAATGCTGGTATTGCCTGGCTGGTCGCGCAACAGAATGCCGATGGATCCTGGGGATCCTACAATCGAGTTGCCTGCACAGGTCTAGCTGTTATCAAGCTTGAAGACCGGGCGTTTGAGACTGGTTTTGATCCCTTTGATCCTGCATATGACTACAGTGCTAACGTAATAGCTGGATTGGATTTCATCTTCAGGAACGCCAGTAGAATTGGCATAGGACCGCAACCTGCAGGGGATCCTGATACTGACGGTGACGGCATTGGTGTCTATATTCCCCATTATCCTACCTATGAAACGGGCATCGCTTTAATGGCCGTTTCAGGAAGTAGAGATCCGACTAGAGTGGTAACTGCTCCTGGACAAGTAAATGGATGGACGTACGGAGATGTTGTCCAGGATATGGTTGACTACTTTGCTTGGGGTCAAAATGATTCGGGATGGCCTCGAGGTGCCTGGGGGTATAGCCATAATTATAATTGGAGTGACAATTCTAACTCGGGCTATGCGGTGCTCGGACTCGACTTTGCCGAATCACCTACTTTTGGATTCAATGCGACTGTACCTGAATTTGTGAAGAGCGAGCTGAATGTATGGATAGATTACATCCAAAACGATGTCAATGGGGATACAAATGACGGCGGCTCAGGCTACACGAGTCCCAATTCCTGGGTTAACATCCTCAAGACAGGAAACCTGATCTACCAGATGGCTTTCTATGGTGATACACAGTCTACCACAAGAGTAATACAGGCAGTGGATTACATTGAGCGGCACTGGAACGACAACAACTACGATCCAGGATTCAGGAATCCACCTCAGCCCCAGGCAATGTATTGCCTGATGAAAGGTTTAGAGCGGATGGGCATTGAGACCATTAATGTTGGTGGAAGCGACATCGACTGGTTCGATGAAATATCCACAATCATAGTGGGCAGCCAAAATGCTGATGGTTCCTGGCCTCGAGATCGTTGGGATTATGATTACCCTGCTGTTTTATCTGCCTCATGGGCGCTTCTCACATTGGAAAGAGTCGTACCGGCCATTGAAGTGCCCATTGACATCAAACCTGGCTCCTGCCCGAATCCGCTCAACCTCAAGAGCAAGGGAGTGCTGCCCGTTGCTATAGCCGGCACCGAGGATTTTGATGTGACAGACATCGATCCAACAACCGTGCAATTAACTCGTGAAGGTGTTGAAGGTGGAGTTTCGCCGCTTCGCTGGTCATTGGAAGATGTAGCGACACCTTTTGAAGGAGAACTCTGTGACTGCCATGAACTCACAAGCGACGGCTTAATGGATCTGTCGCTCAAGTTCGACACACAAGAATTGGTAACAGCACTAAGCCTTGGCGACGTTGAAGGAGAGACCATTCCTCTTATCCTTACAGGTAAGCTCTATGAAGAAGCTGGAGGAAGAGATATAACAGGTTCAGACTGCATAAGGATTCTTGTAACAGGAAAGAAATAATCCCTGTTGAATAGATAAGGAGGAGCGTTGTGCTCCTCCTTATCTTCCCTTTGACAATTCAATCATTCCGAATAAAAGCATCAGACTTTAAAATTAAATAAAACAACTTCTTCACTAAGAATTTAACTCTATTTGAAATTCAAGAAATTCATTCCCCCCATACATTTTTTTCGTCTTCTTCCCGCCTTCTTCGAGGCAAAATAATCTGTTTTGTTGAATTTACAATAAAATATTAATTATACAAAATATTTTATTTTTTTCTTGACACAACGTTTTCCGTTTGATAGAAATTAGCCATCCCGAGGGGAAAAGGAGTATATGCCGGAAGCCTGGGGCAAATCGAAAACCCGTGCGCAGAGCCAATTCCTAGCTTTGTCATTCCGAGATATTTTCCACAGTCAAACCATTAACGGGGGATTTTTCCCTGTACTCCAAAATACCTTAAAATCCCAAGGAGTATCCTTCTTCCCCTCAGGAACAAATCATAAAAATATATATGAGGAGATTTTTCATAGGGGGTAATCATGTCTAAGCGTCATTTATTTCTCTTTTTTCTAATGGCTGTCGTCATCCTGGCAGCCACTTCGATTCCGATAAAATCCTTAGAACCAGGTCAAAACGGAGATGATCAAGAAGTCTTAATTGCTGGCCGGAATGTGAACATGGTGTCGGGCATCACGTTACCCGATGGCGACCCGTGGCTCCAGAGACAAAACGAGCCGTCAATAGCGGTTTCCACACGTAATCCTCTTCACCTCCTGGCAGGTGCAAATGACTACCGGACAGTGGACATGCCTATCGAAGGCGAAGAACTGCCCGGGCAAACAGCAGCCGCGCCCGATGC
Organism: uncultured Eubacteriales bacterium; assembly: GCA_964346585.1. Lineage (GTDB taxonomy): Bacteria > Acidobacteriota > Aminicenantia > Aminicenantales > Aminicenantaceae > SOIA01. Next base: position 3,053 of record CAYFVQ010000142.1, on the reverse strand, counting down.
GTGGGTGGGTGTATTCAAATCCTTCGATGGAGGAGAATCCTGGATCAGCACCCTCCTCCCTGGCTTTCTGCAAGATTCATCAGCAGAAGGGATGGCCTCTCCCCTCAAATACAGAGAAGATCTGGGAACAGGGTTTCTTGCCGCCGCTGATCCTGTAGTCCGGGCGGGAACGAATGGTCTTTTCTACTACAGCGGCATTGCCTTTAACCGCACAAAGATTCCCGGCCAAATCAACAGCGCGGTTTTTCTCGCCCGATTCATCGATAACAACAACGTTGAAGGCGGGGATTCAATAAAGTATATCGACACAAAGATCATCGCCAATGATGGAATGCTTGACAGGATATTTGTGGATAAGCCGTGGATTGCGGTTGACGCTCCGAATAACTATGCCAATCCAGTCACGATCGATGGACAGCAAATTCCTCGAGCCAATGTCTACATAGCTTACAGTGTCTTCTCGACGACTGAAAGCTCGTTCACGAGCGAGATCATATTCAGAAGATCCACGGATTGCGGCGAGACATGGGAAGACCCTATCGTGCTGAGCGCAGGTCATGAGCTCAATCAAGCGGCAGTGATCGCTGTGGATGCGAGGGGAAACAGCCATGTCTATGCGGCCTGGCGGCGATTTAATACAGAAAATCAAACCAGTGCAATCATTGCTGCCCGGTCGGCTAATGCGGGCGAAAGTTTTCACAAAGTGACTGAAGTGGCATGCTTTGATCCATTTCCGTATGGTTCTTTCGACCAGCCCTCCACACCGGATGAAATATTATACCCGGACCCCAAAGATCTTATCCCAGGGACATCCTTCCGCACCAACAGCTATCCCACAATGACTGTAGACGAGAAAGGAACCGTCTACCTGGCATGGGCTCAGCGAGGATGGGGTCCTTCAGGAGAAGCTCGAATCTTACTCACAACGACCAGACCAGGTTTCCATTTTGAAACGCCCACGCCGATCCCCACTCCATACGCTGTCCAAGGCCACGAGTTTATGCCGTCACTAACCTATGCTGGCGGGAAATTGACCATGGTCTGGTATGATCAGAGGGATAGCTACTGTGGCCAGGTGTACGGTTTTGGAGACTGGATCAGCGATTACCTTCCTTTTCGCCACACCATCGATGTCTGGGCCGCCCAGGCCGACACCAGTGGCTTTCCGAATCTTAACTGGATCTTCACCCAGGTCTCTCGCTACCTCTTCCACACAGAAAAGGACCCAAATACAGATGAATACACAGCCTACCAGGCCCAATTCAATCCGCCCAACTACCCGCTCTTCAAATCAGGAACACTCCCCTTCCATGGCGATTATCTTGATATCACTCCCTCACCGATGTTCGTGCTGGATGGGAATGGACATTGGCGCTTCAACACAGAACCATCGGATAATCCCCTATTCCATGTGTCCTGGACAGATAACCGCGATGTTAGCCCACCGGATGATGGGGATTGGATAAATTACGGGCCACCGACTTCTGAACAATTAGACATATACATATCGGAAAATAGGCCTCCTTGCGAGGGTGGACAAAAACCAGGAATGCGGAATCAGAATGTTTACACTTCCCGAATCACGACTGGGATCGAAGTCGGCTCTCCCACAAACACCAAACTTCTGAACCTAGAGGTTCCCCGTGCGTTCGTCATCTTCGTCAAGAACAACACAGGATTTCTAAAAAGCTTCCGTCTAACGATCGCCAACCAGCCTCCAGGCGGACAGGCCTCTTTTCTCCAATTTGACCTTCTTGAAACTCTGGATGTGAGTATCGCTCCTTACTCAACAATATCGCGACAGGTTTTTGTCGACTCTACAGATCTGTACGCATCTGTGGGGATCAACATCGATGAGATCGACCAGCCCGGGGGGATCATTCTTCCTGAAGGGGACACAGGCTTTGTCCTTCTGAACGGTGATCCGACAAGCCCGGGAATTACAGGAGAGGAAGAGACGCATCAGCCGGAAATTGACAATCCGAACATCGTGAATTGGATCGTCAACCCTAATATCGTCAACCCTAATATCGTCAATCCTAACATCGTCAACCCCAACATCGTCAATCCGAATATTGTCAATCCCAACATCGTCAATCCCAACATCGTCAATCCCAACATTGTCAATCCCAATATTGTCAATCCGAATATTGTCAATGCTGCCCCAGGGGAAGTATCGATAACTGATGTTGAATGGCCTGTGAGAAACGCAGGGAACACGGCCTCCTCTTTCACTTTTAAAATCATCGCCAAAGAAGCCCTCCCAGAAGGCATATATGCCCAACTTATCGTCTACAAGGTCCATTACACACCAGCAATTGCTGGATCTGGCCTCAGTAATAATATGAATATAAATGACTGTGAATTGAAACAAGCCCCAAACCATGAAGTTCTTTTGAGTGTTGTCAATCCCAATATCGTCAATCCCAACATCGTCAACCCCAATATCGTCAATCCCAACATCGTCAACGCAGCCATTGAAAATGCGACTTTTGTCCTTGGCCCAGGCGAGGAAGCCATCGTCAATCTGCGGATACTCGACACCAGTGAATTGCAAGAAACCCGCGGACTTTCAAGCAAATCCTGGCTGCCGCTTGGAGTTGAGCAGTTTATCGAATCATTAGCTGGTGCTGTAACTTCCCAATCCGTTGACTCAGAAGACGCCGAACAGGGAATCGAAGAGCCTGAGGCAGCTGCAACAGCCCTGCTCATCAGCACTTCCTCCCTACCCCCAGGAGTCATAGATGAATCATATCCACCAGCCCCATATCTGCCATACGAAGCTCAATTAGGGGCAGTTGGTGGGACTGAGCCTTATTCCTGGTGGATAAATCCTAATGACCTTCCACCTGGATTAAGCCTAGATAGAGTGACAGGACAGATCTTCGGCACTGCTCTTCGTGACGCTGGAAAGACTTATCCTTACACCTACTCTTTCACTGCCCAGGTCACCGATTCGAGCAGCCCCCAGCAATCAGATAACCAGACTTTCAGCATCACGATCGAAGACCCGTATGAGCCCCCTCCACCGCTCATGATCACTACGCCCTCGC
>CAYFVQ010000141.1:0-25569 GCA_964346585.1 uncultured Eubacteriales bacterium | reverse complement strand
GCTGAACATATCCTTGCCCCAGACTGAACCATGTTTCCTTTGATTCTGGGAATAGCTCAACATTCATCTTAAAAACTGCAATGGCTGCTTTGACTTTCCCTGCATATTTTAATTTGAAACCAAGATCATCAAACTCATTGAGGTCAAAGCTATATTTCTCTTTTTCCGTTCTCTTCATCTCCGCGAACCTGACAGTGGCCGCATCGATTCCTGATGCTGCAATGGTCTGTTCTATTTCTTGTGCCGCTGATTTCTTCTCCTGTGATATGTCAAGCAGCCCATATCCTGTTAGAAGAAACATGACTAAAGCGACAAGCAATACTCCTCCCCCTAATCTTATGAAAAAAGAACTTTGCAATTCCATCGATACCCTCCTAGAGCAATATCTGTCACACTCTCTATCCTTCCCCTTTTTTGCAGTCTTATACTTGGCATTATTTCTTTAGGGCTATACTTTCTATAGAACGTTCGTCTAATCGATTCCAGAGTGGTTCTTCTAAAATTAGTATTTCAACTTTCTTTCTATTCGGCTAGTATCCTTTAAAAAGGCCTTATTACTGTTCAAAACATCTTCTAATTTGCCAGACTCTTTCCTTATATCTCCGTATCAAGTATGATGAACAAGCTGACTGGATGGCAAGTTAAATCCTTCAGCGATATCAAAATAGAAATTTTCGGGTTTGCCGCGCTTCGCCCGCAATGACACATTTACGCTCAGTTTTCTCAAAAGTCCCTCTTAATTAATAAGTATTAACACCTATCCCTTTTTTTTGCCGATTTTAGCACTCAATTCAAATTTGGGTGGATGTATGATGTGGGCCTTGACCGTACAGGTGTCCACGGCTTTGAGGACTGCATTCTTGTATTTTTCTGGGAATTCCGGAGGAAGGTGAACCTCGATAGAAATCTTCTCGATCATCTTGCTCTCCGGATTCTTTTCTGTTTTCATCACAACGGAAGCCTTCTCAAGGGAGATGCCCCGGTTTTGACAGAAGGCCAACACATAAAATCCAGAACATGTCGCAATGGAGGCCAAGAATAAATCAAAAGGAGCCGGTGCCGTGCCTTCTCCTCCTTGGTAGACAGGTTGGTCCGTCTCGATGACTCTTCCTTTAACCTCTGCATTCACGCGCGTTCCGCCAGGAAAATTCACTCTTATCTCCTTATCCATTATTCCTCCTTTTGTACCATCTGAAAATACTTTTAATTCAATCTTTGCGCCTTGTCAAAAACTTTAATGCATCTATCTGTTCACACTCATCTCTGGATGCCTCTTTCCTCTTATTTATCGACAGCCTTGGAAAAAAGAGCGAGAACCAGGTTTCTGTCTTTTTCTGTTAAAGCTAACCTCCCAAAAAGGTCATAGACCATATCCGACATATGACGTCTGTTTGTCTCATGGATGAAGTTCCTCTTTTCCAGCTTGTCGAGTATCAAGCGGATGCATTCTTCCTGTTCCTTCCGGGAAAGAGGCTTGTCACTTTCGATCTCCGCTCTTTTAAAATTCTGATAGGTATAGATATGGAACAGAGTCAGCAGCACAGCCGAGGCGATGTTATACGACGGCTGCTTTCCTGCCTGGGGGATGGTGAAGCGAAAATTTGAGCTTCGCAGCTCATCTGATGTCAGGCCTGTCCTCTCGTTTCCGAAAAGAAGCCCGATCTTTATCGAAGGAGGATGGAGGAACATCTTTCCCACAGCCTCCTGGAGGGGGATGGAAGGGAAATTCTTCCTCTTCTTCGAAGTGGCGGCAAAAACGAGTTCAAGGTCCGCAACCGCCGCGCTCAAATCCGGATAAAGGCGTGCTTTGTCCAGAATATCCTGGGCGTGAACAGCTGTTTTCCGGGATTTCTCATCGATTCCCTTCACGCCCACCAGCCTGAGCACAGAAAATCCCGTATTCCTCATGCACCGCACCACAAGGCCGATATTTTCTGGATTTTCTGGCCGTGCGAGGATGACTGTGAATCTTTCCGCCAAGTCGGCGAGCGCGGTGGAACCTGAAGATTTCATGCTCTTCATTATAAACAAGATCAGCAGAAAACCCAATCGCTGTCAAATGAGGGGAAAAAATTTATCGGGAGGGAATCAAAACTTCCCTGTGCTACCGAAACCGTTTTCTCCGCGTGATGTCTCTTCCAGCTCATCTGCCTCAACAACCTCAACATCCATAACGGGCTGAATCAAGAGCTGAGCGATCTTCATTCCTTTCTTGATGACAAAAGCTTTTTCTCCAAGATTCACCATGACTACCCTGACTTCTCCTCTGTATCCTGAATCAATAACGCCAGCAAGCCGGTGGACGCCTTTCAGGGAGACTCCGCTTTTATCCCAGATAAGCCCCACATGGCCTTCAGGGATGGCCACCTGAATACCTGTCGGCACAGGCTTGATTTCTCCTTTGTTCAGGACAGTGTCAACCGCTGAGAAAAGGTCCAATCCTGCATCCCCTTTATGCGAATAATGGGGGAACTTGGCATCCGCCTGAATTTTTTTCACTTTGAGCTTCATGGTTTACGCTCCTTCAATCCTAACTTCTGAAAGATAGGGTTCAGCGATCTTGGCGAATTTTTGGACTTCTTCCCTACTGTAAGGTTTCTTTTTAAGATAATCTCTGTCCAGCGGATTCAAAGGGATAAACTGCTGGAGCTGGAAAACATCTGCGCCTTTGATCAACAGGCTGATCTTCTCGACATCTTCTAGCCCGATGAGACCCGGCACAACTGTACAGCGGAAGATATATTGAAGGCCTGAATTCTTGACAATATCGATGCTCCGGAGAATATCCTCCTTTTCTACCTCTACCCCTGTCACTTCACTATACCGTTCCAAGGGCGCTTTCACATCCATCGCAATGTGGTCGACAAGCTTTTTCTGGATGAGAGCCTCAAGCTTCGAAGGGAGGGAGCCATTGGTGTCAACCTTGACCAACAGGTTACGTTCCTTGATAAGAGCGAGAAGTGTCTCCAGCTCATCCTGAAGCAGCGGTTCTCCCCCGGAGACACAAATGCCTTCAAGCCAGCCTTTTCTCGAATCCAGAAAGCTCAGAAAACTTTCCAGGGGGAAAGTGGGCAGGGTTTGGGGCCGCAGGACTAAATCCGAATTGTGGCAGTAAGGGCACCTGAAGTTGCATCCACCCAGAAATACGGTCGAGGAAATGAAGCCCACAAAATCTTTGGGCGCGAACTTTTCTAATCCCTTCATCTCAACCACTCCTCCAGCTCCTCTCGAGTATTCACAACAGCGGCAACTCCTCCCTCATCCTGAAGCAGCAGAGTGGGGATGATGATCGCTCCTTTATCATCGCGCTTAATACTATCCAAATACTCTCTAATTTTAAGCTTGCTCTCTTTGAGGATTAGGCTGTACTCCTGACCCTCGAGTTCAGCCTCAACCAGATATTTCTTAAGCTCCTCACACCTCTGGCAGTTCGGATAGGTGAACAGCAGGTAGTTCACTGTCTATCCGATCTCTGAATAGGGAGTTCTTTCTCTGAATTCCTGCTGTTTACCGTCATTCCAGCTTCCGACAGGCCTCAGATACCCCACAATCCTGGAATAGACTTCTGTCTCTTCACCACATTCCGGACATTTCGGGAATTCACCCTTGATATATCCATGATTCCGGCAGACAGAAAACGTGGGAGTGATACTGAAATAAGGAAGCGAGGTCTCAGCGATCTTCCGAACCAATTTCTTACACGTCTCTCTGTCTATGGCCTCAGGGAGAAAAGTGTGAAAGATGGTTCCACCTGTATACAGGGACTGAATGTCCTTCTGGTGTTCCACAGCTTCAAAGACATCCCGAGTGGCATCGACGTTGAGCTGCGTCGAATTAGTCATATACGGATACTTCTCTGTTCCTGCGGTGACAATGCTGTTGTATTTCTGCTTATCCAGTCTTGCCAGACGGTAAGAAGTTGATTCGGCCGGTGTAGCCTCCAGATTATAGAGGTTGCCCGTCTCTTCCTGGAATTGCTGCATCGTGTCTCTCATGAACTGGAGGACTTCTATGGCGAATTCTTTCCCTTCCGGAGTGGCGATTCCTTTCCCCAGAAAATTCAGACAGGTCTCATGCATGCCGCAAATACCGATGGTGGAGAAATGATTGTCAAAATGACCGAGATAGACCATGGTGTAAGGCACAAGCCCCCTGGCCAGCATGTTGTTAACGACTTCTCTTTTAGTCTCAAGAGCCTCCTTGGCCACAACCATCACGTTCTTCAATTTGGTGAAGAACTCATCACGCGTGGTGGCTTCAAAGCCAATTCTGTTCAGGTTGATCGTGACAACCCCTATGGAGCCTGTGGAATCGCCGGGTCCCCACATGTTGCCGGGTCTGCGCAAGAGCTCCCGCTGGTCCAGGTTCAAGCGGCAGCACATGGCTCGAATATCGCCGGGGTCCATATTTGTCCCGATATAATTCTGAAAATAGGGAATTCCGTACTTTGCCGTTACCTCAAAAAGAAGATTTGCATTCGGCGAATCCCAGTTAAAATCCCGGGTGAGGTTATAGGTGGGTATGGGGAAAGTAAACACGCGTCCTTTCTGGTCTCCCACATTCATCAATTCCAAGAAAGCCTGGTTGATCATATCCATCTCTTCCTGGTACTCGCCGTAAGTCGAATCCTGCTCCTCCCCTCCAATGATAACGGGTTTATCCTTCATATCCCCGGGAACAGTCCAATCAAAAGTCAGGTTGGAGAAAGGCGTCTGCCATCCCCATCGAGAAGGAACGTTCAACCCAAAGATAAGCTTCTGTATATCCTGTTTGACGCTTCCATAATCCAGTTTATCGGCTCTGACAAAAGGAGCCAGAAAGGTATCGACGCTGGAGAAAGCCTGGGCGCCTGCAAACTCTCCCTGCATCGTGCCGATAAAATTCACCATATGCAGAGTGGCTGTCTCCAAATGCTTGGCAGGAAAGGAATGCACCTGATTGGGCACATGACCAAATCCCTTTTTCAGGAGGTTCTCCATGGACCAGCCCGCACAGTACCCAACGATCGGATAAGAGAGGTCATGAACATGGAAGTCCCCTTCTATGTGCGCCCTCTTCACTTTATCCGAGTAGAGCTGATTCAGGGCATAATTGGAAAGAACCTCTCCTGAAACCCTGGCGTTCAACCCCGAAAAGCTCACCACGCCTTCGTTGCTGTTCTCCTTGATTTTCCAATCCACGTCATTGAGGTAATCCTTGATCAGCCTGGTTAAATTGATACCTGTTTCTTTGGCTTCCCTGATTTCTTTGTGCTTTTCGCGGTAGAGGATGTAAGACTTCGCCACATCATGGAATCCCTGTTTCATCAGAACCATCTCAACTATATCCTGAATCTGCTCCACCGAGGGAACAGTGTAGCCGCCGAATTTATCTTCCAGCATGAAAGTCACGATATCGGAAGCCGACTTGGCGGCGCCATTATCCACGAGACCGTGAGATTCCATCGCTTTGTAGATGGCGTTTGTGATCTTGTTTTGAATAAAGTCAGTGACAGTGCCGTCTCTTTTCTTGATTCTTGAAATGACTCTCGGCATTGAGTGCCTCCTTTCCCTGTTACTAGTTGAAGATTAAATTATTCTATTTATCCCCTTACCCAATGGAGTGAAGCCTGAGTAGGAGTTTTTTTTCCAAACAAAAAAGAAATACGCGATGAGTAGCCATATGTTGTATGTATTTATGATTTAGGACACAAAATATTGTATCAGCGGTGCTAAATTTATAACGATTCACCCTGTTTGTCAAGAGTTTTTTTTATTTTTTTATCTCCATCCTTCCTTCAGCTCCGCACACACGATTCTTCTTTCTCCTGGCCACACACAAGGTAGCCAGACCTGCATCGAATATGTTACTCTTAGTCTCGAGGTTAAAATGAAAGTCATCGAAGTCAGAACTCCATCTAAAGAGACATTCGTGGATATAACGGGCAGAGTCGTGGAGGAAGTTTCTTCTTCAGGTATCCAGAACGGAATATGCTCTGTCTATGTCCCCCATACAACGGCTGGAGTGACTATCAATGAGAACGCGGACCCATCTGTCAAGGAAGATATCCTCATGACTTTTCGGAAAATCGTCCCTGATTCCCTCCCCTACAGCCACTCTGAAGGAAACTCTCCGGCTCATGTGAAGGCAAGCCTAATCGGCTCCTCGGTCAACATTCTCATCGAGAAAGGAAAGCTGTCACTCGGAACGTGGCAGGGAATATTCTTCTGTGAATTCGATGGGCCGAGAAACCGAAGAGCTTTTATTAAAGTTTTTTCGTTCTAAAAACAAAAGGGATCAGGCCTCGATAGTAGACATCCGGCCTTGGAGGAAATCACGATTTGATTTCTAAGAAATGGAGCCGATGAATGCGTGAAAAAAATGTCTGATGTCGATGTCTGACCCGATTGATTTCCTATCTCCCCGCAGAGTCTCCTCTATCGATCCTTGCTTCCAGAACAGGAATAACCTCTTCAGAAAGAAGAAATCCCGCGATCTTCCGCATCAGGTTATTCGATGAGACTTCAGGTTTAAAGGGAGAGATAAGGTCCTCTGCCAGTCGTTCCTTTTGAATCTCAAACTCCGCATCTTCAAGATTTCTCACTTCTTCATAAATCGACTCGACGTGCCTCTTCATCTCTCCTTCGTCCAAATCAGAAAAAAACGGAGCGTGGAGTTTGAGTCCTCCTAATGTTCTCCCTACAATTTCGTCCCTCCTCTGTTGGTAGATACGAGAGGGGATGCGTCTGTTCCTTTCCAAGCTCCTTGTCAGGCCCTTGTAATCTCTGGCCTGGCCAATCCGCTTTTCTCCTCTGGGAGGGATGATGCAGGGAACAAACTCTTGAAGCTGATAAAGCTGGTGTGGTTCCAGGGACTCTTCAATCTCCTTCGCAAAATCCTTCATCTCCTCCTGGATTTCCAGCCTCGCTTCCCGTATCTCTTTATTCAGACGATGATACCGCTGCGCCACCTGAGGGGGAATTTCCTTGTTTTCCCTGAGATAGCGTCTAATCTCTTCAAGAGCTATCTCCATTTCATCCTGCCTGTTGAGGAGAACCTTTTCAAACTGAGCTCTTGTACTCTGGTACTCTTCCGCATTCTCTAAAACAATCTCCATCTGTTTCGGAGTGAGGTCTAATCCATTTATGAGATTGAGCAGCCTGATTTCTCTCCTCATTTCTTCGGTTTTCTCCAGTTTTTCTTTAGAAAGCTCTGGAAGTCCCCATAAAAGGCTCGATGTTAAAAAAAGCACCATAATCCCTGAAATGACCGAAACCTTTTCCTTTTCCATTTTGTACCTCCAATTAATTAGACAAAAAATGGGAGGAAATCTTGGTTTAAAATCGTTAAAAGAGATTTAGAAGGAAAGGTCCATCTCTTGGAGAGCTGCCTCGAGGTCTGTTTGAGGTGTCATGAGGATGCTTTGTATCCCCAATTTCTGGGCGGCCTCGATGTTCTTTTCGATATCATCGATAAAAACGCACTCGTTGGCTTCAACTCCGGCCTTCTTCAGGGCTTCATCGTAGATCCGGGGATGGGGTTTCATCTCCCCGACCACGTAGGAGAGAACATAGGCATCAAAAATCATGATTTCCGGAAACTTCTTCTTGATAAAGCCAAAACGCATAACATCTGTGTTCGAGAGCAGAACGAGTCTGTATTTCCCCTTCAGCTTCTTCAGAATTTCCAGAATGGGGGGATTGAGAGAAAACACATCATTATAAATGGCATAAAAATTGTCGTAATCGATTTTGGCATCAAGTTGAGCGGTCACTTGATCATAAAACTCTTCCGGCGTTATTTCCCCTTTATCGAAAGCTCTGCGGGGAGACGAATGAGCGGACGCCAAATCGGAAATTTGATCTGATGAATAAGGAGAAAAGTCGGCTATTTTTTTATAGTAAATAGAGTTGTCAAAATGAATGATGACTCGACCCAAATCGGATAACACACAGCGAATCTTCGGATTCATCCCACTCCTCCATTCAGCGAAATATATATAACAGAAATAGAAGTTTAACTCAACCACTCAAATTGACATCGATTTTTTCCTATGGTATAAGCGAGGGATGAATTCAGTCGGATTGAAACGAAAAAAACCGGAAAACCGTTTCAACCCGAAAAAACACGTTCCTTTCCTCAGATTTGCTCCAATATTCCGTATATCCGGATTTCCCTACTGAAAGGATAAAACCGTATGATCACTGAAACCGATAAACAACCGGGGGTTTTTCATCCCTCCAGAGCCCTCTACCGCTTCACTATTCTGATCTTCGTTTCTTCCCTGACTTTTGGGAGCTATTTTGCCTATGATATTGTGAGCGCCATCGCCCCTTCATTGGTCGAAGAGCTGGGGGCGAGCCGGGGAATCGTTGGCACGTTCTTCACTATGTACAGTATCGGTGCGATCATTGCTGTTATTTTCGGGGGTATTCTCCTCGACAGACTGGGAACCCGCAAGGCCAGCATCTCGTTTTCCCTCCTCATCCTTATTGGAGCCGTAATAGTCTGGCAGGCCAAAAGCATCCCGGTTTTCTTTTTGGGACGGATTATTTTTGGTGCAGGCTCAGAGCCATTGATCGTCGCTCAAAGCACTATACTGGCCCGCTGGTTCAAGAATAAAGAGCTGGCACTCTCATTCGGCATCGCGCTCACTGTGAGCCGTCTGGGGTCTCTATTCGCCTTTAACACAGGCGAATTGATCACCGGCCATTTTGGTGGCTTCCGGTATGCCCTTTTCGCTGCAGTCATCTGCTGTCTTATCTCCCTCACCGCCAATATCATATACATCATCATGGACCGCAGGGGCCAACGCGCTCTCAAACTCAAGGACGGTTCTGAGGAAAAAATCGTTTTCAAAGACATCAAGGAATTTAAACCTAGTTTCTGGTTTGTAACTCTCCTCTGTGTGACTTTTTATTCTGCAATTTTCCCTTTTCTCAACCTTTCGACTGATTTCTTTGTGGACAAATGGGGTATTGCCCGTTATGCGGAAGCGAGTGGAGGGTTCCTCAGCCAAGTTTTTAATAATCTTTTTCATATGTTCAGTACGGCTGGCGGGATATCTTCTATCATCATCTTCGCTTCCATGGTTCTCGCCCCATTTGCCGGCCGGTTAGTGGATAAAATCGGAAGACGGGCGACCTTGATGATTATCGGTTCGCTGCTCATGATTCCCAGCCATCTTGTCATGGGTATCACAAAGATCTATCCTGTTCTTCCGATGATCACGCTCGGCGCAGCCTTCGTGCTGGTTCCGGCTGCGATGTGGCCGTCTGTACCGCTCATCGTGCGCAAAGAACGTGTGGGCACAGCCTTCGGGCTGATGACAGCCATTCAGCTCGTCGGTCTTGGCCTGTTTCCCCTCTTAAACGGTCTTCTTCGCGATATCACCGAGACCTACACAGCCAGCATGCTCATGTTTTCCAGTCTTGGTTTCTTCGGACTTACATTCGCTATTCTTCTGAAAAAAGCGGATGCCAGAGAAGGAGGAGGGCTAGAGCGAGTCGAAAAACAAACGAGTTCGGTATGAAGTGTGGAAGCAGAGGGGTAAAATTGATTCTCCTCAAGAATCATGAATCCTGTAGATGAATAAAACATCCACAAATGCCATCGGAAGTGAGCCTGAAGAAATCATGAACTCCTGGATAGCCAATAAACCATGAAATCCTGTCCCTACTGCGACAATCCAATCCCAGAAGATAAAACCCTTTGTCCTCAGTGCGGGAAAGAGTACTGGGCCCCTGAAATAGCGGGTAGAAGGGACCGGGATACAGATCAAGAAGATGAGAGGCCAGGATGTCTTCAAGTCTTTCTCATCCCTCTCGTCACCGCTCTTCTTTCAGCCGCATTCTTGATCTCTAGCGGTGTGATCATCAACCTGATCACTCATTTTGAGAGCAATCAGGTCAAAATAGCCTGGCTCTTGGGCTCAGTCCTTACGGGAGTGGCCGTGTATCTGCTGCTTTCAAATAAACGGAAACAAGACAGGAAATAGAGCGAAAAATTATCAAAAAGCGCTGATTTGACCTGTTGACAGTGATTCTGTTCTAATAAACGGGACTGTTGAAGGAGAAAATCTATGAGAAAGACATTTTTAATCTTTCTGTATTCCAGCCTTTTATGCCTCAATTTTTGCGCCCGGAAAGAACCGCCAGGGAGATTTTCTTATTCTCCTGAAAGGCCCTTTCAGGGAGAGGAAATAACAGTCCAATACTACCCGGAGGGAACAAGCCTTGAAAAAGCAGAAGAGATCTATCTTGTCGCTTACTCCTACACAAAAGGTCCTCCGGAGGCGAAAGACTTCTTGATGACCAAAAAGGGCAATACCTGGACAGCCACTTTTTCCTCTGACGAGAAGAGCCGGGGAATCCTCATTAAATTCGTTCACGAGGAGGAAGTGGACAACAACGAGAAAAACGGCTACGTGATCCCTCTTTATGATAAAAAAGGAATGCCAGTTCCAGGAGCATTAGCAGGACTGGCCGAGGCGTTTTCATCCTGGGGAAGATATTTCTTAGAGATGGAGGGGGATATGGAATTGGCCTTTTCCTATTTCGAGGAAGAGTTCAACCTTCATCCCGAACTCAAAAGAGAGTACCTCGTTCCCTACCTCACCATAATCGCCGGCATAAAAAGAGAAAGCGGCATACAAATTATTCTAAAAGAACTGGATGAACTGACCGGGAAAAGCGACCTGACCGAGGAGGAGTATTCCTTTATAGTCGGCTGGTATACACGGTTAAATCAGACAGAAAAACTCCAAAAGTACTCAGCCCTCATTCGAGATAAATATCCCCAAGGGGCCTTTGTCCAGGAGGAAAGATTCAGAGAATTTTACATGACGAAAGATGTGGACGAAAAAATCATGCTCCTGGAAAAGTTCAAGACAGACTTCCCTGAGAGCGATTTCATTTCAGCGATGCATATGTACGTCTGCTTCGCTTATCGGGACCAAGGTGAATACATCCGGATCAAGGAATATCTGGAGAAAAATCCTGGAGAGGTTAACTGGAGCCTGTATAACAACATCGCCTGGGGAATGGTAGAGAAAGATATCGAGTTGGAATTAGCCCAGGAGCTCGCCGCCAAAGGAGTGGAACTGGCGCGTGAGGAACGCAAAAATCCAAAAATAGAAAAACCATCTTATATGACGGAAAGAGAATGGAAGGAACAGGCCGATATAGGTCTGGGAATGGCACTCGATACTCACAGCTTTATCCTTTTAAAGCTCGACAGAGCCAAAGACGCTCTCCCTGCGCTTGAAGAGGCGGCCCTTCTCAGCAAAGGGAAAAATCTAGAAATCAACGAACGCTACGCAGAGGCACTGATCAAGAGCCGCTCTTTCGAAAAAGCAGTTGAGGCAATCGGTAAATTCATCCAGCAAGGGCAGAGCACATCGAAAATGGAAGGCCTGTTTAAACAGGCTTATCTCCAGCACACAGGAAATGAAACAGAGGCTTCAGAACAATTCCTCAAACTGAAGAAAGTCGCCAATGAGAAAATACTCGCCGAATTGAAAGAAACGATGCTCGACTCCCCTGCCCCGTATTTCGTCCTCGAAGACCTGGACGGCCAATCCATCTCACTCGCTGAACTCAGAGGAAAAATCGTCATCATTGATTTCTGGGCCACGTGGTGTGGACCGTGCAGAGAGTCCTTCCCGGGAATGAAGCAGGCCGTTGAAAAATACAGAGACGACGAGAGTGTCCGATTCCTTTTCATCAACTCCTCGGAACGAGTGGAGGATTGGAAAAAGAATGCGACAGATTTCATGACAAAAAACAACTATCCGTTTCATGTGCTGCTGGATACGGAGAATAAAGTCACCACAGCCTTCGAAGTGGAGGTCATTCCCACGAAGTTTGTTATCGATAAAAAAGGCAAAATTCGTTTTAAGAGTGAGGGGTTTTCAGGAAGCACGGATAAGCTGGTTGAAGAATTGAGCCAGATGATAGAAATACTCCGCTAGAGTTTTAAACGACTTATATACGGAGATAAAGTCTTTCTTTTAGTTAACTGCTCCGGGATTAAAAATGGATAAAAAAGAGGAGAATAGCGCCATGAACAATTTAAAGAAAAATTGCGGATTTTCGACAGCCCTGGCACTTATTGTTATTGCTTTCATATTTATTCTGGTCTTTGGAGGAGCCTTTGCCCTTTACTATTTTAAAGGGCGGAAAATAACGATAAGTGATATCGCGTCGGTTGAGAAAATTGCCTCCCTTCAATTCACGGCAAAAGAGCGGAAAATGATGCTGGATGGAGTGCGGAGATATTCCAGCAGTTATGAGAGACTCAGGAATACCTCTCTTGAAAACCATGTCCCTCCAGCCTTGCTCTTCAATCCGGTTATCCCTGGAATGAAATTTGAACAGAAACAGAATCCTCTGAAATACACCATTCCCGGAGAAGTTCAGGTTCCGGATAACCTTGAGGATCTGGCTTTCTACCCTGTCACGTCACTCGCTCAGCTGATCAAATCCCGCAAGGTTTCCTCAACAGAGCTCACACAGCTCTACCTCAGCCGGTTGAAAAAATACGGCCCCCGGCTGAACTGCGTCATCACTTTGACCGAAGAATTGGCCTTAAAACAGGCAAAGCGAGCGGATGAAGAAATAGCCTCTGGCAAGTACAGAGGCCCGCTCCACGGCATTCCCTGGGGCGCCAAAGACCTCCTTTCCACCAAGGGAATTAAAACCACGTGGGGAGCCATGCCCTATAAAGATCAAGTCATCGATGAAGACGCCACCGTCGTTAGAAAGCTTGAAAAGGCCGGAGCAGTTCTGGTGGCCAAACTATCGATGGGAGCATTGGCTATGGGTGATGTCTGGTTTGGTGGAAGAACAAGGAATCCCTGGAATCCAGAGCAGGGGTCCAGCGGCTCGTCAGCCGGTTCAGCCGCAGCCACATCGGCCGGACTGGTCGGTTTTTCCATAGGGACAGAAACTTTGGGTTCGATTGTCTCTCCATCCACTAGATGTAACGTGACTGGGTTGCGCCCGACTTATGGCCGCGTGAGCCGGTATGGAGCGATGGCCTTGAGCTGGAGCATGGATAAGATCGGACCCATCTGTCGAACAGTGGAAGACTGCGCTTTGGTCTTTCATGCCGTATTCGGCCCGGACGGCAAAGACTTGACCATAGTCGACCTTCCTTTTAACTGGGATCCTTCCTTTGATCTCAAAAACATCCGTATCGGCTACTTGAAAAAAGCCTTTGAGAGAGAGAACGATGACAAGAAAAACAATGAAGCGGCGCTCGAAGTTCTCCGTTCCCTCGGGATGGAACTCATTCCTTTCGACCTTCCGGATTTTCCAGTCTACAACATCTCGTTTATCCTGAGAGTGGAAGCCGCGGCCGCATTCGATGAACTCACACGAAGCAACAGAGATGACCTTCTTGTCAGGCAAAACAGAGGGGCCTGGCCGAATTCCTTCCGCCAATCAAGACTCATCCCGGCAGTGGAATACATCCAGGCTAACCGCCTCAGGACACTCCTCATGCAGGAAATGGCTCAGAAAATGGAAGGAATCGATGTCTATATCGCACCGAGCAGGGGCAGCGCCAACCTCACTGTGACTAACCTGACCGGACATCCGGCTGTCCTTGTCCCCAACGGCCATAATGAAAAGGAAAGGCCAACTCCCATCTCTTTCATGGGCAATCTCTTTGAGGAGGCCAAAGCTCTCCGCGTGGCCAAAGCCTTTCAGGAGGCCATGGGTTTTCACCTTAAACATCCTGACTTGGATAAGAATCTTTAAACAGACAAAACCGGGGAAGAGCCAAAAGAGAACGGGTGGAAAAACGAGCGCTATACCTCTATTCAATCCGCTCTATCTGAATACTTCTTTTCCTGGTTCTCGGGCAAAGTGACTATTCACAAGATGATCCCTCTGTGCCTTGAACTTTCCATGCCATCGTGTATTCAGGTAAATGGCAAAAAAGCTCAGATGTCATTTGTGGCAAATGTGTGTGATTGTGAATTTTTAGAGTGGAAGACTCACTTCATTCTGAATTGAATCTAAAGAGCGAGGGCCAATCAGAAAAGGCCAGCAAAAAGAACATCCGCATGAAAGAGCTCAGATGTCTGCGACCTGGTTCTCCATGCGACAGTGTCCTTTATTGTCAAGTAAAACCAAAGTTTCTCGAAAAGCCTTAACTTTTTTGTATAGAAAAGAGCCGAATCAGCCATATTATCCACTATGACTGTACCGATTTCTTGGTTCTCCTCATTCAGAACCACAATCTTGTAGATATCTTTTTGTTCTTCCCCTTCTGTCTCTGTTTCTTTATAGAGGCGACCATAAATCTTTCCTTTTTCTTTGCCTTCCCAACCCTCTCTCTTATCAAACGAAAGATCTGTCAGCGCTTCATATCCATCTCTGACTTTTGTTTCTAAATAATCATCAAGAACAATATCCTCGGCTCTTGTGAAGACATTCCGCCAGTTTCTTCCTGATTCTTTCACGTCAATACTGTTGGCCACCAAAATGGAGGGTCTTTCCGGAGAAAACTCTCCTTGACCTCTGACTTCTTTATCCACCAGTACACTTGCATCGCCAGAGTCGACTTGACCCTGGATAATGATATCAAATCCCTGCGCTTCAGGAACATACAGATATTTACCCACGCCAACCTTCGCCACGCCTTCAAACCCGATGACGGCCTCTTGAGAATCCACCTCTTCCTCGGCGCTCCTCTTGCAGGCTGGACTTCCTGCCATAACTAATAATGACGCCAAGATACTCAGGAACAGCACCCGGGTAATCTTCTCCAGATTGCGTTTTCTTTCAGTTGAATTTCCTATCCTAAAAGCCATAACTCATACCTCCATTACTAAGTCACTTACTAGAGTGATGATGCTCCGGGAACAGATAATCTCTTCTTTTCCGAATAGAAGACACATCGTTCTTTACCCTTGAGTAAAAAATATTTTAACCCATTGGACAGAGCAAAGTAAAGAAGAAAGTTCATGTCGTACACATCTCTGCGGGGACTTTGAAAAAATATTTTTGGGAATGGCAGATATGGTTATTTCAGGTCTGGCCTGTGGAGTTCAGCCTTCAAAAAAAAAGAGGACAGGACCCTTTTTTAAAAAAGGGGCCTGTCCTCTTTTTTTATTAGATCGTGTTATTTTTTCTTAACACGCCTTGATGAAGAAGAGCGAGAGGCAGAACGTGAGGTAGAGCGAGAGGTAGAACGTGAGGTAGAGCTGCGGCCTGATGACCGACTAACGCTTGAAGAAGAACTCCTTCCGCTTCGAGATGAAGAGACCTTTGATGAGGAAGTCGAACTTCTCCGAGATGACACAGACCTCGAGCTCGAACCAGATGAGCGAGAAGACGAACTCCTAGACGACGAACTCCTTCTAACAGCCGACGACCTGGACACAGGAGCTGTTGACCTTCTGGTGTTCACTGAGCTTGACTTTCCGCTTCCACTTCTCTGCCGAGAGGAGGAAAGGGATGAGGAAGAACCCGAGCTCCTCTTCCTGGTAGCAGAGCTTTGATTCCTGCTGGAAGATCTTCTCAAATTCGAAGAACGCGAAGGAGTCGAGCTTGAATTCCTGCTTCTGTTTGAACTGCTCTCTTTTTTAATCCTGGAGGGGTAAGTTCTCGAAGTCGACTTCTCGACTCGTGATTTCAATTCCCTGGAGGAAACAGTTCTCTTGCGTTCTGGAGAAGACACAGCATTGGAACGGGATAATGAGTTCTTTCTCGATGGATAAGTCCTCACTCTTGATTCCGAAGCAGAGCTCCTTGAAATCCGAGTTGAGCTTTCTCCGGAAGCCCTGGATGTGGCTCTGGACGATCGACTCGAAAGTTTTCTCGTATCCGTAATTCTTCTGGGCTGCTCCTTCAAAGCCTGTCTATTGATGGCTGTTGCACTCTTGCGAATGACTCTTGAAGTGCCGCTGGCCTCTGTTGACCTCAACCGAGAAACTGATAAGCTCTTCCCTGAACGATAACTTCTCTCCACACTTCTCAGGTTGTCCCTGGAGAGAACTTTAGCTGCAGTCGAGTTCCGGAGAGAGGATGCGTCGATGCGCCGTCTCACAGAGGGCTGTCTTGCGGAGAGAGATATCTTTTCGAGGCGGGAGACGCGATCTTGACTCAGCGCCACGCGCGAAATACGTGGGGCCTGCAACTGATCTTTGCGAACCACAGTCAGAGCGCGGGAACGGGCTGGATAATAACTACCATAATGATGCCCGTAAAAGTAGTTGTTCACAACCACCACGGGATGTCCATAATAGCTGATCGGACACCACCCGATATAATCGTGCCCCCAGTACCAGTGGACCCAAGCAGGTCCCCAGACTCTCGTGGGTATCCAGTACCAACCAAGACCCC
This sequence comes from uncultured Eubacteriales bacterium, assembly GCA_964346585.1. GTDB lineage: Bacteria > Acidobacteriota > Aminicenantia > Aminicenantales > Aminicenantaceae > SOIA01. The sequence goes on along the minus strand of CAYFVQ010000141.1, from coordinate 9,235 downwards.
ATCTCCAGTGCCACCTTCCATAATGGGTAACACACCATCCCCACGGATCATACGAGACCCACGTCCACCCCATGACAGGATACCAGGACCATCTTCCGTAATAATACGGACGCCACTCATGATGGACCACATAAGGAACCCAGACATAACCGTAAGGCCGCTCATAAACCCAACGGCCATTGTCGGCCAACTCCTCCTCATATTCGTACAGCTCTTCGGGAAGATAGCTGCTGCTCGCAGGACGGGAAAGGAGGTCATCTCTATCTTCATTCCACCGAGAAAAACTATCATCTGGACGGCCATAGAAGGCAACTGGATCAGAAGAGAAATACCCATTGGAAACAAGCAGCTTCTGTTCACCCTCCACAAGTAGAGAACCTTCTTCTCCCGCGGCCTCAACCGCTCCTTCATAAACAAAGAGTTCTGTCTGTCTGTCTTCACTGACGTTAAACCTGTAAAGTCCTGCCTCCACTATATAAAATGATGCATCCGGAGTGTGGATTTCAAAACTCATATCTTCATCCAAGTAACTCACTCTCAGAAACACACTCCCGGACATCAAATTGAGTTTGATGGCATCATCTCCTCTTTTGGGGAGTTCGACTAAATCGAGTTGAGTGTAACTGTCTATACGGAGATAGTTTTTTCGGCCAAAATGGATTTCTGCGCGGCCTTCCCGTGTCCCCATCTTATCTCCTTCGACGAGAGGTAAATTGATCACTCCTTCCTCATATCCCATATCTCCGGCCCTCTCGATGAACACATCTCCTTTGACATAGCTCAATCGGGCATAACTGTACTGGTAGGAACTTTCCTCTTCAGCGTACAGGACTGGAGAGGCGAAAAAAGCGAAACAGGCGAAAAGAATGAATAATTTTCTCATTTTTTCCTCCTTTTCCATAAAAACAAAAAGCAAGAAATATGCCAACTTCAATTCCCCTGGAAGACAGAAAAGGAGGAGCTCAATCCTGTCCTTGATACAGGACAGATGACAACTTATGGAGTCAATTATCATTTGGGGACGTTCCCTAAGGTACCACCTTAGCCCATTAATCCTAATGATCTGGCTTATCGTGCATAAAATGATTCTATGTAGATGAATTTATTGGCTAAGGTGGTACCTTAGGGAACGTCCCCATTTTTTACCGTCTCCATCTTCGAAACATGAACGGATGGCCTCTCAAGCGAGCTCCTCTACTCCACGATGGATGCATTCTTCCCCTGCGCGAGAAATTTCCGCGTCTGGCAAATCCTCTCTCTCCTCTAAACTGGCCTCTCTGCAGATTTCTTCTTCGACTCATTCTTTTCTTGGCATTCTCCAGCTTCTCTAGCTGTTCAGGTGTCAGTATCTTCTTGAATTCTTTGTTTCTCTGAAGAGAGTGCCTGAACTGTTCGGCACGAAGCTTGGCCATCTGATCGTAAAGCTTTAAGATTTCCTTCTCGTTGGTTTCGGCGTCCTTCATCATTTCTCTCATACCAAGACGCACTTTCCGCATTTCCTCACGATAGGCTCGGCTCTTTTCCCTTCTCGATTTCCTGAATTCTTCTAACCTGGCTTTCTGCTCAGGAGTCATACCAAGAAAATCTCTCGAAGCTTGAGGAGATTCCACAGCAACATCATCTTCAGGCAATTCTGATACCTGTCCACGGACGAAAGAAGGAAAAAGAATCAGACTCAGGAATAGAACCAATGCTGTCAAACGGATGAATTTTTTCATTTCGAACCTCCATGTTGAACTTTTAGATCGATTAGACAATGAGAGATGGGCAACCCTTGGCATAAATATATATTTTTCCACTGAAAATTAACTTCACGCTGGAGGTGCACAGGGTTCTATTCATCAGTTTTAACATTTCGAATCACTATCCTGTGGGAAAGAGGATGTTCGGTCTAAAGCGTTAAACCGGTGATGGAAGCCTGTCACACGATCAAGCCATTGAAAAACTCAGAGAGGCAGAAAGATATTCGTGTACGGCCGGTTATTCGAGAGACCTTCGAATAAAAAAGTATATAGTGAAAAAGAAGTCAAACCAGAAATGTTGGAGAGGAACTTACGGACTTGAAGCTTATCGGCTGGGGCAGAGCAAAAAGCCTGAGAGGGGGGAGAGAACTCCCCCCTCATTCAAGCGTTTTTTACGCTACCAATTAAATCTGTCGAAAATACTATTACTACGCTTTTTTCAGGATGGGCATACCGGTTCTTTCTGTCTCGATGACTTTATAACCGGCAGGAACCTCATCCAATGATCCTGGTCTGACATCACGGGCAAAAAAGTAAATTCTCTGTTGACGCCCTCCCTTTAAATTCACATCCTTGTAATGGAGATAATACTTAACCCCTTTTGAATTCGTGAATTCATAAGCCATTTATTTTACCTCCAAATTGAATTTTGTTGACTAAAACACATACCTAAAGCTGATTCCGAACAAATGGGCAGTCGAGGAATATGTCCCCTCACCAAAGTTTCCTAAAATCGTATCATAAATATCTCTATTCGGGCTTGTCCTATCCTTAAAAGGCTCGAACTGGTAGGCCACATCGATGGCAAACGATCCAACATTGTAGCCAAAACCGGCAGTCAGAGCCCACCTGTCTGAATCCGGAAGCATGGTATCCATTGACTCCACAGGCTGGGGTGTCTGGTCATACAGAAAACCACCGCGCAAAGCAAAATTTTCATTCATCTGGTACTGCATGCCGACCCGAAATGTAAAAGAATCCTCGAAGTTCTCATCAATCGGCTCAAAATCAAGAGATATAGGGAGGCCGGGCACATCCGCCTCAACCACTATGCGGTCAAAGGCACTCCAGAGAATATAATGCACGTCAGCAGTCAGGGTAAGCTGGTCGCTCAAGTTGAACGCCGCTCCTATCCCGAGAATATGAGGAAAACTAAAAGGAGCCACCACTGTTCCATTCTCTGGGAGAGGAATGGGGACTGGGGACATATCAAGGTCGAGGTTTCCATCATAATCAATCGTAAACCCTCCTCGCCAGTTGAAGCCGAGAGAAAATACTTCTCCCTTGTACAGAGCCCCGGCATTCACTGCCCATGCGGTTCCAGTCGTATCCTCCACAGTGACCGGAATATCATAGATCCCCAAAGGAGGAATCGCGGTCAGGTCAAGCAGATAAGTAAGGTCTAAATCCAAGCTGGAGTGGATGTACGATACGCCCACACCGACGGATAAGTTGTCATTGAACTTGTAGGCGAGCGTGGGATTGAAAATGAGAGTCTGCATGCTGGCTCGTGTTGAGATGTACCTTAAGGGAAAAGTCGCAGGATCAGGCCATTCTGTTCCCAATCCGTAAGGAGCAAAAAAGCCAAAGCCGGCAACGAGATCATCAGTAAATTTGTGTGTGATGTAGAAATTCGGGGGATAGAACACCTGACTTACCTGGTCATAAGTCTCATCATACGCAGGATTTACCAAACCAATATCTGGCATGGTCACTGTAGAGTTGGGAAAAATCAGAGTGACTCCGGCTGAAACCTGTGTTCCATCCAAAAAAGCTATCCCCGCCGGATTGTGAAAGACAGCTGTCGCATCGTTGGCTAAACCGATGAATGCCCCTCCCATAGCCATGGCAGCCGCGCCGTGCTCGTAGATGAGGAAGCCAGCTCCATGTGCAGACGGACTGAGTGCGAAGATAATCAGAGCCGCTAAAGCTATTACACCGATGCTTTTTTTCATTTTAACCTCCATGAGTGTACTCTATGGCCTCTGCTTAAGAGTGCCTATTATGAATAAATGCGCTCAATTCCTCGGTCTTTCTCAAGTATTTATAAAAAACAGACAACAATGTCAAGGACAAATTTCTTAAAAATTCAGCTTTTTTCTCTGGAGATTCCGCAGAAACGTTTCCAGAATGCGGCTGAGACCGTTTGGCTGAGAACGAAAATCCTGGATCGATCAGCATATCCACCTCAAGCCAGGAGCGTTACCTGTGGATATCTCTCTCATCAGAAAATGCGGAAGGGATACATTATTCCGCGTTTTAAGATTCTGCTAAAAGACATGACTGTTTTTTCATTCGTTGTGTCTTAAGTTCAACGGATCGCCTCTTATCCGTTAAATTCGGACTGCATTCCTGGAGAAAACCAGAAGATGAACAGCTCAAGCATTATAGTGAGCAACTCTCTCTTCGGCCCCCATTTAAAAATTAAAAAAAATTTTAAAATTTTTCTTTACAATTTCTATTTTTTAAATATAATTAACATTGGTTCTCTTTCGCGGGCTGGAGAGAGCCCCCACCTTTTTGGTTCCCATCATCAACCCCCCTTTTGCTGACAACAGCCCGCACTCCCCCTCCCCCCATTTCTCATCCAGACTAAGGTTCTATCTCAATAAAAAAAGATTGCACTGCTGCGGCGCATAATCTCAATAGAAGGGGTCAGGCCTCGATATTAGACATTTCTTATCAGTCGATTCATTTCCTTTCGCAGTCATTTTATAATTCTTAACGGTGCGAAATATCCGGATGTCTAATGTCGAGGCCTGACCCCATTTATTTATTGACTCCTGATTTCCTGGATGCTACATTGGCAGTCTCGGAGGAAGGATATGGTTGAAAAAGACAATCTCGAAAAAAGATACGAAAGAATCTATGATCAGCTCCGGGAGCTATTGACAAAGACAGAAAACAGGACGGCTCGCATGGCCACGATGGCTGCTCTCCTCCATCACAAGATGCCCCATTATTTCTGGACCGGGTTTTATACGCTCATCGATGGCGAGTTGATTGTCGGTCCATACCAGGGGCCGCTGGCCTGTCAGGTCCTTGAGAAAAAGAAAGGAGTCTGCTGGGCAAGTGTAGAAAAGGAAGATACAATCGTCGTGCCGGATGTGAATAAATTCCCCGGCCATATCACTTGTGACAGCCGGTCCAATTCAGAAATCGTGGTCCCTCTTGTCAGTGAAGACAGTCAAGTTTGGGGCGTTCTGGATGTGGACAGTCGAGAACTAGACGCCTTTTCAGAGATAGACAAAGGGTGGCTCGAGAAAATCGTGAAACTGATATAACAAATAGATGGGATCAGGCCTCGGCATTGGTCTTTACTTATTAGTCGATTCACTTCCTTGAGAACACATATTTTAATTTTTCAAAAATTAAGATGTTTGAATGTCTAATGTCGAGCCCTGACCCCTTCTATTTAAGGCAGTAAATCAAGATCAGGATTTGCTTCATCGCCAAAAATATCCCCTCGATCTCAGCTTCTTCATTCAGAGTGTGCTTGTATCGTCCGTACGTCCGTCCGAGATTTATGGAAAGAATCCCTTTTTCTATTCCTGCATTGGCCTCTGTGGACCCGAGAGGATTCGCTTCCACATTTCTGATCTGAAGAGAGTTTAGGATATCCACGACTGTTTTGACCAGGAATGAATCTCCTGCCCCCGGGATCTGGCTCGCTTTCTCATCTTTATTCAGTTCCATTTCCAGCTCCACTCCTTCTTCCTCTGCCACATCCTGACAGATTTTCCGGAGCTGGCTCTGGACCTTCTCAATCATTTCCTGGTCAGCCGAACGAAGGTCAACTGTCAAATAGGACTCCTGAGAAACGGCATTCCTGACTTTACCTCCGCCGATCATTCCAACGTTGAGAATCGTCCATTTTTCGATCGGACTGGACGGCAGCTGAATCTCATATATCCTTTCTACCGCCTTGGCTACGGCTAAATTCGGGTTGGGAACATTCCGGCTCTGCATAGTATGGGCGCCGGGACCGCGGAAGACAATCTTTCCCCCTCCAAACCCTAAGCCGCCGTAGCTGACTCTTCCCAGGTCTCCATCCAGGGCAATGACAAAATCGAACTTCTCTTTGGCCGAATTCAGGAAGGCTCTCATCCCCGTAAACCCGGTCTCCTCTCCGACTGTCGCCATAAAATAATACGTGTTTTTGGGCTTGAATCCCGCGTGTTTGAGAGCGCGAATGGACCAGAGAAGATTGATCAAACTGGCTGTATCATCTCCGATGCCAGGTGCCTTGAGGAGGTTTCCCTCCCTTTTCACCTTGATCTCCCAGACACCCTGGAAAACCGTATCCATATGAGCGGAGAGGATAATCTTCTTTGCTTGAGAGGATCCCTTCCAGATGCCGACCACATTGCCTGACGCGTCAATGAATACTTCATCCAGCCCCGCCGCTTCAAACTGTTTCGCCATGAACGAAGCTCTCTTTTTCTCCTGTCCCGAAGGTGCAGGGATTTCTGCGAGTGAAATCCATTCCTTAATGATTTTCTCCCGATTTTTCTGGATAAAAGAAAACATCCTTTGAACAAGTTTGGAATTCACCATCTCCGGTTTGAAGAGAGATTCCTCTTTCTGAAGGTCGATTGGAAAGAGAGTGGAAAGAAAAAAGAATGCGAGGCAAATGAAACAGATCATTTTTTTCATGGTTCGATTTCTCCCCGTTCTAGCTATTCATTGGCTACGATCATTCATAAAATGCGCCGCCACAATATATAATGAATAATCCAGGTTAATCATTTCTATGGTTTTTACAGTCATTCGCTGTAATGCTTGATAATACGGAGAACAGCTTCGGCACAGACCGTGCAGAATGGCTTTTTTCCTTTGGTGAACATGAGACAGTCCAGCATGGGACGGTAGAGGCCGCTGGCTGAATACCCAGCTCCTTCAAAGGCTCCCACTTGACCCTTGAACCGGCTTTTCGCCAGATAATTGTCTACTTTCCCCGCATGCTCCCGCGAACGGCGCTCGGATTCTTCCTCGAGTCTCTGCACCTCGGCTGCAGGCGCTCCTTCCCTCTTCATCCTCGCGATCCTGTCATTGATCTCTTGCCGAACTTTCTGGTAGGCCTTGTCCATCCTGTCGAATTTCTCTTTCTCCCAGGGCGTAGGGATTTCCATCCCGGGAGTCACCCAATCCTTCCATTTAAGGTTTGAGGGATCGAGTAAAGCCGTGATATTCGCCTCCAGAGGCTCGACTCCTCTGGGATAGAACTCATTATAAGCCACAGAGGAGGTGTAGTATTCATCTGCCAGCCCGGCAAATGAATGACCAAACTCGTGGAGAAAAAGATACTCGAACCACTGGTTATCGACCGTGAAGGTGCAGTACAGGTTGTAAATACCCCCACCTCCGTAACGTTTATGATTGACCATGATGAACAGGGTATCATAGGGCACATGGGCGGCAATATCCCGCAGACTCTTGTTGTCCTCTGTCATAAGATAGCGTTCCGAGCCAAGGGAGTTAAAGGTCGCGTTGAGCGCAGTGTTCTTGAAGATCCCGCTTCGAGGCTCATCACATCCACTGTCCATTGAAGGCTTGAGCACGCCGTAGATATTGAACAGGCTTTTGTGCGTTTTATACGGCTCGAAACTAAACAAAACAGAGGTGAACCTCTTCACATCCGCCTCGAATTTTTCTCTCTCTTCTGCCGTGTATCCTTCCCCGATAAAAGCCACATCGACTTTTGTGTGGGGATCCCCATTGTCCAAGACTTCCAAGACTTCAACTCCTTGGCTCAAGTTTTCCTTGATGACGCTGACCGAAGAAGGGTCGATGACCTGGCTGAAAAGAGGCTGAAGGGCATTGTTTCGGTCCCTGATTTCCAGAGTGAATTTAATCTTCTTTTTGGGGCAAGGTATCAAGGCAGATTCATGATATGTTCTCTTTATCCCCTTGAGGGCTTGAGCCGTTGTCTTGTATTCACCAAAATAGCTGTTAAACCCTTTGGAGAAAATCAGCTTGCCGGACGAATCGTCATATATTTTGATGGCATACCTGCCGTTGTTGAACTCGTCTATCAGGTTGCGCTGGCTGCCGGCCCAGATCCCCTGCTGGCAAACCTGGTCGATTGTGACCCATTCCTCTTTGGCGTCTCCGATGTGAAAGTAATCGACCCTTATGGTCTTATCGAGAAAATAGTCATCAAACCTTAAGGATGTTTGGGAAAATATAAGAATTGCAGCCACCAGAGCGACTGCAAGAATGATGGGTATGCGTTTCATACTCCCTCCTTTGAAACCTGTCTCCTTTGAATAACGATTTTACCTGCCATTTCCCTGACTATCTTTACAGCCGCAGAGGCAGTGATTCCTGAAGCGTCCCTCTCCGCGTTGACCTCCACCACATCCAGGCCGACTATCTCTGCCTTTAACGCCTGAAGGATGCGGATGGCCTGGCGGGTAGAAAGCCCACCCGGCTCATGATGCGATACACCCGGTGCCGCAGAAGGATCAAGAGCATCCATATCAAAGGAGATGTACAGAGGATTTGAAAACTCCAGAGAAAGGTTCTCCTGGATATCCTTCATTTCGATCATCCGGACTCCATACTGAGCGGCCCTTTCTTTGTGCTCTCCAGTGGCGGCTCTGATCCCGACCTGAACCAGGTTTTGGGCCAGGCTCTCTTCCATGATCCGAGTAAAAGGGCAACCATGGGAATAGCGGTCCCCGTAGAGCTCCTCGTACAAATCCGGATGGGCATCGAAATGGATGATGTCCAATGGGCTGAACTTTTGTGCCAGGGCTTTGACGACCGGAAAGCTGATGGAGTGGTCTCCTCCCAGGATTATCGGGACAGCGTCCTTTTCCAGTACTCCCAGCACTTTCTTTTCGACCCGGGAAGAGACAGTCTTATAATCTCCGGAAACATCCACATCCCCGAGGTCAACCATAATCCCATCTTCCTCCAAATTAACTCCAAGCTCGGTCCAGGCATTGATCGCTTTGCTCGTCGATGCGGCGCGAATAGCCTGAGGACCCTTGGCCGCTCCTCTCAAGTAGCAGGATTTTTCATCGTAAGGAATCCCGAAGATGGCTATATCATACTCCTGGCTTTTTTGGATGGCGCCCCCGAAATCCGTCATGCTCTTCTCTCTTTCATAACATTCTTTGAATCATTTCCATTCTCTCACCAAAAACATAAAGAGGTTCTCTTCCTGGTAGTGTGAGCAAAATGCACGGATATGGAAGAAGCGACCTTGAAGATTTAGCCTTACCCGAACTCCTTGGAGGGGGAACAGCTTCGCTTTCCCCCTTCCAACGCTCGCCTCGCTCCGCTTACGGCTCACTGCCTCCCCTTCTCGGACGCACAAACGCGTCCTGCGACCAAGGGGACATACCCCCTTGGAATCCCCACTGATTTGGGCCAGCTGAGCAGGCCCCAAATCAGGCAAAAGCGGCTCGGTTTCAGGCTCCGCTCTCCTCACCTCTTCGATGAGGAACCATGCCCGCCCCGCCTTCAAACGGTTTTCTCCCCAC
>CAYFVQ010000140.1:0-11764 GCA_964346585.1 uncultured Eubacteriales bacterium | reverse complement strand
GCACATACAGCATAGGGGCCAGAGCTTCATATGATATAATACCTCAACAAGAATACAGGATAACGATTTCTTTCGGCACGGACCCGGAGAGGGTGGAAGACCTGACAAAAGTCGTATTTTATGAGATTGAAAAGCTGAAGACAGAGGGTTTTATGCCTGAGGAAATCAACGATTTCAAAAAGGCGGAATACCGGAACTTCGAGACAGGCATTAAAACAAACAACTGGTTATTGGCTCAACTGGTCTACAAATACCAACAGGATGAAGACCCGAGAGGACTCTTTGATTATGTAAAGACACTTGAGCGCATCACATCTGATGTACTCCAGAAAGCGGCGCAGACATATTTAAACACGGATAACTATGTCCAGCTCATCCTTTTCCCGGAGAAAAAAGAAAAAGAGATGGTTTACTGGATTTTGCTGCAACAGCCGGCTCTCTTGCTTCAAGCGCCCTAGATAAAAATTCAGACTTTTTGGAGAACAGGAAGCAGTATCGGTTGATCTTTTGAGTAATCAAGAAGGATTACTCGAGCCTGGGTAGACGACAAAGTTTCTCTGAGGAGGATCTTTAAAAAAATGCGCCTCAACTTTGAAGATACTCACTAACTAAAGAAGATACTCACAAGGATTGATCAAACGGCTTTCTCGCCAGACTCTAATGACCTATTTCGCCTTGCCTTCAGAAAGTGCAGCTTCTACGGCTTTCTCATAAGAAAGAAGAGTCACTTGCGGAAAATAGAGCCGGGCATTATCATTCTGGATGATTGTCTCTGACTTCAATCCATCGACCAGCGCCCTGGCTATCCGGTAGGAAACGGGCGAGAACAAGATAAGCCAGTAAGAGGACAGTCGAGGAGATAAAACAGGAACAGGTATCAAAAGCCTGCGCCGTCCCATCACATGAGCGGCCCGCTCCAGCATATCTTTAAAACTCATCCGTTCGGAACCCACATCGACCATCAGATTCCCTTGTATTTTCAAGTCTTTCGCCAGGAAAAGATAATCCAGCACATTCTGCACAGCGATGGGTTGTGTCCGGGTGTGAACCCAGCGCGGCGTGACTATCAGGGGGAGTTTCCGGACAAGACTGTGAATGATCCTGAAGCTGGCGCTGCCTGTGCCGATGATGATGCCGGCTCTGAACCAGATGGTCTGGATGCGTGTTGGCTGGCTGCTGAGGATCTCGCCTGTCTCGATCCGGCTCAATAGATGTTTGCTGGCTGTCTCTTTTCGGCCCAACCCGCCGAGATAGATGATCCTCTTCACTCTTGCCTTGATACATGCCTCCCGGAAATTCTCGGCGCTTGTGCGGTCCAGCTCCTCGAAATCCCCTTTGGCGCCCATGGAATGGATCAGATAATAGGCCACATCCATGCCTTTCAGCGCTTTCCGGAGTGAGTCTTTATCGAATGTACTGCCTTCACACACCTCGACCTTGCGACCCGCTGGTAGTTCCACCTTGGCTGCATTCCGAACAAAGAGCCTCAGGCAAACGCTCTCATCCTGGAGGAGTTTCTCTTTGAGGAGGTTCCCGATGTATCCGGTTGCGCCTGTCAGAAGTATATTCATCATTCCTCCATCATTTCTCTTTTATCCGTAACACAGTCAATTGTCAAACATGTGTCTAACTTGCAGATTTACAAAAGTTTTCAGAATCGAACTTCGGTTCCAATTGAAAAGAAATGAAGAAGAGCAAAATTATAGACTTCCTCCACATCCGCTCCCCCCTCTATTATCCTGTAGCCCGCGCGAAACGAGATGTTCTCATTCAGCCTCATTTGAAGAGCCAGAAGCACATCCTCAGCCCGTCCTTGTCCGCCCGGTGAAGCCAGGGCATCGCCCTCGAACAGCAGTCCGAACTTATCCGCAAACCGCCAATTCAAGCGGAAATTTAGGAGCGGAACAAAGCCGACATTCGTCTTCTCCGAGCTCAGTCCTCCCCCTTCGACCCGAATGGCTGCATCCCTGATTTTGGCCGTGAATCCGACTCCCAGGGTAAGCTTCTCTTTCCTTATGAAATCATACCTGTAAGTCAAGCGGTAGGAATTAAAGCGGTAGACGCCGTCCAATGGAGTGTTGGCCGGGAAGGTCTCCTCAAAAAAGAAGATATCCTGGTCCACGCTGCCTGAAGCATTCAAGCTGAGCGGAGCCACAAAGGCAAAAATCGTATGTCGCTCCCCGAACTGATACCCGAAGCGGAAACGGAAGAAAGCGGATGAATCAGTCTTGAGGTCATCAGAAAGAGAGAATTCCGTCCCTGTGTCTCCGGGAATCCTGACATCATTGTATCCGCTGGAGACGAGCCCGGTCTCAAAGTCGAGAAACCATTTGGCCTCGGCGCTGGAGAATGCCAGGAGGATAATGATCGCCAGAGCGAAAATAGTGTTTATTCCTTTTCTTTTCATTTTTTATACCTCTTTACAAAATATCATAGACTCAAAGCTATATGGCTTATTCATAACACTTAGTTTAAATCATTTAACTTCAGTCACAAATAAAAAACTGAAATCTTTGAGATGCCTATTCAAAGCTTACGTTTCTGATTTCCGCCATCCGAATGATTTGGAAAAGAAACCTTTAATATCTTCTAAAATCTGATAGCTGACCGGGACCAGGACGAGCGTGATAAATGTGGCAAAAACCACACCAAAAGCGAGAGATGCCGCCATAGGGATGAGAAAGCGGGCCTGAATGCTCCGCTCCAGAAGGAGTGGTGTCAATCCGGCAAATGTCGTCACGGTTGTCAGGATAATCGGACGGAACCGTGCCGCACCGGCTTCCCGAATCGCTTCCTGGATTGTGAGCCCCGAAGCCCGCAGGCGGTTGATGTAATCCACCAGCACCAGGCTGTCGTTAACGACAACTCCGGTCAGAGCGACTATACCGAAAAAAGAAAGTATCGTCAGGTTCAATCCCATGATCACATGTCCCCAAATGGCGCCCACGACCCCGAAAGGAATAACTCCCATAACCAGCAGCGGCTGGATATAGGACTTGAACGGTATGGCCAGAAGGGCAAATATGATCAACAGGGCGAGAAGGAAACCAGACCTTAAGCTTTCCAGCGCTTCGCCCTGGTCGCGCTGTTCGCCCTCCAGAGAGTAAGTCACTCCGGGGTGATCTCCCAGCAAAGGAGGAAGGACATTCTCTGTGATGTCGGCAAGCAGTTCATTGGCGTTCGCCTGTGTTTCATCTACTTCGGCAGTGACATTTATCGTTCGTCTCCGGTCTGTCCTCTGGATGGTGGAATAGCCGCGTCCGAGCGAGGCTTCAGCGGCCGCGGAAAAGGGAATGGCGATGCCTCCGGTTGTCCGGACCCTCTTATTCTCCAGATTGCCCAGGGAACGGCGCTCCTCGACCGGATATCTGACCATAACTCTGATCTCGTCTCGGCCGCGCTGGATGCGCTGCACCTCTTCTCCATAAAAAGCCTGCCGCACCTGCCTTCCCAGGTCAGAAAGAGTCAAACCGAGTGACTCCGCGACAGGCGTGATGTCCAGCTTGATCTCCTGCTTTCCGCTGCGGAATGAATCGGAAACATCATATACACCGGGATAATCCTTCAATTTTTCCTTCAATTTCTCCGTGACATCCCGAAGAGCTGCATAATCCGAGCTGGCCAATTGGATGTTGATCGGCGCCCCTACCGTAAAAATCGAGCTGGTAAAAGTCAATTCCACGGCATCGGGAACCTGCCCGGTTAACTCCCGCCAGCGGTTGGCCACAATGATGCTGCTGAATTCTCGTTCTTCAGCAGGAACCAGTTCAATGTTCACTTCCCCAAGATGAGATCCCGTAAACCCGCCCATCGCCACGTTGGGTCCCTGCGGCTGGTTCAGGCTGGGCTGCTCTCCAATAGACGCGAGAACGTGCCGGATTATGGATTTTTCCAGGCTAAACTCCTCTTCCAGTTGAAGGGCCGATCGCTCCAGCCGTTGGATCGCCGTGGCTGTGACATCGGCAGGCGTTCCGAGCGGCATTGTCAATTCGGCTATGACATTATTGGAATCGATCCTGGGGAAAAAAGTAAATTTGATGAAACCGCCTCCGACCAGGCCGATTGTTATAATAAAAATGGCAATAAAGCTCGCCAGGGTGACATAGCGCAACTTCAAGCCCAGAGCCAGGCTGGGCCGGTAGGCTTTGTTGATAAATCTCTTGAACAGATCATTGAATTTTGATTGAAACCGGCCCCAGGCTCCTCTCCAGCCTCGAGGAGGCATTTCGTTAATCTTTTTGAGGTGGGACAGATGAGCGGGAAGGATTAAAAGAGCCTCGAAAAGCGAGAAGACAAGGGTCAGGATAACAATGATCGGAATAAATCGCATGATCTTTCCGATAGCTCCTTCCACCCAAAGAAGCGGCCAGAAAGCGGCGATCGTGGTCAGGACGGCAAAGATCACTGGCACGGCCACTCCTTTTACGCCGGCCAACGCGGCCTGAAGACCGGTCTTTCCTCTTTCGTATTCGGTGTAGATATTCTCGCCCACAACAATTGCATCATCGACCAGAATGCCGATGACGATGATAAAGGCAAAAGTGGAGATCATGCTGATCGAAACGTCAAAGGATGGCATCAGCCAGAGTGCGCCCAGAAAGGAGACCGGAATCCCCAGTGCAACCCAGAAAGCCAGTCGCAGACGCAGGAACAGGGCCAGAAGGATAAAAACCAGGATGAATCCTGCGCGGCCGTTCGCGAACAACAGGCTCAGGCGGCTGCGGAGTGCCTGAGAATCGTCATTCCAGATGGTGAGCTGAATGCCCTCGGGCATTCTCTCCCGGACGACCCGAACATATTCTTTAACCTCCCGGGCGACCTTTATCGCGCTCTCGTCTCCGACGCGAAAAACTTGGATGAGAGCGGCAGGCTCACCGTCAAAACGGGAATGCTGGTCTGTCTCAGCAAAGCCGTCTATGACACTGGCCACATCGCCGACTGTCACACGCGTTCCGTCAGGACGGGTCCGCAAAATTATCTTTTCAAACTCCAGACCGGTATAGGCCTGGCCTTTGGTCCGGAGCAGTATTTCCCCGCCTTCCGTCTTGATGGAGCCTCCCGGAAGGTCCAGCGACGAGCGGCGGATAGATTGTGCGACTTCATTAAAAGTCAGGTCATACCGGCGGAGAGCCTGCTCTGAAACCTCTATGGAAACTTCATAAGGCCGGATACTGGTGACTTCCGCCTGGGTGATTCCGGGCAAGAGAAGGATCTCTTCCCGCATCCGCTCGCTCAATACTTTCAGAGTCCTCTCATCCGTATCCCCGGAAACTCCCAGACTGAGGACCTGTCTCCGGTTCAACAACTCCTGGATAACCGGCTTTTCTGTCTCCTCGGGAAAAGTATCGATCGCATCGACCCTGGCTTTGACATCATCCAGGAGCTGGCGGATATCGGTCCCCGGCAGGAGTTCAAGGGTTACTGTACCGACTCCTTCCGAAGCTCTGGAGGTGATGCGCTTGATCCCTTCCAGGCTCTGGACTTCCTCTTCGATACGGACACACACCGCTTCCTCTACCTCTTCTGGCGCTGCACCCAGGTAAGGAACAGAGATATTGATCAGGTCCGAGGCAACCTCAGGAAAGACTTCCTGTTTGATGTTGGGCAGGGTGAGAAGGCCGCCGGCAATGATCAGCACCATCGCCAGGTTGGCTGCCACCGGATTCTTAGCGAACCATTCCAGAATTCGATGCATCTTCAGCGGCTCTCCTTCAAGCTTGAGGAGTCCGGCGTCGTCTCTTCCGCAACCCGGACTTCCATTCCATCGACTACAGATTCGAGCGGCGAGATGCAGACTCGCTCTCCCTCATTCAATCCTGAACTGATGATGACCGTTTCAAAATCCGCACGCAGAACCTCTACAGTGCGGAAATGGAGTTTGTTGTCTTTATCTACGATCAAGACCCGTTCATCCCCACGTAGAGCCGAACGGGGGATCACAGCCACATCTTCGACGAGGCGGCCTATGATTTCAGCCCCGACAAACATTCCGACAGCAAGAGGTGGCCTTTCGCTTTGCTCGCTGCCTCCATAGGGATCTCTGATCCGGGCCACGAGAGTGATCATATGACTGAGCGGGTCGATCTCTCCTTCCACCCGGACAATTTTCCCGCTCCATTTGTAAAGATTCCCGCCATAACTGGTGGATATTGTGACATCGATATCCAGCACAGCAGGGTTTTGAGTGCGATAATCGAGGCAGCAGTCTAGAAAACCGATTTCGTCATCCGGAACAGGAAGACGGACCTCCGCATAATCAACAGCATAGACCGTAGCCAGAGGAGCTCCCGGGCTCACAACCTGCCCGACATCCACCTTTTTCACCCGCACTCGTCCGTCAAAAGGAGCCGCGATCTCTGTTCGCTGGAGGTTCAGCTCTGCCTGCTTCAATTCTGCCTGGGCCGCTTCATAAGAGGCTCTGGCTTCTGCCAATTGGGGAATGCGTAAAACCAACGGGTCTGGCTCTTCTTCTTTTCCTAATCTTTCCCATTCCTGCCGTGCAATGGAAGCTTCCGCCTCCTCCTGGGCCAAACGAAGTTGAGCCTGTGCTACCCGGGCTTTCAACCGGGAAAGAGAAAATTCATAATCTCTGGGATCGATCCTGATAAGGACATCCTTCTTCCTAAAAAAGCCACCCGGAGCAAACTGCGGCGCCACACCTATGACCTGGCCCGACACCTGGGAGACCAGCTCACTCTCGGTTCGAGGACTGACGGTCCCCTGTGATCTCACGACGAGTTGGTAATCCTGAAGATGGATCATGCTGGCTCGTATTAGAGGTGGCGGGAAGGACACCGGTCTTTTTTCAATTTGAGGCCGGGACCGGATCATGATTACTGTGACTATGATCCCGATAAATATTATAATAAACGGCAAGCTGATTTTGAGTTTCCTGTCCATCTGCCTCTCACTCCTTCTCAAGGCTGGAGGAATCAGGGGGATTGGCCATGAAATCCCCGCCCAGAGCCAGGTAGAGGTCGATCCGGTTATCCAGCCTCAAGCGCTTGACGCTCAGGAGCTGACTCTGGCTTAAGAACGCCTGCCGCTGGGCCTCCAGGACTTCAATAAAATTGGTCAAACCCCTGGCATACCTGTCTTCGGCCAAAACTCTCGCCGCTGCGGACTGTTCGGCCGCAACCTCCAGTGATCTCTCCCTTCTTTTGAGATAATCTTCTGCAGCCAGGGCTGACTCGACTTCTGAGAAGGCATTCAAAACATTCTGGACATAAAGGGCCAGAACTTCATTTTCTCTCGCTCTGGCCAGATCAACCCCCGCCCTGAGCCTTCCTCCCTGAAAAAGAGGCTGAAACAGATTACCTATGAGACTCCAGACAGAAAAATCTCCATCCAGAAAAGAACTGAGCTCGCTACTGGATGTCCCTCCAGAACCTGTAAGGCTGATACGAGGGTAGAGCGCCCGGCGTGACTCAGCCAGGCGGGCAAGGGAGGCGGCTACCCTTTTTTCAATCGAGATCAAGTCTGGTCTGCGCCGAATGATATCTGCAGGCAGACCTGCTGGAACTTTGTCTTTCATGTCCGGCAGATCAGCGCTCAATTCGATCCGGGAGGCCGGATAACGCCCGAGCAGAGTTTCCAGCTGTCTTTTGACCGTTTGGAGAAGGTTCTGTCTCAGAGCCAGGACCGCCTCTGCATTGGCCACGCTCGCCTCCGATAACCGCACATCAACCGAAGGCCTCAATCCTCTTTTATAGCGAAGCCAAACTTGATTATTGGACGTCCGGTAACTCTGGAGAGTGGCCTCGGCCAGCCGCACCTGCATTTCAGCTTCCACAGCCGCATACCAGGATTTTGCGGTTTGTCCTGCAAGGGAGAGCTGAAATCCGATAAGGTCAGCGGCTGTCGCTTGAAAATCGGCTACGGCCGCGGCTTTTCCTGCCCGGATGCGTCCCCAGAGGTCAACCTCCCAACTCAGATCGAGCGAGACACCGAAAAGATTCGTCACCGAACTCAACACCCCGTCGTCTCCTCCGGGAATGGGAAAACCGACAAAATTTCTTTTCTGTCTCGATGCCCCAAAACTCCCACCAATCTGGGGAAATAGATCGGCTCCATTTATTCTGGCCAGAGCTGCGGCCGCATCCAGACGCGCCACAGCTGCTTTCAAATCGTTATTCTCCATCAAGACCGCATCGATGAC
This sequence comes from uncultured Eubacteriales bacterium, assembly GCA_964346585.1. Classification (GTDB taxonomy): domain Bacteria; phylum Acidobacteriota; class Aminicenantia; order Aminicenantales; family Aminicenantaceae; genus SOIA01. The sequence continues at coordinate 3,606 of CAYFVQ010000140.1, read as the reverse complement.
CGCATTCAATCCTGGATCTTCAAACCGGGTCCACCAGCGGGAGATGTTACCCTCTGCCGAGGCTTCTTCTGAGACCCAGTTCCGGGGAACATCCACAGATAGGTGAGGAGGCTCTTTGAGCTTCGGGACACAGGAGAGCGGCAATAATAAAAGTGGAAAAAATAATAAGCTCTTTTTTAAATAATTCATTTGATCCCTCTTTCACCCGATACAAATATTTTGTGGCACTAGTTTAACGCATACAGACTATCCTATCAATAGTTGAAAGAATTCTCTTCCATTTAGCGTGTAAACGAGTAGATAGCATTCAGGGATGTCTTTGCTCCAGTCAGATTTTTAACGCCATTCCCTCGTCAACCTTCTCGGCCCTGCGGAACTCCGCCCGTTTATCATCTCTCACGCCAGAATATCTATCTGCCATACTTAGTGCCGTCCGATGTATTATATCGTGCTCATACAGTCCTCGGGCCCGACTCCGTCGGGTTCCCTCGAGATAGACTCGGGAAGGCTAAATCTTCCGATGTCACCTCATCCATCCCTGAATACTCTTCCAAATTATCTTAGCAAAATCTAATCCACACAAAATGGAAAAAAACTATTGAAAGCAGAGATTTTCTCTATTGAGAAAACCTGAACTCCCGATTTATTTGAGGAGTGATTCCCCTTCTATTTGTAAATTCTATTTGTAAAACTCGATGCGTGAGACGGCGATATCGGCCTTGAAAGCTTTTTTGGCACCGACAACAGCCAGACGTTTTAACTTTTTCGGGTTCAAAGCGGCCTTCAGGCTCTGTGGAGTGAATTTGTCAAAAGGGATTTCGACTTTTTGCCACTGGCTATCCGCAAAGAATGGCGCCTCGTAGTACTGCCAGGGCAGCCAGGTCTTGCTTGAGCGGAGGTGGACATAATAGTTCTCGCCGTTGCCCTTCACCCACAGGCGAACGCCGGTGTACTGACTGGCATCAAAAGGCCGGCCGTTCTGCCGAAGCGGGAGTGCGACCTGGACAAATCCGCCTCTATTCTCCAGCGAGACATTGCCTTGAAGATGGATACAGCGCTTGCCATCAATGACTTCGAACGCATAAGAGGCCGTGGATTCTCCTCCCATGACCTGGTCGGTATACTGTCTCCATTGGGTGTCTATAGCCGATAGGCCATTATCTAGAGAAAAATCATCTATTAAAAAATCTGACGAAGATTCCATTGTATTCTCCTCAAGGGTTCGCCCTCTCTCGATACTTCCTTCAAGAGGCACAAAGAGAAGGCACAGCACTCCAAGCCAGAGAAATGCGCAGCCAAAAAGAGTTATTCCTCGAACACGCTTCTGCATTATTTGTCCTCCGTGTGATTTGCGATGGATATTGCGAAGTGCTTGATGTTTTATTATAACAAACCGAGGAAAAAAGTCTACAATTTTTATATGATATATAGTAACAAACAGGGATACAAGAATGGTGAAGAAGATGCTTTGTTCTAATTGAATATATTTTAAGAAAGACATTATCAAGCAGCGAACTAAAGCTTATTCACTCCCTCAATGTATTTCGCCACGTTGAACTTTGACTTGCATCCGTTGTAGCTCATGTACCTGATCTTGCCGAATACAGGCCTTTGCCCCCAGGCCCTGTCGTGCACACCTCCAATGCTCCAGGCAATCCCCACATAGCCGTTTGGGTCTCTTCCATCCAGCTCATACTTATCGTTGAGAAAAATAGCGATTTTCTGCGCCTCCTCCGGACTTTTCGTCCATTCGAGGATCTTCTTGGCCCAGTACATGCGCATGTAACCGTGCATCTTGCCTTTCTTGACCATCTCCATCTGGGCGGCATTCCAGAGCTCATCGTGAGTATGTCCGGATTCAAACTGTTTTTGGGTGTAGAGGTACTCCCTCGGGTCTTTGCGGTGTTCATCGAGCGTTTTCTTGGCCCAGTCCGGAAATCCATCGAAATGATCGTAATGGGGATTATAGAAACAGAAATTATCCGACAGCTCTCTTCTAACGATCAGTTCTTCGAGGAAGTCTTTCATTCCTTTAATTCCGGATTTTCGAACCTCGAGAGCCACCCGTTGAGCAGAGAGTTGACCGAAATGGAGATAAGGGGAAAGGTCGGACACAGCCTCTTTGGTGGGGTCGTTTCTCTCGTCAGCATACCTCGAAAGTTTCTTCTCGATGAAATTTTTCAGCATCTTCTGTGCCTGTTTTTCTCCAGGCTGGATCCATCCCAGCGCGGGAACGGAAAAATCGACTTTCAGGCTCTTTTCCGCTTTTACCCAGTCATTGTTCGGTATCTCAACGGTTTCCCTCTGTGTCTTTAACCGAGGAAAGCCAATCAGGAATTGAGGCAAGAGCTTCCTGATCTTGCCCCTTATCGTGTAGGCGGCGAATTCCTGCTTGGGCGAAGCCACCCAACAGGGCACGATATTATGGGCATCGACCTCATAGAAAGGAACTTTAGTTTTTTCCAGCACTCCTTCTTTCCATTGTCTCTTTATCCGGAGTGGGTCAAAATCCGAAACGAAAACAGAGGCTCCGATTTCCCCCGCAAATTTTGGGATCTCCTCTTCCGGTCTTCCTGTCAGCAGATAAAATGGAATATTCCGTTCATGGAGCTCCTGCTCGACCTCCTTCAATCCCTCGATCATGAACGCGTACTGACGGATGGTCGCCCCGAGAAATTCAGGGACCAGGCAGAAGACAACACAATGTGGTTTGTGATAGGTGTGGGCAAGCTCCTGAGCGACAAGAAGCGCCCAATTGTAGGCGACTCTCTGGTCCCGGCTCATCCAGTAGACAATTGGGCCCTCTTTACGAACAGCTAACTCATTCAGCTTCCTGACTCTTTTCTTGATCATTCTTTATTATCTATTTTCTTTATTATCTATTTATATTATCCGTAAAAGAAATCGAGATAAGGGTGACTTGTTCGTTAGGCGCTCTTCAGGATTTTCCGTTATTAGCGATGTGCGCAATGACTTATACCAAAGGTTAATTCCAGAGTCAAAATTTTCTGCAATCTCCTTTTAGAAGGCATTGACGGGAATCGTCCTGCCAAACTTTAATACTCAGAGTTTCAGCTTTCATTCCGCAAATTAAGACTCTAAAACAAAAAAAAGATTCGAGACAAATTACAAAAAGCCAGAGCACGAGCAAAATCAGAATATTTAACGGCTGTTTATGCTAAAGAGTGCGGTTAAAAAGTGGTTGATATCTACGACGTTTTCGGTCTCGACCAGGATTGTTTTGCCGCTCAAACGCTTCACCCAGGGAAGATAACTGAAGGCTTCTGCGTCATAGATGTTTTTAAACGTCAATTCCATTCGGAACGGGGGCTTGACAACATAAGGCTTCATCGATTTGAGCCTCTGGACAGCCCGTTTGCTCTTTTCCTTGATTTCCTGGCAGATCAATTTCGGGTGGCGCGACATGGCAGACAGCCAGCCCAGAGACTCCTTGGTGATCACTGTTTCCACAGAGCCAAAAGTCTGCAGAGCTTCTTTTGCCACATTCTGGTCGCCGGCGACCATGATCACCGGAACTTTGAAATGCCCGGCGACCATCGCATTGAAAACAGATTCGGAAACTACAATTCCGTTAATCTTGAGCTC
>CAYFVQ010000139.1:0-9313 GCA_964346585.1 uncultured Eubacteriales bacterium | reverse complement strand
CTTTTTTATCGGTTCTTTAATTTCATGGGATTTCTTTTTATACCCGATAAGCCTGAGGATTCTTTGTTCATCGAATTCAATCTTGAGACTTTCGATTCTTTTGATGCGTGATGACATATCCCGCCTTTATTCTCCGATGATTTGTTGAGCGACTTTTACAGCCACCATGGCATTTTCACCGTAGCCGTCCGCTCCGATATCGTCAGCCCACTTCTGATTGACAGGCGCTCCTCCCACAAGAACTTTAATCCGGTCTGAAAGGCCTTTTTCCTTCAGGATTTCGACGACTCTTTTCTGTCCGAGCATAGTCGTTGTTAAAAGAGCGGAGAGACAGATGAAATTCGCCTCCATTTCTTCTGCCTTTTCGATGAATTGCTCTAATTTTACGTCTGCACCAAGGTCATGCACCTCAAATCCATTGGCAGAAAGCATGGAGGAGACGAGATTCTTGCCTATATCGTGGATATCTCCCTCCACAGTTCCGATAACCACTTTTCCTTTGGATTGGGTTTGAATCTGGGCTTTCTCCATTTCTGGCTGGAGTATATTCATGGCTGACTTCATACACTCGGCGCTGGTGATGAGCTCAGGCAGAAAATATTCTCCCTTTTCCCATAGATCTCCAACCTTCTGGATCCCGAGTACATAGCCTTTTTCAATGACCTCGTTAAGGTCCATCTTCTGTTCGAGGGCTTCTTTAGCTAGCGCCTCGGCTTCATCTTTATTGCCTTCGATTATGGATTTTTCCATCCTTGTCAGTAACTCTTCTTTGCTCATATTCTCTCCTTATTAAAAAGAATGTGATTCAAAAGAATGTCTGAGTCCTTCATCTAGCCTTGAGTCGAAATCATTAATTTCGTTTCAAAATGAAATCACATGATAATATTTATTGGGTTATGTTACAAGATGAAATCTCACTGAAACAATCGAGAAATGTTGAATGGCTTAATATCTTGACAAACCGACTGACATAAATAATCCTAATTGAGATGAGGAATGATTTTCCTTTCACCACGCTGGGAAAGACCCAACTAAGGGTGAGCCGGCTCGGTCTGGCTGCCACCTACAGGCCAGGGAAAAGAGCTGTTTACAGAGCCGTAGATGAGGGGGTGAACTACTTTTTCTGGTTCAACATCGATACCCAGATGGTCAAAGTTCTTCGTGATATCCTCAAATCAAAAAGAGAAAATTATATTGTCGCGACAGGGGCGTATAACCTCGTTTACGGTCATCCGAACCTCCGCCGCACTCTTGAGAAGCGGCTCAGGACCTTGAACACGGATTACATCGATGTTTTCCATTTCCTTGGAGTTTTGAAGGAACGGGAGTTCAAAGAAGAGACAAGGGAAGAACTCTACCGCTTTAAAAAAGAAGGGAAGATCCGGTTCGTCGGGATCTCCACCCATAACCGGAAGTTCGCAGGTCAGCTCGCGTCCGAAGGAAAGCTCGACGTCATCATGATGCGTTATAATGCGGCTCACCGAGGCGCAGAAATAGATATCTTCCCTTTCCTCGAAAAACATGATCCCGGCATAGTGAGTTACACCGCGACAAGCTGGCGTTTTCTTTTGAGAAGGCCTCGAGGCTGGCCCAGAGACGGACAAATACCTGATGCGGGCATGTGCTATCGGTTCGTTCTTTCCAATCCCCATGTCCACGTCTGCATGACATCCCCCTCCAATTTGAGACAGCTTGAGGAAAACCTCAAAGTGATCCGTCTTGGCCCCCTCTCAGATAAAGACATGGCGTTTATGAGGAATTTTGGGGATGCGGTGTATAAGATAAAGAAAAGATTTCTGGAAGGCCGGTATCGTCCATGAAGGAATATCGTTGATGAAGACCATGAAGCCTTCATTTGACAAATCGATGGCGCTGTTCTATGAATTCCAGGTGGAAAAGTGTTGAACTCAATCTTATTCATCTTCACGGTCATCTCTGTTTTTCTGGCAGTGTCTATCGAGTCGCTGGTTTTTATACTGCAAATAAAAGGACAAAAATTCACCAAGTGGTTCGGTAAAAATGCGTTCAGAATCCACCTGTTCATCACAGGATTTTTTTGGACAATATCGTTCGTTCTCATCATTCTCCTCCAGTTTGAAAAGCACACTCTTTTTCACGAAAGTCTGATTTTAAAATATATGGGAGTAGTTTTATTGGTCTCTGGCCTAATTATGTCTGTGTGGGGATTCATGTTACTAGGCATTAAACGGTCCTTTGGCCTTAATTTTTTCGAAGAGGATGTCCCCATCGTTAAAAAATCGCTGTATAAATTCATTAAAAATCCAGAGGATTATGGTTTCTGGATGGCTCTTATCGGCTTTGCCCTCTTTACGCATTCTTTGCCTAACCTTGTGGTCGCTCTTGAATTTATCATCCTCCAGATTCCCCACATGCACATAGAAAATATCCCCATGAAAAGACCTCTCTCTTTCCGGAAATAAGAACTCGGGATAAGAGAACAAAGAATAACTGATAGAGATGACCTCTAAAAAGGAGAACAACATGAAAATTCAAGATGTCCCATTCACTGTGACTCGCTGGGAAAAAGAAATCCCTGTAGAGCACAAGGGAGAGACAGGCACTTCTTTCTGGCGGACCTTTGAGGCAGGAAATTTACGAGTCCGGATGATTGAGTACTCACCTGGATATAAAGCGGACCACTGGTGTGCTCGGGGTCACGTTCTGCTTGTCCTGGAGGGGGAATTAAATATTGAGCTGAAGGATGGACAGAAATTCAAAATCACTCCTGGGATGAGTTTTCAAGCGGCAGATGATGAGGAGAATCCCCATCTTGCGTTAACTGAGGTCGGAGCAAAAGTCTTTATCGTCGATTAAAATGAGGGATGATCTTATCCGACCTTAACGAAGCTAAAAGTTTTTTTTCCTTTTTTCGAAAGTTTGAACAATTCTTTTTTTGTCACTCTTGCTTGTATAACATTATCTTTCAGATGGTGGTCGCTGAGCGAGAGGATCCCATCCTGCTTGAGAACCCGGTGGAGCTCTTTTAAAATTTTATCAGGCTCTTTCAATTCGTGAAGAATATCGTAGAGCAAAACAACATCCATGCTTTTATCCGCTAGAGTTGTCTGGCAATCAGATTGAATGGTATCCACGTTGGATAGCCTCTTTTTTGAGGTGATGCGCTGCACTTTCTGGACAGCCAGTGGATGGACATCCAGAGCGTAAATTTGCCCTGATTCTCCAACAAGTTTCGCTAGAGGGGCGATGTAACCTCCTGGCCCGCAACCGTAATCCAACACGTGATACCCGGGCTGTATCCCCACTTCTTCCAGCACATTCTTTCGAGGAAAAATGAGATCACGTATTTTAAAAAGAAAAGTCATTCCCTTGAAGTAGAAATCGGATGAAGGTTTGTCCATGTCGCTTTTCCTGTTCGTCTTTAGGGAGATTTTAGCTCATTTCAATGCGTTCCGAAAGCATAAGAAAAAAAAGTCTGGATTTGAATGCGCAAATATTTAAAAAACTAAATAGTGAATTTTATTCTTCAGATTCAATTTAATACGCAGAGAAATGCATCGAGTTCATAAAGTATGTCGTTATTAATTAAGAAAAGCCTGGAAATAAAGCCGCATTACGGAGATAACCTATGAAAAAAATGACTACAGTTCTGTCTCTCACTTTATTCCTGTTCTTACCTATGAGCGCCCAACAAAAAGCTGACAGCCTCTCAGAGCGAGGCCGCTTTTATGTGATCGGGATCGGTCCAGCCGGACCCCAGATGGCCACTCTTCAAGCTTTGAACACAATCCAGAAAATGGATAGCATTGCTGCGTCTAAAGAGCATGTGGAATTATTTACGGATTATTTAAAAAATAAACCAATTCTCTTTGACCCATGGGAAGGCTTATTTGATTATAAGGGCAAATTTTTTAGAGAACTGTCCCGGGAAGATATGGCAGAGTTTATGAAAGAGCGCATTCGAAAAATTAATGAGCGTGTTAGTCTTGTCAAGATTCAATTAAGGAAAGGGAAAAATGTGGGCCTTCTTGATTCTGGGAATCCCACTCTTTTTGCCCCAGGTCATTGGTATGTGGAAAAAATCGATCCTGAGGATGTGGTGATTATTCCTGGGATGGGAAGTGATGCCGCCGCCATGGCCGCTCTGGGAGAAAGTGTCATTCCGGCTCATGATACTCGTTTGGTGATGCAAACTTCACCCGTTTATTTAATGAGTCCGATGATGGGAGGACCCCAGATGCTCAAGGATATCAGCAAATACCCAACCACTATGGTTCTTTATAATGCTTTGGGGAATGCGGAGCAGGTATTTGCGGCTTTAGGCACGGTATATCCTTCAGATATGCCTTGTGCTGTGGTCTATTGGGCTGGATATCCAGAAAAACAGAAAATCGTGCGCGGAACAATCGCAGATATGGGATCAAAACTCACTCAGGAAAAAGAAATATATATGGGTCTTATATTCATTGGCCGCTTTCTTGATGGAAAACCTTATGAAGGAGCCATGAACCGGCCGAACTTAAAAAAAAGAAGGCTTATATCATAAAAATAATATGTTTTTTGGGGAATTTAATTTTATCCACTGGTATGTTTTCGTATAATAATGAGATAAATGGTGATATCCTCAACTTATAGTCGTACAGATATTTTGGAGGAAACATGAACAAAAAAGAAAAGCCCCTTTTGACTTTCATTTGTTCTCTGATTCTAATCTCCTTGTTTTCCTGTTTAAGCGCTGAGGTCGCCTCGAGACCTGTTGAATCCGTCCAATATCAAACTCTCTCGAGAAAGGAAGCTATTGAAAAAACGCTGGATATCGCAGGAGTCCAACCTGGCTTGATTATCGGAGAGGTTGGCGCTGGAGAAGGTTTTTTTACGGCGGATTTAGTCAAAAGATTGGGAGGGAAAGGGAAAATTTATGCCAATGACATCGATAAAGAATCTTTAGACATCCTTAAGAATAAAGGGTTTCAAAATGTTGAGACCTTGCTCGGGGAAACCGATGATCCGGCTTTCCCCGTAAACAATCTGGATATGGTGATTATGAGGAGTGTATTTCACGATCTTGAGAATCCACTCAGCATGCTGGAAAATATCAAAAAATACCTTAAGTCGAACGCACCACTTGTTGTGGTCGAACCCCATCCTTCCGCAGAGAGTCAAAAGCGGATGCTCAGGATGCTGAAATTCACTTCTATGGAAATGTTGCTCCCTCTCCATAACATGTCAAGAGAAGAGCTTCTGACTGTTGTCGATCAATCGAGTTTTATACTGGAGTCTGAGACATCCTTCCGTTCTAGGTGGAGCGTCTATGTCTTCAAAGTGATTGAAGATAGGAAACAAAACGTTTGGCCGAATTGGTTGAGTCGATTCCGCGCAGAAGTGGAAAAAATCCAAGAGTTTGAAAAAGACAAGGATTTATCTTCTACTAAAAAACGAATTGCCTGGGAGAGAGTCTTAAATTCCTACAGAGACAACAGCCCGCTCACCACTGAGGACGAACAATTGAGAGAATACATAAACAAAAGAATAGCTTTTCTCAAGGAAGAAGCAAATAAATCCACCTCCCCATATAAAAATAACGAAGTGTCCATTCGCCAATATCTGAGAGAGCCTGCAGTTTTTACTCTTCGATCAGATTATAAATCGATTGATATGGATGGAATTGAAAAAATATTCCAGTATCTGGGATTTGAAACAAGAGCGAAAATACGAGCCATATCCGGAGATTTTCCCAATCAGTTCGAATCGATGTCTCTCAACGGAGATAACGTTATTATTGATAAAACGACAGGGCTCATGTGGCACCAGAGCGGATCCGAAGAACCACTGGGTTTTTTCACAGCACTGGAATGGATAGACGATCTGAATAGTAAACGCTTTGCCGGTTATTCAAACTGGCGGATCCCAACCGTAGAAGAAGCGGCCTCTTTGATGGAGATAGACAAGAAGAATGGAGACCTGTTAATAGATCCTGTGTTTTCAAACGTTCAAGGAGCTGTATGGACGGGTGATTCCTATTATCCCGGACGCTTATGGCTGGCGCGGTATTATCGATCAGGCTTTGCGGATGACCTTAAAATCCACATCGGCTGGGTTCGCCCGGTTCGCTCCCTAAAATAAAGGTGATCCATCACAGGCGGTTTCTTCGACTTCTCACTCTAATTCCACAGCGATAAGATTCTGTCCGATACTTGATAATATTCATTTGTTTTTATAATATAGCTTACTCGAATCAACGATGTTAGCCGGAGAGCAGTGTATAAATCTGAAAATGAGTATCAAAGCTGTTAAATTTTTAAAGCCATTCAAGTGAGAGAATAATGGAAGACAAAACACCTTTTCCAGGAGTTTTCTGGGTTGCCAACATTATCGAGGTTCTCGAACGATTTGCCTATTACGGGATTTACATCCCTTTTGGCATCTACATGACTAGTCTTGGATTTAGCGAGCTCCAACTGGGAATCATACAGAGTCTATTCCTCTTTATCTCCTACTTTATCCCTATTTTTTCTGGGACTTTTGCGGACAAGTTCGGTTTTAAAAAGGTTTTGATTGTCTCCTATCTAGCTTACTTGCCTTCTATCCTTCTCTTGATCGCCACTAAAACATTCTCTGGAATCCTGCTCACCATGCTCTGTATTGGGTTGGCTGCCGGAATTTTCAAGCCTCTTATCGCAGGGACTGTTCGAGTTGTGACGGATAAGACCAACAAGACTCTTGGCTTCGGTATTTTCTACCAGATGGTGAATGTCGGTGCTTCACTCGGTCCGATCGTCGTCGGCTTGCTCAGAGATAAAGACTGGAATTATGCTTTTTATGCCGCAGCCGCTGGGGCCGCACTCATGCTGTTGATCACAATCCTCTTCTACGAAGAACCCAAAAGAGAGATCGAAGGGATTACGTTGAGAAAAAAATTCGCAGATATAATCACAGCTCTCTCGGATTTAAAATTTCTCGCATTTTTGGTCATCCTCGGCCTTTTTTTCTGGCTCCCTTTCTGGGCATTCTTTAATTTGATCGCGCTGTATGTTGACCGCAATATGGATACAGCCAGACTTTACCTGGCTCTGAAGAGTGTGACCTGGACTGGCTTTGCCAATTTCTTTTCCACCTATGATGATGGAGTCTGGAAGCTTAAAGGAGAGATGCTCGGCCACACGGGTTACATCATCATGATCTTCCAGTTCATCGTCTCAAAAATAGCTGAGAAACTTAAAGCCATCCCGACATTTCTATCAGGGCTGCTCATTGCGGGGGGAGGTCTGGTGGTCATCGGATTGGCAAACATTTCTGCTCCTACTCTGGTGTTTTTAGGTATTTTCTTCTTTGCCATAGGGGAAATGGTTTCTTCCCCCAGAATTCAGGAGTATATCACTTGGCTGGCACCTAAAGAAAAAGCAGGGCTCTACATGGGATCGAACTTTCTGGCAATCATGATTGGAGCCTTTCTCAGCGGTTTCACTTATACAAGCCTCTACGGGATTTATCAGAAAATGGGCACTCCTGAATTCATATGGTATACCATGGCCGGTCATCTTGTGTTTGGAACGATCGTAATTTTTCTGTTCATGAGAACAGGAAGAGAGCTCAAAGAACGAGAAGAATAAAAAGAATAAGGGGCAGATCTCCTTTTATTTTCATTTTTTTGACAGTAATTTTCCACTGTGCTATAGATTGTTTTCAGGGGATAAAAAGAGAAGCAGACGATAAAAGGGAAAGACTGCTATATAAACAAAGGAGGGAGTTGTGCCATTTCAGTGTGGAGATTTTTTTGTCTTGAGAGGCTTTAAGCTGATTAGCCGGGGGATTCGTCTTTTGACATCTGTCAGGTATGGGATTCCCTTTAGAGAAACATTTTCTCATGTCGAAAGCGCAATAAACGAAAAACAGAATGTTTCTGCTGAGCCGAACGGCGTTGTGATTGTCGATAATGACAGGCCAAAGGTGACGAAAGCTTACGCGAAGGTGTACAGATTCAAGAATTTCGATGAAGAAGCTCAAAAAAAACATGTGGAGGAATCTAAAAAGCACTTGGGTAAACGGTATGCTATATGGCGGTACTTATTAGATACGGCTCGAATAGTCTCTTTTCTGATTATTATCTTTGGCTGGATTATCGCCCTGATCGATCTTTGGGTAGGAGTCTTTTTACTTGCAGTGATTATCGTCATTACTCTGCTCAAGGGATTTCTCAGAAAAAAGGATAAACTCACTGAAGATTGTTCAGAAAACCAGTCTTTGATTTACACCGCCACAGGAAGGTGGTTTCCCTTACCAAATCCGAGAAATGAATTCCCGAATGGGATGGTTCAAGTATGGGAAAACCTCGTCTTGGATGGAATAGCCGTTGTCGTGGCTGAAAGACAGAGAGGTGGAGAATGGGAGTGGAAGCTGGAAGAAGAAATTCCTGCACTGGAAGAAGAAACACCTTCAAGCGAGGAAAGTCAAGATAGTGATTAAATCTTGCTATTCATTGCTGTATGTTAAAGACGTTATAAGTCATATTTCGCATTAAACTGCGGCCTTATCTATCCATCTTTGTGCGGATAAAACTTCTCCAGTAGCCTGGATGGTTCTCTTCCATTGTGTGTGGGTAAATTTTCAGAAAGCATTCAGAGATGTCCTTGCTCCAGTCAGATTTTTCACGCCATTCCCTAATCAACCTTCTCGGCCCTGCGGAACTCCGCATGTTTATCAAATCTCACGCCCGGATATTCCCTAGTCATACCAAGCACCGACCGATGTACTCTATCGTGCTCACACAGTCCTCGAGCCCGACTCTGTCGGATTCCCTCGAAAAACGACATCGTTGCGGAGAAACGATGTTGGGGGATCCAAGGGGGTATGTCCCCTTGGTCGCAGGACGAGTCATGGAGTCTGAGAAGGGGAGGCAGTGAGCCGTGAGAAAGCAGGCGAGCGTTGGAAGGGGGAAAGCGGTGCTGTTCCCCCTCCAAGGAGTGAGGGTAAGGCTAAATCTTCTGATGTCGCTTCGTCCATCCCTGAATGCTATTCTGAGTTATCTAAGTTGAATCCTGCCCACCCAAAATGGAAAAGAATCACCTGGATTATTCACGAGTCGAGGTTGCCTCAGATAAGAGGCACAGCGCAAGATGCTGTGGTCGTCCACCGCTCTTGTGCTGTAACGAAGTAGATGGGGTGAGATCGGCTCGCCCGAAGGGTAAAAGATGCTGACATAAGATAATTTGTCATCCTTATATAGTGTTGTGAAAAAGGTGTCGGCAGATTTTATGAATAATTCAGGATACCTGGATTAATCACGAGTCGAGGTTGCCTCAGATAAGAGGCACAGCGCAAGATGCTGTGGTCGTCC
>CAYFVQ010000138.1:0-2604 GCA_964346585.1 uncultured Eubacteriales bacterium | reverse complement strand
TGACCACGTTGGGAAATGCCTCACTGTATTGGGCTTCCATTTGTTCGCGGAAGTTTGCATTCGGCAATTGAGGCCAGATGGGAATCTCCGGGATTGTTTCCAGGATCAAATCGCAGGTTCTTTCGACATCCTTGTGGGGAAAACTCCCGATTCCGGTTGCTAAACATTGAGGATTAAACGGCATGTTCCACCTCCGAGGTGTAAGATTTCGTACTCTTTTATTAAAAAGCAGATTTCTTTGAATATCTTGTACTTATCTCTCTATAATTTGTAAAAAGATGCTATTTATGCTCTGAATAAACAGTCTATATGTAAAATTAAGCTCATCCCTTGTGCCCTGAGCTCTTTAAAGATTGGTAAAGAAGCTCAAATTCTCTGCTCAGGTTTTCGTCCAGGAGTTCTATGAGAGGCCGTTTCGATTGATCAGACTCACGTATAATATCCCGGTAGGATACCATCCCTAGCATAAGATCTTGAGGGAATTTGTGACGAATCCAGTTCTCTTGTGTTTTATCCTGGACTTTATTCCCGATGATGCCAAAAGACTCGATCTCGAGGTCTTGGGCCAGCTTCAGGATCGTTTTTGCCGAGGAAATGCTTCTTGATCCGGGTTCAACAACGATCAGCATTCTGTCTATCGAACTGGATGTCGCTCTTCCCAGATGCTCGATGCCGGCTTCCATATCTACGATCACGACTTCATCGCGGTTAAGAATGATTTCGGACAAGAGACTCCGGAGAAGCACATTTTCAGGACACGCACACCCTGCCCCTCCTTTCTGGATAGCCCCCATAACTAGAAGTTTTATGCCCTTATGTTCGAGACAAAATGAATCGGGAATATCACTGACTTTAGGATTCATTTTGAAAAGCTGACCGAATTGCTTGGGTTTCGCTCCTGTCCTTTCCGCCACGAGCTGACTTTGTTTTGAGATCGGAGTGATTGAATCTGCATCATCTTCCGGAATACCAATGGCCGAAGCGAGATTGGCATCTGGATCAGCATCCACTGCAAGGACATGGTATCCATCCCTGGCAAATAAATGGGCCAAGATTCCTGCTATTGTCGTTTTTCCTGTTCCGCCTTTTCCAGTGACAGCAAACTTCATCGAGATTTTTGCTCCGTCTCTTTTTTATTGAGAAGGGTGCTGACAAGAGTCACTGCTGATTCCGCTTCTGGTGCATATCCGTCAGCACCGATCTCATCAGCAAAGGATTGGGTGACTGGTGCTCCCCCGATAATTATTTTGACGTCTTTCTTTAAATGAGCGGATTTGATCGTGTCTATAACATCTCTCATGTAAGACATCGTTGTCGTGAGAAGCGCTGACATCCCCAGTATATCTGGCTTCTCTTTATGGACGGCTTTGAGAAAGGTTTCCTTGGAAACATCGATGCCGATGTCAATGATATCATAACCTTCCGTTTCCAGGATGATACTCACAACCGTTTTCCCGATGTCATGAAGATCCCCTTTCACTGTGCCCATGACAATTTTCCCTAATACGTGTTTTTCAACTTCGCTCATATATGGTTTGATGACATCCATTGCCGATTTCATGGCTCTTGATGCGATCAGGACTTCCGGGACGAATATTTCATTTGCCTTGAATTTTTTCCCGACCGCTTCCATACCTTTGATAAGCCCGGAGTTTAGAATGCTCTCAGGTGCGATATTCATGGACAGGGCTTTTCTCAACAGGATTTTAACTGCTGCAGAATCCCCGAGTTCCACGTTTTTTGATATCTCAGAAAGTATTTCCATTTTCACAGTCTTTTGATGCTATTCACACTGGTCTGTTCTGATATTTTCTTCATTCTTGAATAGTCTAGCATCTTGCTGTACAATTCGTCTTGCATTTTATATACAAATTTTGTAAAATTATGCTAAACTAAGACATATAAAGATAAAAAATCATGCAGCTTCAGAGAATCTTGCCCGAGACAAAATTCAGAATGCTTTCAGGGAAATACACTACTAAAACAGGATTGCCCCTCACTCTCGTAAACACAAGCGGAGAAACAATACGTGGTAGTAAATGCTCGGTTTGCAAACAGGCTTCGGCTGGTATGAATAGTAATTTGATGAATAATTGTCGATTGAGGATGTTGAAAGCGATTGAAGAGGCTTTCCGGTGGGGGGAAGGATATATAACGAACTGCCCCATTGGGCTGATCGTGTTTGCTGTACCTATCGTTCTTAACAAAAAACTTTTAGGTGGATTTCTCAGCGGCTTCGCCATTTTTCCGGAAATGAGAAAGGATTTTATCGAAGAGGTTATCCAAAATCTAAGGGGTTTCGATGAAACTGTGGATAAGTCAAAGCTCCGGGATTTGAAAATTAAGATTTTTTCACTCAAGAAGGTGAGGGACGATGTTTCTTATCTTCTCGCGCTTACAAAGCAATTCCAGATCAGTGACTTAAGTTTCCTTGAAGATAGAAAAGCCAAATACATCCAACAGTACAAAATCGCGAATTTCCTGGATGACCTTAAAAAAAACAGACCTAATGTTGCGAGAAAAATTCTGGATAAGCAGGATGAAATAATCCAGAAAGTCAAGCTCGGTGATAAAACAGGAGCCAGAGAGATCCTCAACGAGTTC
>CAYFVQ010000137.1:0-5484 GCA_964346585.1 uncultured Eubacteriales bacterium | reverse complement strand
GATAATACAGTGTGTGTTCAAAGAGCACGGATAGAAGATTGGTTCACAAGACCTAAGAAAATGAGAAAAAAGAATGGAAGAGAAAAAAGTGCTTGCATCACATCTTCATAGAAGATTGCTTCACTCCGTTCGCAATGACATTATAAAAGTGTCACTGAATTATTGAGTGAGTAGAACAGGTGGGTGTTTTTATTAATCTTGGGCGTTTAGAATTTCTTTATTCGGCTTATCAGGTCTTTCGTATCTACAGGCTTTTCAATAAAGTAATCAGCGCCACTACTCTTTGCCTGCGCCATGAAAACAGGGTCTTTGTAGACAGCGGTCATTAATATGACTTTTATTTGTTCGAGCTCCGGAGTTTCTTTGATTTTCTTGCAAAGGTCCAAGCCATGAAGTTTTGGTATCAACATATCACTGATCAAAATATCTGGCTTTTCCTTTTCAATCAGTAAATATCCTTCAGCTCCATCATGAGCGCTCAGAACTTGAAAACCGTTTTTGGTGAGTACTTCCTCCAGCATTGTGAGCGTGACTTTGTCATCATCGATAATTATTATCTTCTTGCTCATTCTGCTTCTTCCGACCTAGAGCCTAATAAATTTTGACTCATTTGGCAAATTAAAATTTAAAGAATGAAGTTGTTGCTTGATAAACACAACTCCTTTCCCTCCTATCTATCTGAAAATAAAAGCAATGTAAAGGATAAGAAATGGCTCGCCTGGCATGAAGATAGAGGGAGCATTTCGCCCATTTTCTCCTATTTTATTTTGGGGATAAAAAATCCTTTAATCTTTTAAATTCTTGCTCGAGTAGGGATAAAGCTTTCTTTGCCTTCTCTATATCTCTCTCTTTCCCCGCTATCTCCATCTGGAAAGAGGCTTCTTGGAGAAAAATGAGACTCAAATTTGCAGATGAGCCTTTCAAGTTATGGCCAAGCTCGAGGATCAAATCGAATTTGTTCTTCTGAATGGCCTCTTGGAGCTGGGTGTGTTTTTCCGAAAATTCGTCAAGATATAAATCAAGGAGATCCTTCAAGAAAGATTTATCTCCACCGACTCGTTCGAGTGAAGATGAATAGTCTATAGGAGAAATATCTTTTTTTGGCTGGTTTTTTTCGCTCATTTCACTTTGATCTTTGACGCGTTCTCTACTTTTTTCTTAGTCTTCTTTAGAAATAGTACGATTGATCGTTTTTATCAGCTCCTCTGGCTTGAGAGGTTTAGCCACATAGTCATCCATCCCGACATCCAGACAGCGCTCCCGATCACCTTTCAAGGCATGGGCGGTCATAGCAATAATCGGGATATGAGACCCTGTCTTCTTCTCTTTTTTTCGAATAGAAAAGGTTGTCTTGAACCCATCCATAATTGGCATTTGGACATCCATCAAAATGAGGTCGAAACGAGCTTTCTCGAGAGCGGAAAGGACCTCGTTGCCGTTGTTCGCCACGGATACTTTGTGTCCGTTCTTTTCAAGAATACGGATAGCCACTTTTTGATTGATGATGTTATCCTCTGCCAGGAGTATGTGAAGGAGCCGGTGAGGCTTGCGGATTTTATCCTCGGTGATCAGAGGAACTTTCTTTTTTCCTCGCGCGGGAGTTCCAACGACCAGCATAATGGCATCCAATAATTCGGACTGCTTGATCGGTTTTGTCATATAAGCTGAAATGCCCAATTTTCGGCAGCGGTCCACATCGCCGCTCACGCCAGCAGAGGTGAGCATGATTATCGTTGTTTGCGCCAGAGCCGGATTCTTCTTGATTCGCTCTGCGAGAGTGAAGCCATCCATTTTTGGCATATTGGAGTCGATAACGATAAGCGGAAAAGGCTCGGCCGCTTTCTTTGCTTCTTGCATAGCTGTTAAAGCCGTTTGCCCGCTTCTGACAGTCTTGGGCTTCATACTCCAGTTGATCAGCATCTCTTTGAGGATGCGTCTGTTTGTCGCATTGTCATCCACCACCAGGACAGGAAGATTCTGCAGCTCCTTTCGCTTAGCTGGCGATAGCTTCTCTTCTGTTTTTTTCCTCAGACCGAGACGGACATCAAAATAAAATGTACTGCCCTCTCCCACCTTGCTTTTGACCCCAATCTGGCCATCCATCAGTTCGACAAGTTGTGACGATATGGCTAGACCCAACCCGGAACCGCCTTGCCTGCGGGCTATGGAGCCGTCTGCCTGGGCGAAGGGATCAAATATCAATTGTTGCTTGGCCTCAGGGATTCCGATTCCGGTGTCAACGACTTCAAAGCGGAGGCGGACTTCTTTTTTTGTCTTTGACTCTTCCCTTACAGATACCACAATTTCCCCTTTTTCGGTGTACTTGATGGCGTTGTTGATCAGGTTGACAAGGATCTGGCGCAGACGGATGGGATCGCCCACGACTGCATCGGGGATTTCGGCGGGAATGTGATAGGCAAGCTCCAATCTTTTATTATGAGCTTCCAGAGCCAGAGAAGAGACGATGTCGCCAATAGTGTCTCGCAGGTTGAAATTGATTGAATCCAGCTCGAACTTCCTTGCCTCAATTTTGGAGAAGTCTAGGATATCGTTGATTATGGCCATCAGCGATTCAGCGGATGTTTTGATTGACTCAAGGTAATCCTTCTGTTCAGGGCTGAGTTTTGTATTGAGGGCCAGATCAGTCATGCCGAAGATTCCGTTCAGGGGTGTCCGGATTTCATGGCTCATGTTCGCTAAGAATTCACTCTTGGCCCGATTGGCTGATAAAGCTTCTTGTCTGGCTGAAACCAGCTCTGTGACATCCAGAATATTGAACAGCACACCGTCATATTTGTCGTTCCGGTAGATCGGTTGAATACGAAAAATGGTTTCCAGATTGCCCAAGGGACTTTGAATAACGAGTGGCTCTGAACTGGGATTGTCCTTGAAACTTTGAATGGACCTTTTGAGCATCCCTATAGATAGACCGAAGTGAAAATCCCAGATTATTTTACCTAATACTTCCTTTCTGTCATTACCGAAAAGCTTAAGAAAATAATCGTTCACTTCAATGATTCGGTCTTGATTATCAACAAAGATCACTCCTTCTTCCATGTTTGAAATCATGGCGGAGAGTTTAGCGGCTTCTCTCTGTATGGCCTCTTCGGCGCGTTTACGCCCAGTGATGTCTCTGTAAATGCCATAAACCGCTCTGAGTTCACCGTTAACCATGATCGGCGAGGCAAGAACAGACGCATCAAAAAGTGTTCCATCTTTTCGTCGACGCACATCCTCAAAAGCCACTTTCTTACCTTTGGCCACATTTTTAGTGATCGAGGCCGCTTTGTCATAATGGACCTTGGGAGCAACAAGCCTATCCAGCAACTTTCCGGATGCCTCATCAGAAGCATACCCGAATAGTTTTGTGAATTCGTCATTCACACGGAGCACGCGACCGTTTTTATCCGCCATTACGATCGCTTCTTGCGCACTTTCGAACAACTGGTCAAGCTGAGCTTTCTCGAGCGTGAGCCTTTCTTCTGCCTGCAGCAGTTCCTCATTCGTCGCTTCGAGTTCTTCGTTCGAAGCTCTTAACTCTTCGGCTGTGGCCTCCAATTCTTCGTTCATCGCTCTCAATTCTTCTTCCGAAGACTGCAATTTCTCGGTTAACGCCTGCATCTCTTTATGTTTCTGGAGTAAGTTTTTACGGGTAAGGTCGATGTCTGTATGGAGCTTCCTTAGAGACTGAACATCCTTTCCCAGGATGTCAAATAATTCCTCAAACGTTTTGTTTTCTGTTGATTTTTTTTGCGCCATTTCTTTCCTCTATGTATTTCCCTGCATTATTCATAAAATATACCGACACAATATATTATTTTCAATGGAATGAGCTCTTTAGGTAGGTTATTATCAAGATCAAGATTCAAACTTTCTTTTATGTCCATTAATTCCCTATATGTCGGCATCTTTTACCCTTCGGGCGAGCCGATCTCACTGCATCTGCTTTGTTGCGGCCCAATCGCGGTGGAAGACCACAGCTTCATGGGCCGACGCCTCGCATCTACAGCAACCTCGACTCGTGAATAATACAGGTTAATTTCCTTTTTGAGACTTTCTATCTTAACCTGTGTGGTGTTATTTTCTGATAAATATGATTGCGGGAAGATAGATTCCGGAAAAGCTTTCCATCCTTCGGTGTTTCTGCTGTTCCAAGAACCAGTATCCCGTCTTTTTTTAATGAAGTGTGAATCTTAATGAATGTTCTTTTCTGAAGCTCCGGTGTGAAGAAGATGAATAAATTTCGGCATAGTATAAGATGGAATTTTCCTGAAATATTCTCACTTATTATATTGTGCTGCCTGAATTTAATCAATTTCCGTATATTATCTTTTGTTTGGAATTCACTCTCGCTCATTTTTTCGAAATATTTATCCAAATATTTTTTGGGGACATTTTTCATTTCTTTTTTTTGATAGAGTCCTTTGCTTGCGTGTTTGAGCAACGCTTTATTTATATCTGTGGCATGAATTGAAATTTCCAATTCCTTTTTTTCGTTTTCCACTGTGTCCTTTAAAATCATAGCCATTGAATACGATTCTTGGCCTTTGGCGCAGCCGATGGACCAGATGCGAATTCTTTTTCCTCCATTTGCAGATATTTCTTCAAGCAAGTTCGGCAAAATTTTTTCTTTGAGAGTAATGAATATTCTTCTATCGCGGAAAAAATCAGAGACATTTATGGACAGGTCATCCAGAAATTTGTGAGATTCAGAGGAATCTTTTTTTAATAAAAACAGGTATTCGTCATAGCTTTTTGATTTTGTCGCCAGAAGTCTCCGCTCAAGACGTCTTTTTAGAGTGGGGGCTCGGTACTGCCGGGCATCGAACCCTGTGACTCTGTTAATTTGATTGAGTATCCTGCGGAGTACTTTCTCATCCTCTTTGGTCATTTAAGATTCCATCCATTTCCTATTTTTCTTTATTTTTTGGATAGCCAGAAAAGACTACTTTTTTTGGCTCTGTTTTTGAAACGAGTCACATGCCAATTTTAGACTGCGTATTGTAACACAGCTTGCTCCGGCTTTTGTATTCAAAAACCGTTTGAAGGCCGAGTCGGGGTCAGGCCTTATCTTGATTTCGAGATTGAGATCTAGTTTGAGCCTGAGCAGCATCAATTCTGACAAGGCCTGACCCCGACTTGGAATGAGATGTGAGAAGGGCCTCATGGCTGAGGCCCTTTATATTCCCTTAAACTTATATTCTCTTAGATAAAGTGGCCCGGAATGCCGTAAGCGAAATTAAGAGTTTTTTTCGTGTACCCTTCGGGGACAGAATAAGCATCTGCAGGTGCCGGTCTCTCGTCTATCTCCAGGACTTGCATTTCCATCTTTATTTCAGAGCCGAATAGCATGATTGTTATTTCAGCGGCAACTTGGAATCCCTCAACAGTTTCCATTTTTTCCAGTTCTTTTTTCGAGTCTTCGTCGATTTTCACAATTGCAAGAATATAATTCACGAAAAATTCCTCCGCTGCCTTTGTATA
>CAYFVQ010000136.1:0-3277 GCA_964346585.1 uncultured Eubacteriales bacterium | reverse complement strand
TGATCATGTTCAAAAATTATCTTAAAACGACTTTCAGGAACACCACCAGGCACAAAGGGTATTCCTTCATCAACCTTGCCGGCCTGGCCATCGCCTTAGCCTGTGTCATTCTGATTCTTCTCTGGGTGCAGCATGAATTAAGCTATGACCGCTTTCATGAGAAAGCAGACAATATTTTTATGGTCCTTCGGGGAGAAGAAGAAACAGTCATGGCTCCCACCTCTTACCTTCTTGCTCCTGCGTTAATTACTGAACTGCCCGAAATCGTAAATGCCACCCGCTTTTCACAAATCCCAGAAACCGAAAAGGTGCTGTTCCGCTACGGAGAAAAAGCGTTCGAAGAAAATATCAGTTTTGCAGATTCTCACTTCTTCGAAATATTTTCATTCCCTTTCCTGAAGGGAACCCCTGAATCAGCGTTAGAAGGTCCCACCTCAATTGTCATTACCGAAAAAACGGCCAGGAAATATTTCGGTGACCAGGAAGCGTTTGGAAAGTCAATTCAGATGTTTCTTTTTGGAGTCAAAATACCGATGAGCATAACAGGCGTCATCAAGGATATCCCCTCCAATTCCCATATTGATTGCGACATATTCGCCGCGTTCCAAGCCATGAGCTCCCTCGGGATCAATTTGGCTGATTGGGAATGGGAAGACCAGATGACCCGCACCTACATTTTAGCCAGGGATAATGGTTCCGTTGAAGAATTAGCCTCGAAAATAACCGCCTGTGAAATTAGAAACCGGCCGGATGATGACCTGGAAAAATTGTTTTATTCGCTTCTTCCTCTAAAAAATATCCATCTCCAGGCAAAAAATATTAAATTTTTCGCAACGTCAGGCAACAGCAAATATGTTTACATCTTCACAGTCATAGCATTTATCATTCTCCTTATTGCTTGTGTCAATTACACCAACCTGTCCACGGCCCTTTCCTTGAAACGGGCGAAGGAGATAGGAGTGAGGAAAGTGGTGGGCGCAAACAGAAGTACGCTCATCAAGCAGCTTTTGGGTGAGACCATCATCCTTTCTTTTCTTGCCCTCCTGTTGGCTGTTCTCTTGGCTCGGTTGCTTATGCCAGCCTTCAATCGACTCTCGGACAAGTCGCTGACCATCCCATATTTTGACATCCGTTTTCTGATAGGAGCGGTTCTTATTGCCTTTTTTACAGGAATACTTTCCGGCTATTATCCTGCCCTTTTTCTCTCCTCTTTTCAGCCGGCAAAAATTTTAAAATCGAAATCAGTTTTTGCTCTGAAAGGGATGGCCTTGAGAAAAGGACTCGTGGTTTTTCAATTTTCTCTTTCCATCATACTTATCATCAGCACCATCGTTGTCTTCAACCAGTTGCTCTTCATTAAAAACAGCGATATCGGTTATGACAGGGACCACATTCTCTGTGCAAGGATTGCCGGTGATATGAGCGGTACCTATGATGTTTTAAAAAATGAATTGCTGAAGAATCCGGATATTCTCGGCGTTTGCCGCGCAGAGCCGCTTGATGCGAATATCATAACCAATACGGATAGTGTGAAATGGAGAGGGAAAGAAGAAAATAAAATGCAATATTTTCGAATCCTGCGAGCGGATTATGATCTTGTATCCACTTACGGTATCAAGATTGAAGCAGGAAGGTTTTATTCCCGGGAATTCCCGGCCGACGCCACAGGTTCCTATGTCATCAATGAATCTGCCGCAAAGGTGATGGGATTGGAATCTTCTTTAGGAGAAGAAATCAGCTTATGGGAGAGGAAAGGGAGTATAATCGGGATGGTCAGCGATTTTCATTTTGGATCATTTCACCAATCGATCGAGCCTTTGCTGATCATTCTGCCCTCGAGTAAGTTTCAAAATCTCTATTTAAGATTGTTATCCGTAAGATTCAGGTCCGGGACACTGTCAGGCAGCATGAAATATATTGCGGATAAATGGAAGGCTGTAAATCCCGATATGCCCTTTGATTATTATTTCCTGAACGATGCCCTGAACACCCAGTACAAGGCGGAGCAAAGGATGGGCATGCTTTTCAGATATTTCACACTACTCGCCATATTTATCGCCTGTCTCGGGCTTTATGGATTAACTTCCATTTCCGCCGAACAAAAAATCAAAGAGATCGGCATCCGAAAAGTGCTGGGAGCATCGGCTTCCAATATTACAGTGATGCTCTCTAAGGAATTCATGAAATGGGTGGTTCTGGCCAATTTCATCGCCTGGCCGGTTGCCTGGTATGCAATGAACAAGTGGCTGCAGAATTTTGCCTATCGCATCCATACCAGCTGGGGAACCTTTTGCCTGGCAGGCGCTTTAGCCCTGGGTATTGCCCTCTTTACGGTGAGTTTCCAGGCTTTCCGCGCGGCGACAGCCAATCCCGTAGAATCGTTGAGGTATGAATGATCAATAGTGTAACGAAATCCAAAGTTTTTCTGAGGTAAGGCTTTCTTTTTTGAGCGCTCAGGAGGTATCCAGCACCCTGATTCGACATCTAGCCTCAGCTTAGTCCATATATCCCATATTCCCCATATTTAATACAAAAATCACCAAGCAGAATCACTCTAATCAGCTAAATTCGGATTAAATTCGATACCGTTTCAACCTTTTTGGACTAATCTGCGTCTATAGTATATGACAGTACGATAATTTCGTATTGAAAAATTCAGAGAATTAAAGAGGTATAAATTGAAGATTTTATCAATCAATGAGCAGATTTTCTTAATAGCCATATGGTGGCTCAAAGACGAGGCGTATGGTGTTAAGATCAGGGATAAAATCACCGAAATGACCGGAAGGACATTCACCTTCGGCACTCTGTACAACACCTTGGATTACTTGGCAAAAAAAGGATATGTGACTTCCCGGCCCGTGCAAATCCTCAATCAAGCCGGAGGGAATAAGAGAGTCTACTACACCATCACCAAAGCCGGTCTTGAAGCCCTTCGTGAAGCCAGGGAATTCCAGGAAGTACTCTGGAAAGATATTAAAAAATATGCATTCTGAAAAAAAGAAATGAGATTATCCAAATTCCCTTCCCCACCCCGCCTGGCGGTTTGGCTCGTCAAGCGCCTTGAACGGTATCAGATAAACCATGCCATCATCGACGACCTGCATGAGGTTTTCACGAGGATATGGAGGGAACGGGGATGTATTTTTGCCTGTCTCTGGTACTGGGGCCAGTGTTTAGATGCCGTTATCAAGGATACTCTTTTTAACTCAAAATGGAGGCTTATCATGATTAAAAACTATCTTAAAATCGCTTTTCGAAATCTAACAAGACAAAA
>CAYFVQ010000135.1:0-3678 GCA_964346585.1 uncultured Eubacteriales bacterium | reverse complement strand
CTTTACCTATAATACCTCTAATACCTCGAAATCAAATTTATAAGCGACAATGAAACATTCAACTGCGGTTATTCGTACAATATATAAACAGAGATATCTTCAGGATGAAAGAAGGTTAGACTGACAAGATAAGGGTAGTCCAATGAATGTACAATTAAAAAAAATAATTATTTTTCTCGTCATTGCTGCAGCCACAATTCTGTTTACCAGCTGCGGCAACTCACCTAATTCCCAGGCCAATAATGAACAAGAAGAAGACCCTGGCGTCCCTGTTGAAACAGCAAAAGTGACTCAGGGATCAATATCGGCAACCTATACGGGGTCTGCGAGTTTAGAAGCCGAAGCTG
Source organism: uncultured Eubacteriales bacterium (assembly GCA_964346585.1). Taxonomy (GTDB): domain Bacteria; phylum Acidobacteriota; class Aminicenantia; order Aminicenantales; family Aminicenantaceae; genus SOIA01. The sequence goes on along the minus strand of CAYFVQ010000135.1, from coordinate 3,331 downwards.
AAGCAGAGGTCGTTGCCAAAGTCAGTGGTGTGGTGAAAGAAATCTTCGTCGAAGAAGGCCATTTAGTCAAAGCCGATCAAGTGCTGGCAAAGTTGGACGATGAGCAGTTCATACTCGAGTTCAATCAAGCCAAAGCGAGACTGGAACAATTGGCCAAAGAGTTTGAGCGTAATGAAAACCTGTTGAAAAGTAAGATTGCCAGCCAGGAAACATACGAGAAGACAAAGTCAGAGTACCACTCCCAAAAAGCCGCTTGTGATTTAGCCCAGCTGAGGCTCGACTACACTGAAATAAGGGCCCCCATAAGAGGCATTATCTCTCTCCGTCATATCAAAGTCGGAAACATGGTGAATATAAACCAGCCGACCTTCCATATCGCAGATTTTGACCCTTTACTGGCTGTTTTACATATTCCAGAAAAAGAAATGAGAAAATTACAAATTGGATATCCTGCAAATCTGTCTGCTGATGCGCTCCCTGGTGTCGAATTCAACGGGGAAATTCTGCGAATCAGCCCGGTTGTGAATGCCAGCACAGGAACTGTTAAAGTAACGGTTGTCGTAGATGATAGAACTCGCCAACTGAAACCGGGTATGTTCACCAGAGTCCAAATCATATACGACACACGTGAAAATACATTGCTTGTCCCCAAAAATGCCGTTATCACAGAAGACTCAGAATCCTCAGTTTTTGTGGTCAATGAAGATACCGTGTCCAAGAGAATTGTTGAAATTGGGTATAATAATGCGACACACACCGAAATCCTTTCCGGTCTGAATGTGGGGGATACAATCGTTTCGACCGGACTCAGCAGTCTGAAAGACGGCTCAAAAGTCAACGTAGTCAGCCAGTGAAAAAAGTCATCCATACTTCCATCAAACGCCGAGTCACAGTGGCAATGTTTACCATTGCCGTCTTGCTTTTCGGGTTTGTCTCTTTAACCAGGCTGAAAATCAATTTACTCCCTGAGCTATCCTATCCCACAATCACTATCCGGACAGAGTATGAGGGGACTGCCCCCGTAGAAATTGAGAATTTGATCACAAAACCCATCGAAGAAGTCGTCGGAGTGGTTAAAAACGTCCAGAAGATCAGCTCCATCTCTCGTTCTGGTCAATCCGATGTTATCCTCGAGTTTGCCTGGGGAACAGATATGGACTACGCCATCCTTGAAGTGAGAGAAAAGATGGATGCGCTCGAGCTCCCCCTGGAAGTGACCAAGCCCGTCATCCTGCGTTTTGATCCTTCTTTGGACCCTATCATGCGCTTCGGCTTTTATAAGAAGTCTGAAGGGGATACAGAAGAAGTCCTGAAAACATTTGATGAAGAAAAACTGAAATCCTTGAGGCGTTTCGCCGATGAACAGATCAAAAAGGAGCTGGAATCAGCACTGGGTGTGGCCGCTGTCAAAGTCAGCGGCGGGCTGGAAGATGAAATCCAGATTTTAATCGACCAGATGAAGCTGGTCCAGCTCAATCTGCCGATTGAAACCATCACACGCATTCTCAGGGCTGAGAATGTCAATCTTTCCGGTGGCCGCCTAGAAGAAGGAACGCATCAGTTTCTAATCAGAACTCTCAACCAGTTCCGATCTATCGATGAGATAGGTAATGTGATCGTGGACTATAAAAATGGTATTCCGATATACCTGAAGGATATTGCCGCGGTTCATCACGGGTATAAAGAACGAAAAGCCATCACGCGAATGAATGGCATGGAAGCTGTCGAAATCGCCATTTACAAGGAAGGAGATGCCAACACGGTTTCTGTCGCCAGAGAGGTTGAAGACCGTCTCTTGAGAGTCAGAGAGATCCTTCCTCCAGAGCTCAAAATTGTTAAAGTCTACGACCAGGCCGTATTTATTCAACATGCTGTGAATGAAGTCATTTATGCTGGCCTGATAGGCGGATTATTAGCCATTATTATCCTTTACTTCTTCCTCCGTAACTTCTGGACAACAGTGATTATTTCTCTCTCCATACCAGTCTCGGTTATTGCCACATTCTGTTTAATGTATGCGGCCGACCTTTCCCTGAACATCATGTCCCTGGGAGGAATCGCTTTGGGCATAGGCATGCTGCTGGATAATTCCATTGTCGTCCTGGAGAATATTTCCCGTCACCGTGAGGAAGGTAAGGACATTATTACTGCCGCACGCGACGGCGCCAGTGAAGTCGGAAGGGCTGTCACCGCCTCGACATTGACCACAATCGCAGTCTTTTTTCCATTAGTCTTTGTCAAAGGGATCGCAGGCCAGCTTTTTCGTGACCAGGCGTTAACCATTACTTTTGCCTTATTAGTCTCGCTGATGGTGGCTTTAACACTCATTCCCATGCTGGCTTCTACGAAAAGACAAAAACGTCTTACCGAAAAAGAATCCCAGCGCTCAGAACCGCGCACTCGTTTTGGAAAAGGGATAAGAACCATTCGTCATTTTATTTTTACAGCTATCCCTGTCTTTATCTTGAAAATTCTATTCGTGATAATCCGAACCTTTTCCAGAGGGATCCGGTTTGTCATAAAGCCGGCACTAAAGGCATTCACCTGGTGCTATTCAAAAGTTGAAAAATCATATCCTCCCTTTCTGCACTGGGCATTAATCCATAAAGGAACAGTTTTATCCGTAGCTGTTGTCCTCTTCCTGATATCAGTCTTTCTGATTTCTCAGCTGGGAATTGAATTGATTCCCCAGCTTTCTCAGGGAGAATTCCGGATAGAGTTTCGACTGCCTCCGGGGGCACCTCTGAACCAGACCGATCAAATCATGGCTGCCATGCAAAACTCTGCTGAAGAGATCAGCAATATTCAAACCACATTTTCGGTCGCTGGAACAGGGAATCGTTTTGATGCGAATCCAGAGCAAGGCGGCGAAAATTGGGGAGAGTTGAGTGTGGCCATGACACCCGATTCAAAAAGAGTGCATGAAGAAGAAACGATTGCCAGGTTGCGCCAAGATATTGAAGATTTACCAGGAGTGCAGTACAAATTTTACCGGCCGACCCTGTTCACCTTTAAAACACCCGTTGAAGTTGAAATTGCCGGTTTTGACCTGAAGAAACTCAAGGAAGTCAGCAGCGACATCGCTCAAAAAATGGAGGAATCGGGAAGGTTTGCAGATATCAAATCAACCATGGAAGCCGGGCATCCAGAGGTCCAGATTCACTTCGATCGTGAACGTGCGGCTTCATTGGGATTGAATGTTTACGAGATTGCTGACCGAGTCGTTAAAAAAATTCGGGGCGAAGTGGCGACACGCTATTCCTGGCACGACCGAAAAATCGATGTCCTGGTCCGTGCTCGAGAAGAAGACCGCACCTCCATCGAAGATATC
>CAYFVQ010000134.1:0-28868 GCA_964346585.1 uncultured Eubacteriales bacterium | reverse complement strand
GGTATTCGATATGATAATTGTCCGCGCACCCCGTGCCTCAACTTCCTTTGTCGACGAGATCATATCCGGGTTGTTATTGGGGATCAACGATATGACCGGGGTACGATCCTCGATAAGGGCTATAGTGCCATGTTTGAGCTCCCCCGCCATCATTCCCTCAGCATGAATATAGGGTATCTCCTTGAGCTTCAGGGCAATCTCCCTCGCCTGGGGATATGATATCCCCCTGCCGAGGACGAATATGTGGTCTTTCCAGCAGAGATTTTCGGCAAGCCCTTGAATGTACTGCTCATTCAGCTCTATGGTCTCTTGAATTTTACCAGGAAGCGACCCTAAATCAATATCACGGAAGCCGAGCTCCTGAGCCAGTGCAAACAGGGTAATGAGCTGGTTGGTGAAGGACTTGGTTGCTGCCACACAGATCTCCTGGCCAGCCAGGATCTCAATTGAGATGTCGCTGAGGCGCTGAACGGTGGAATAGGGCACATTGACGATTGCCGCAAACTGTGCGCCGGTATTCTTGATATTCTTTATCACGGTGACAACGTCCATGGTTTCGCCGGACTGGCTGATGGCGATGACAAGGGTGTCTCTATCCACAAGCAAAAAACTCTCGAATTCCGAGGCAATAACCGTATGTGCCTCTCTGCCAAGCCGGTTAAGGAGATAGCAGCCAACCAGGGAGGCGTGATAACTGGTACCGCAGGCCAAAAAGACCACACGCCTGGCCAATTTCACCATCCCGGCAAGCTCCTCCAGTTTTCCCTTTTGCATGGTAGCAAATGATTGAATCAGTCTTTGAGAAACATGGGGCTGCTCCTTTATCTCCTTGAGCATGTAATGCTCAAATGCTTCCTTTTCCTCTTCCTTTCTCGACCAGGTGAATTTCATGATCTGTTTTTCAACGGGTTTCCCGTCCTTGTCAAAGAACTCGTATGCGTCACTTCCAATAACAGCAAACTCGTTATCCTCGAAAAATATTGCCTGGTTGGAATCGTCACTGAAGGCATAGAGGTCAGAAGCAAGAATGAATCTGTCCCTGCAGATACCCAACACCAGGGGGGAATCTTTCTTAAACGCATAGAGATGGTGGTCGCCGTTTATAAAGAGAAGCACTGCGTAGGTTCCCTCAATCTCATTCATGAAATCCCCAATTACCCGTCGGACATCCTTACCTGATTTTAGATGGAAATCAAAATAATGTGGGATAACCTCACTGTCCGTCTCGGATACAAAGTGGCAGCCTTGATTTTGAAGGGTTTCCCTGAGTTCTTGGAAATTTTCTATGATTCCATTGTGGACCGCGAATATGGTGTCTTCTCCATTACAGTGGGGGTGTGCATTAATCTGGGTGATCCCGCCGTGGGTTGCCCACCGGGTGTGTGAAATGGCCAAGGTTGTCTCAATATGATCCATATTGTTTGCCAGGTTCTCGATATATCCGGTATCTTTCCTCACAACACCCTCGAACGTGGCAAATCCGCAGGAATCATAGCCGCGATACTCAAGCCTTTGCAATGACCTGATGAGATCGTCTTTTACCGAAAATTTCTCTCTCGCTATCATGCCGATTATGCCACACATGTTCTCTGTACCCTCCCGCTGATAGTTATTACCGTGCCTCGTGTGCGTGAATCGTGTTCGGATTTTGTGTTTCGTCTCAGGTGACGACTGACCGTTAACCGGGGGCCGATGAAAGTGGTGCGAGAATGTCTGCCGTCTTCTTTCGACCGTCTGCGGTCGTGGACAAGACCCACGCTCTGCGAGCACTAGCCGCAGTCGCGGTTCACGAAATACTTCCACATCCCCCGATCCACGAACACGCCCTAATCATTCAACCTCAGGGAGTCCACCGCAGGGTCGAATTACGGGGATGTCTTCCTTCTGGGCGTCTTGCTGAACTTCCTTCTCAACCCCTGCCTCTCGGTTTCGAGTAAGCTCTTTTTAATGCACTCACGGCAAAAAGTATGGGTCTCCCGCAGATCGTCGAAGGGAGATTTCTCTCCAATTTCACGTCGACATTCCAGACAGATGATTTTCATGGTTTCTAACCTCCGTTAAAGACCGCTGACAATTAACCGTTGACCCCTGCTGACTGTCGAAGAACACAGCTCCTAACCCCTCACTGTCTTGCGGGAACAAACACTGGATCCACTTCTTTTTCTGATTTTCCATTCATACCATTTCATGAAACCTGCCTATTTTTCTGATTTAGAGAATTACTTACGGGTGCAATGGATGCTTGTTCACCATCCATATGCACATATTCCTCTCCGCAAGTGTTACAAACCAGATTAGCGTTGAGTTTGACTCCGCACTCACAAATCCATCCAATCTGGTGTGCCGGATTACCAACCACAAGGGCGTAATCCTTGACATCTTTGGTGATTACGGAACCAGCTCCAATGAAAGCATAACGACCGATGGTGACACCACACACAATTGTCGTATTGGCCCCAATCGTTGCTCCTTTTTTGACCACAGTAGGCTTGATTTCGTCCATTCTTGGAATAGCTGCTCTCGGATTATACACATTGGTAAAAACCATCGATGGACCACAAAAGACCTCATCTTCCAGTGTGACCCCTTTGTAAACCGAAACATTATCTTGGATCTTGCATCGGCTTCCGATGGTAACATCTGGCCCTATAATCACATTTTGACCAACGTTACAGGAGTTGCCGATTTTGCTATTTTTTAATATGTGAGAAAAATGCCAAACCTTGGTTCCTTCCCCAATTTCTACATTTTCATCAACGAAAGACGTTTTATGTACATAAAAAGCCTTGGATCGGCTACGAATAAAACAAGATTCGTCTAGCTCGTTTTTCCTTTTTTCAGCGTTCACATTCTTTCTTGAATCAAAATCGCTCATCAGTTCTACACTCGTCCCACCTGCTTGAAGTGAACTTTCGCATGCATTGAGCACTTTTAGAACTCTAAGGCCCTCGTGGCCATCTGTCCTAGGGGATTGGCCGTCGGATATACAATCAATAAAGTGTTGGCATTCCGCCGTAAGGGGTTCAACGAGGTCCAATTCCAAGATTTGGGGCTTTGCTTTGACAGCCACAGGCTGCCGATTGTGCCATTCGATGGTATGGGGGTAGAGGAAAAGCTTTTCTTCGCTCACGTCATCGAAGACGGCCATTTTCTTATCTCCTACAACTACCAGTTTCTGTTCCTTAAACGGATGGAGCCAGGAGACGAAAATATGACCTTTGACGCCGCTGGCGAACTCGAGAGTAGTCATAGTTACATCTGAAATGTGATGCTGAAGGTAATTGCCACCGGAGGATCTCACTGATGTAGGAAATTCATTGAGAAGCATTAACATTACTGAGATATCGTGAGGAGCAAAGCTCCAAAGGATATTTTCCTCGGTTCGGATTTTCCCGATATTGAGACGGTTTGAATATATGTACTGTATCTTCCCTAACTCACCGGTATCGACCAATTCTTTCAACTTGAGAATAGCCGTATGGTACTGCAAGACATGTCCTACCATGAGAATCTTCTGATTTTGTTGAGCCAATTCGACTAATTCCTGACCCTCGCCTTCAGTCAATGCAAGGGGCTTTTCAACTAATACATGCTTTCCTCCAAGAATGGCCTTCTTCGTCAATTGGTAGTGGGTTTCAGCAGGTGTAGCAATAGCAATCCCATCGACACGGAATTTCTTATCATCTAACAAGTCGTCATAATGTAAGACGCACGGAACATCTAGATAGATGTTCTTAAATTCATCAAGAACGTGGGGGTCCTTATCGCATATGACGCTCAGGCATCGCAGGGTATAGAAATTGCGAACAAGATTCTTTCCCCAATAGCCCGAGCCTACAACTGCCACCTTTTTCATTGTAAATCCTCAAATGTTGCTATCGTTTTTCTGAGTTCCAGGGGATGGGACTCCCCCGAATTTTTCAGTTGTGCCGCTCAGAGACTCCTTGCATATGTGCATAGATCATGCTGATTTATCAACCTCCTGGCTCTTGACTGTAACCTGCTTTTCCATTAGCGTAGGCCGGTTTTTCCCGCTCTTCTCAAGATACATGTGCTCTCTTTCTTCCCGTCCCCGGTCCTTAATCCGTTTCACGTGGCCTCGCCCCAACCCCTTAGCCTCACAGCTCATCTCGAAATTTGAGAAATGAGTAGTGTTCCTTACCCAGGCACATTACCACAGCTATCTCGCGCCCGAAAGAGCGCTGGCAGTTCAGTATTTCCTTCAATCACTCAAACTCTTTTCCATACTCATCAGGACGGGGCAACCGAAACTTTTCACCATCAGGACTTGAAGAATATTCAGTAACCACCTTCATCCGCCTTCAAGGCAATGACCGCTTTCCTGTGGTTTCCGATGAGCATCGGGTCGGAAAGACACGGCTTGCTTGCTCTCCATATCCACGCTAGTGGAAAGCATGCTTCGTATATTTTGGAAATGGCGGAAAATTCCATCGTTTTTTAAAAAACCAGAATTCCCCTAGTTGCGCCAGTGGGGCCAATCAGGTATAATTGGTGTTCATAAACTGAGGAAATGAGGAGAAGCCTAAGTCTATCTTGATTAGCTTTTTTACCAGTCGTAAAATTTTCCCTGATCTTGATGATAACTTGCCACCGTGCTTTTCAGCACATTGCTAGGTTCCAACCAGTGGAGATTCAAGGGGGGTGGAAGCCATCCATTACAGGTGGTTTATTCCCGAGAGTCTAAGGGGCTGTCCGGGAAGAACTGTCCATTCCAACTGTCGGGAACCAAAACGAGGGGCTCATGGGAGAATGAGCCGGAGATATGATAACCACCTCATGAGATCGTTCTGCTCAACTCTCAAAGTATCACTCAGGAGCTGGTCGAGGTTACACAAAAGTGGAGCTTACGTGAGTGCTAAAAATAGCTCAACGACTACTGTTATTTTGATTTTGCTAGTTCATTTGTTCTCTTTTGGACAAAAAGCTCATTGCATAGAAAACAAAAGTCAATGGGATGTTGCATTTCAATCACAATACGGCACCTCTGACCCTATGCTCAATATAACTAATGCGAATGAAAAAGGAATGTTCTCGTGGCGGGCTCACTATTGGGTTCGTGCTTATGTTTCGATGGCCCAAACGTATGGGGATACAAAATATTTGGACAAAGCCGTAACTCTCATTGATTTTATGCTTGATAACCGGGATGAAATTCGATACGCTCGCGGGGAACTTGATCTTAGGAGCGAACCGTATGTTAGTGCGCCTTTGTACTACCTTAATCACCGAAATGAGGCCGCACCCGGTTGGCGTATTTTAGCATTTGGAAATGAATGGCGAATTCAGACCTTAGACGATGGACAAATTACACATGCGATTATGCGATTTGTCGACTTGGTTCATAATAAAGAGCAATTTTCTAAGTATCAAGAAAAGGCGCAGAAGTATCTGGGAATAGTTGAAAAAATCGTAAATACTCACAATTCATTATTTGCTTTCAACCGCTTCGACGACATACCGGGAAGTTACTACTATCCCAATGTGAATGGGAAAGGGCTCTATAGAGGTGCTGTTCCTTTCAATCATAGTGCTACGATGGGCGTTACCCTCCTTTTGCTCGATAGAGTTAAAGGGGGCGTGCCTGAGTATCGGCAAAAGGCTGAAGCTATTGTGGGATATTTCAAAAAACATGTGCGAGTAACACCAAACAATGCTTATGATTGGGATTACAATCCCCAGAAACAACGCGGTGACGAAGACTTCAACCATGCACATATCGACCTTAGTCTTCTCATTTTGGCTCACCACCAGGGGTTGAAGCTTAGCACTGAGGACATGCATAGGTTTGCCAATACCCTCACAAAAAACGTATATCTTGGCAATGGCAAACTAGCATGGTCTGTTGATGGAACTCAGACGAAACGCAAAAAAAACTATTGGCCAGTTGGCTTCGATTGGATTGACCTCGCCCAATTTGATCCTAAGGTACTTGATATCGCTCAGGAGGTATATAAGAAGCATTATTCCTCTCCCACGTGGTCAAGGCCATTTCTCGGATGGGCGGAAATTTTGCGCTGGACTTCAATACTCAGAGGCAATACTCAGAGACAATGAAAAACCCAGGCCTCCCAAAAATGTGCGTTTCATAACCCGACCACACACCATCTCCTGATTCTGAATGAGAATTTGGTCCTTAGGCCCGAAATCTTCACAGATCGATTTTCCACAACTTTGCGTGAATACCAGCTCCACTAACAACCAACCAATTCTTAGCTTTCCAGTAAGAGATAGATATTAATCTTTTATCCGCACAAGCAACCTGTTCCCAGTCATGTAAGTCTTGAGTCCGAAGTATGAAGTATGTATCATTTTCGGTTTTGGATATTATGTAAAGATAACCGTTTCCTTCTGCCAATACATTAAAGTCATAACGCGACCCAACCCTAAGTCCTTTTGGTAGATTATGCTTTTCTAAAGAGTATTCACTCACAGTGTAAATACTTTCTCCATCTGCACTGACAGCTAAAAGTCTGTCTTGAAACTGAGTCAAATGAACTTTCTGAATGTGATTTTGGGTTACATCCCTCCATTTCTTGCCATCATCGCTACTCACGGCAAGTTTGCAAAGCGACTCCGGTGTATCTGTATATATGGCGTATAATTTGTCATTAAATCCGACAATGTCATACGCCCTGAAGTACCCTATATCACTCAGATACTCCCAGCTTGTTCCGTTGTCTGCACTTTTGAAAACTTGACCCATCCGTGTTACGCCATAATCAGTGGAGAAATACGAGGGATTGAGCATCCAATTGATCCGATCGAATATCCTCCGCAACAGATTTCGATCAGAAACGAAACTCCCATCGTGTGAATTCACAGCGGCATAGAGCACGTGATCATCCGACAACCATAGACCCCAGGTGTGAATCACGTTGACCAAACCTCTCTTGGCATCACGATGCTTGACGATGATTTTGGACCCGGATGGCACATAGGTGTAATGGTTACCAGCGCTCCAATCATCAGGCCAAGAGGGGTCAGTCCCCGCGATATGAAGCGTGTTGCTGTGATGATCCCATATTAATTCATGAATGCCTTCCTCGGCTATCACCCCAATAGGCTCTATACTCTTGCCATCAAATCTCGCAATCAGTGCTCCGTCGCCCAAGCTTGGCAGCCCTGTACCCAGGCCGATATACAACTCATTTCCAGCAGGCAACGTGATATAAGCTCCAAAGTATTCGGGATCTGGCGAATAACCAGATGTCTGACGGTACCATTCAGCCCACTCCATTCCGGGAATGAGTTCTTCTAATGCAAGACCTACGTCAGTGCTCGAGCTACACTTATGAGATATCTCGCCGCTTCGAGGTTGAGAGCAAATGGACAACATGGTGGCAGTGAACACCATCAATACGGCAATTTTTCTGGGATACCAAAATCCTTTCTTCAAGCTCGATGAATCTCCCATAGGCCTGACCTTAACACACCGCTTTAGATTACTAAGCGCAAGGAACTTCTCCATCATTTGTTCAACTGTACAACCACAGGAGCTATACTTACGTTCAGCCTATGCTTCACTCCTTTGCTACCTCCCGGGCTTTACGATTGCGCTACCCCCAACACGTCCGCGCGTCCCCTTACTGGTCTTGCTAGAAATCATTCAGTTTCGGGTTGAACCACCAACCATGCATATGTTCTCTGAAAATCTGACTCCTCCACGAATTTAATAGATCCGTCAGCAAACAATACTAACCTGGCTGCAGGAATTTCGTGTTTGGCAACCTCTCCATGCCCCCCCCACGGCTCGCCCTCCTTAACTCGTCGAAAAGGGTGTTGTTGAAAAGCGATGATACCTCCTCGTCCACCAAGAAATCTAAACTTCTCAAAATGCGAACTATCAAAAATCAAACCGACAGATTCGAGAGCTTTCAGATCGTCGGGCATTTTCTCGTAAGAATTCCGATATGATTCAACAGCAATCAACAATTCTTTGAGACGCAATGCGTGCGTCAGACGGACCGATGATTGTCTTGGTGTCGTAAACCGGAAGTAAACAAAAATCCCACCCGTCACAATAACGAGAACAACAACAAGAAATACAATCGCCACTTTCCATTTAAGCAACATCATCAACTTCGGATCACATAACTTCACAACGCAGGACCTACGACAAGTTCCACTACGTTGGCTTCCACCTGAGCTCCAAACGCAAGTTTCGTTTTCGAGATCAGAGTATCAAACGACCGAAACTCCATCCTTTTTATTCACCAATATCCTTACCATGTCTTCTTGTTTCCCTAAGTGAACGGTGTGTCCCCATCACAGTAATTTAGATTAATGTCGGAAGCAAAAGTCGCCAGAGGGCTATCACTGGCTTTAGGACGAGAAAGATAAATGCGTTTTTTCCCACTAAGTAACAGTCTGAAAACGAAACTATCTTTTACATACTTTATCAAACTCTCAGGAAGTTCAACGTAGTTGGCCGCAAGAGTTCTTGCATATTTCAGCGCGAGAAAAACCACATATTTCCTATCCTCAGCTTTGTGAAAACCGAAGTCTAGAATTTTGAGAACGGAATAAAAATTCGCTCTCGAAAAAGATAGGATCAGAAACCCTCTGTACTCTTTCCCATTGCACGAATATACACTGAGAGAAATGAATTTCATAACATCACGAATCTCAGCGAAATAATAACTTGTATCACCAATTTCCGCCTTATCTCGTTCCGTTGTCCATTTATATTTCAGCATCCAATTTATGATCTCCTTACCACGATAAAACTCCGTCGAGTGAGAATCGAATCGTTTCTCTCTAGCGTCACCGTGAAATCTCCTGACCTCCTCATAACAAATGCGATCAAGGTGAACTCCTCCGTTGTATATCACAGTGTCATATAAGGCATTCCTTATAGGGGAATAAATATGAGTCGATAATCTGATCATTTTATCGAAGATTTCAAGCTTTATTCCCAAACGCCTAACTATCTTCCTTAACGCCCGGAAACTCAAACTCAGAAGGTTTAATATATCAAAGCTGATGACATAATAATTCAGCGGTCCGAGTTCACTGAAGCGTAAGGCTCTATAAACCCTTTCTGCTTCATAACTCATAGCGCACACAACAAAATCATACTTTAATGACAACGCACTCAATAGCAGCTGCAAACCAACAGACGTCTTCCTAAGCTCAGGGACCACATACCAAGTAGATAGCCAATGAACCTTTGAAAACCGATCACCTCTTCTTAATAACCCTGGCATTATGCCAAGGTACCCGATGCATCGTTCTCCCAAATAGGCGGTCAGAAGACCTATGTCATTTTCATCGGCGCAAGGGTTATTTTGATGGGCAAGTGCTCGGTGTTTCCCTATCGGTATAATATCATTGTCTTTCATTGCTTCGCGGGTTCGCAAAGCAAATGTTTCCAGAGCCTTGACCCTTATTTTCCTGATCCTTATCTGCTCTTCAGGTAGACTAAAGTTGTCTAATCTTTTTGAAACGATCACTGTGTTGTCTTTCATTCACAACTGCGACCTTAATAGGTACCTTATAATTCTGCAATCTCTCACTGCAGTATCTCTTTAAGCGCTTGGTGAATTCTTTTGGATCCTCAGAATTTAACAAATTGACTTTAGCACAGACGATGTGTCCCATGATCGGGTTTTTTTCTGCATATACCGTTACTTCTGCAACATTTTCGATTTCCTGAATCACGTCTTCCACCTCGCCAGGATAGACTTTCTCTCCCCCAACATTGATAATTTCGGACTTACGGCCTAAGATCTTGATGTACTCACCATCCACCTTCACTGCGTCCCCCGTGTTGAACCACCCGTCCCCTGTAAACGGGCTCGGGGCGTTCAGATAGCCTAACATCGCTGATTTAGCCTTGATCTGCAGGATCCCATCGACCACTCGAGTTTCAAAACCTTCCCCCCCGACTTTGACCCAGAGTGAATCTGAGCTCTTTGACTTTGAGCGAAGAATGCCCACTTCCGAAAGTCCGTAAGTCTGCTGCAGTTGAATTCTTGGGAATAACTCGTGAAAACGCTTCAGGGTACTCTCAGGCATGGGCTCAGTTCCGTAAGTGACGGTCTTGAGGGTGTCAATCTTGTATCGCTTGTACGCTTCACTCAATAAGATCAAATTGATGAAAGTAGGCGAAGTTGGCAGTAATTCAACTTTGTGTTTTTCAACCGCATTGAGCACAGTGTCCGGACTCCTATCTTGTACAGTAACAATGCAACCTGCGTTCGAGAGAGTGTAGAGCAACGTATTCACGCCCCCGATATGGTCATATAGCAAGAATGTTATTCCCCTTAGACTATGTCTTGGCACTTTGAATTTCTCCAGCATAACCACCATGTCGTGGACAGCTGCTTTACTCTTTCCTGTTGATCCGGAAGAAAATAGTACCAATCCGGGATGGCTCAATTGCCTTAATTCATCATAAAGTTCGTGGTTCGCCGAGTTTGGCAAGTTCAAGATTTCAACCTGATCATTTGCTTTTATGGTGATAGAAACCTCACCTTGAGCAATTTCGATGAATTCAGGTTTTTTTGAATTAACAGAACTTGTAAGGGGAACAAGTATACACCCCTCTTCGATAAGTGCTAAAAAAAGAGCAACCGAATTTGGCGAAAAGTCTCCTTCTAAAATCGTAACCCTTCCAGCTCCTATATTTCTGGCTTTGATCATCTCTTTCCAGTAGTCGAGACGGCCGAGAAGCCATTCATAGCTATAAACTTTATCGTTCCAGACGATCGCATCTTTCTCTCTATTCTTCTTGAATACGTTAATCATGAAATCAATGGACATTTACATCCTCCATCAATGTTAGTGAGACTCCGTAAGAACTCTCTGTTTGCTGAATCAGCACCCGATACAAACATTGCACTTGAAAATGGTCTTGAGTTACCCAACCAAGGAATTCGGGTATTGAATACTTGACTCGTGCTCTTAGTGACCACTCTCATTTCATTCATCAATTTTGATCCGCTGTTAGCTAATACCTCCCAGATAGATCACCTGCCCCGTAACAAACTCTGACTCGGGTTTAATAAAAAAATCAATAACATTTGTGATATCTCCAAAGTCACCAAACCGCTGAATGGCCTGTTGATGTATGAGACTTTCAATTTTGTCCTGAGAGACAGACCGGATCAAGTCCGTCCTAACCGGTGTTGGACCAATAGCATTAACAGTTATGCCGAATTCAGCAAGTTCTCTTGCGAGAATTTGTGTCAGACTCAAAACAGCGGCTTTTGAGGATGCATAGACGGCTTCTCCTCCCAGCTTCAGAGGTGTAGCTACCGTCACGAAATTTACAATCCGACCATAGCCATTCTTCTGCATCAACTTAGCGGCTTCGCGGCAGAAAAGAAATGTTCCAACGACATTCGTATTCAGAATGTCTTGGGTTGTTCTTAGGGGTGTCAGAAGAATATGATTCATAGAGGCAATACCAGCGTTATTTATCAAGATATCCAGGCGGTTATGAATTTTTCGAATCTCAGTGAACAGTTGTTTTACTTTCTTTTCATCAGAAACATCCAAGCAAAAATGTTGGTAATTTTCCAATTGATAATCAACAGGTCTGCGACTGCACCCCAAAACCTGTAATCCTTTCTTGGCATAGTACTCCGCTAGGTGCCTCCCAATACCTTTTCTAGTCCCCGTAATCACAATCACTTGGTTCTTAATCATCCCAATTTTCCATCTTCTTCTAAGAGCTGGAGAATGTAGCCTGCAAGCGTCTTAATGGATTTGAAAGGACTTCTCTTTTGGGACATTGCCCGCTCATCAGCTAAGGTTAGCATGACGCCAAATTCTTCTTCTATCTTTTCCTCTACTGCTACGATCAGATTCACGAATCCTAGCGAATCTAATTTCCCTGACTTACCGAATAAAATAGTATCAACAGATTTCTCTAGTTGGTTTTTCTCCGGTAGTTGCTCATTGACCCCTTCAACTGCGCCAAAAATCGCCTCTATTACTCTTTCCTCGATTGTCATCAATATCTTCCTTTCCTTGGTGAATTATACCTCTGCCTTTTCATGTACAACCAGGGAGAATACGGTGCAGTATCTTATGAGAAACTCTGTCCTCACGATAAGTTCACTAAGGGGCTAGAGTCGACAAATCACTCAAACTCATCAGGCACTCTATCGTGAGCCAGACAACACTGAGTAAATCCTCCTCACTGAGAACAATCACGTCGTCTAGGACGTATGGTAAAGAGCTGCTTGCTCCAGGAATTCATTCCCAATCTTCCTCGCCATAGAACAAATTCGATATGTTTTGAACTCCCTTTTTGATCCTCTCTATTTCTGATTTCGAAAGCCTATTTTTCCAATTCTTAATATTTGAAAGACTATTTCGTTTTAGTTGATGCGGCACACCCTCCCTCGCCTCGGAAGGATTACGGGAATCGGAATATTGCATAATAGTCTTGCTAATCTTTTCCGTAAATTCTATGTTCAGTCGATCGAATAGGTTTCTGAATTCTTCCACTGGTCTCCTTGACAAGTCTTCATGTCTCAAGAAAATAAAATCTTTATGGTTGGTTCGAAATCTATTCACGACGTAGTAGAACATCTTCCACAACAGAATCCCCTCGTCAATGATGTCATGCTTGTTTTTCTTGTACTCTCTAATCTCCTCTTCGAAAGGAGACAAAAGATCCCTAATAAGAAGAGTTTGGTCCAAGAAATTCGCAAAATCATGTTGCCAGTTCATTCGTTTAATTGAACTCACGAAAGCTGCAGGATGCCGGATTAGTATCACTACATCCATGTTAAACCTTCTGGCCAGCCATTCTGTTGAGAAGAAAGCTATGGGATCCTTTAGCAGCGGTCTGGCGTGATTGATATAACGATTCAGAATAAACTGGCTGTATCCCTTCAGGAAGGTTCGGACACCACATCTGTTCTTAACGATTCTCTTCAGCTGAATCATTATTTTGTAGCGAAACTCTAACATGGTGGCAATGTGATCGAAAAACGGAGATTCATTCTCCTCCGTAATATACATCCACCAGTGATCAAACGTCACGCTGCATGTGCCTGGGCTGTAATGCTGAACAACAGGATTGAATGGTTCGTCTATATATCCAACTGACGGGTTTGTCGACAAAATTTTTCCCACCCACGTTGTTCCTGAACGATGAGAACCAGTGACAAGTATGGGTTTCATATTCGTTCTATCCATTCATAGCCCCTCTGAGCTCATGTTTCTTATTCAGCAATAGGTGTTTTAGAACTCCTTTTTCCAATTCGAAAGCCAATTTGTACACTGGGCCGTTATCGACGACAATACGGCCTAATTCGAACGGAGATGTACCTGCATGATTCAACGTTGGCATGGCAGTTAGAATACAACTATGGCCGGCTTCTTTTACAAGCCTTTGTGTATTCAGAGTAAAATCTTTCGTCTGCCCGAACGGATACGAAAAAGGTACGAAATCTTCGCCAAGATTCTCCTCAATTACTTTTTTGGAATGTACAATTTCCCTCCATTGTTCATCCAGGGACATAGCAGAAAAGGGGGTATGAGAAGCACCGTGATTCCCGAAGTATATACCCTTCTTTTTCATCCGTCTGATCTGACTCGCAGTCAGAAATATCTGATTTTCAGAAAAGACTTTCTTTGTTCGGATATTGAACTCGCGGAACAGACTTCCTAGGATTTTTTTTCGTTCCTCCTTGTTTACATCATATGCCAAATAGTCTTCAACCTGCTTCCGGATCGTTCTCTTTGAATTCGTCTCTATAATCAATTGATCGATTTCATATTTCTCATTCATGGCATGTATACTTCTTATAACTTTCTGAACACCTACGGTATTAATTAAGTAGTTTAGTTCCTGGATCCATATTGTTTTCTTTTTCTCAATGCAATCTGTCGCGAGAAAAATAGTTGTTTGAATTTTGTGCCGTCTCAAATAGGGATAAGCAAAAGAAAAATTATCTGAAAAACCATCGTCAAAGGTAATAACCATTGATTGTGGTGGGATCTTACCTTGCTGTAAAAATTTAACAAGTTCTTGCAGTGAAATTACGTGATAATGCTTTAGTATGTAATTCATATGTTTCTCAAAAACGACGTAAGAAATCCACATATTCGTCCCTTTAATAAATTTATTTTCACTTTCGCTCACACTGTGGTAAAGAAGGATTTTTGCATAATTTCTGCCCAAGAACCTAAGGATGTAAATGAGACCTGAGTAATAAACTACAATTGATAATACATCTTTCGCTAGAGAATTAAACAGCATTTCCAAACACCTGAACAAATACCATCTTGCCTGAACTTAAGGCTATGCTCGCTTTCTGTGTTGCTTAAGCTCGGTACGTGGAATTGCCTTCTGCCCATGAATCATCCGAAGGAAGGTGATAAGGCAGGCGGCCGTTTCGGAAATTCAGCCGGTACTGATTCAAGAAACCGCGACAAGGCTTTATCGGTACCCCTTGTAATGCCAGCCAAGAGCTGCCAAAAACCTGCCTATGTTTGAGCCGAGCTTCATCAGCCATTTAGTACGGCGAGCTGGACTGGGATAGAGAGTCATCATAAAAATCAGGCTAATCAGCGCAAAAGATAGTGCCTTGGCCACCATCCAGATTCGAATTTCAACCTGTTTTTGCCGGGCGAATTCAATTTTCCTTCGTGTATGAGCATTCCCGCCTCTCAATCCACGCAAGAACAAATATGAAAGACGTGTTCTGCTAGGCGGCAAATATTCGGAGACCCAGGCCTCCTGGCAATGCACGAAGCGGGCACCTTGTTGCTCCAGTCTATCAAACAAGTGGGTATCCTCCCCTCCCGTAATCCCATATTTCGGATCGAAAGGCTCTCTCATTTCTTTCAGAAGTTGGGCTCTGACGATGCAGTTACCTGCCCACTTAGATGTGGCTTTTGCTCCAGTAGCGCGCACAGAGTCGTGGAAGAAATCCATCTGGTGCATCCACTTGGGAACGTTTGTACTGAATTCCGGCACTACCCGGCCGAATACACCGTCAGCATCAAACCCTTTTAGGGTTCTCAGTAAGTAACTTAGCCATCGGGGAGAAGCAACCTCATCATCATCAATGAACAGAATATACTCGCCGGATGTTTTTTTCACCGCCATGTTCCGGGTAAGGCTGATGTTTTTTATGGGTTGATTGAAATAGCAGAAACGAATGCGCTCCGTGTCCTGAAATGTGTAGACGACAGGCTCAGCGCTTTTGAGCGAATCATTGTCCACGATGATAATCTCCATTTCCACCCCGTCGGGAAGTACCTGATTTTCCAGACTTCTCAGCAGCTTTTCTAGGAGGTGCGGACGGCAATACGTGGGGATACATACTGAGCAAAGGATTGCGGGTTCCCTCTTTTGTTTATCGGTCTGGCTACAGTGTTGGTTAAATGCTTCCACCTCAATACAAAAGAAGGTCATTTCTGTCTATACGGAGTATATGCGCTATTGATTCAGTTCAATCGTCAAATAGGGTAACAGGACCTCTTTTTGAAATCTTGAGCGGTATTTTTTCCCTGAATTTGTCGTTGGCTAATCCCCTCATTTGGAAGAATACGGTCTTACCAAAACAGTACCACAGGACAACAGCGAGCAATGCTCCACCGAGAATCAGAGCCATGAGTCCTCCCTTGGGTCCGTGGCTTTTGATAAGGAAATAGGCGGACCCCACAGTCACAAGCATGGTTACGAAGTTAACCTTTGAGATAGTATGAAAATTCTTCGTCACCTGCAGTCCATAGCTCGCATTCAGGGATATGAATCTTATGGCAAAAATCATCCCCCAAAATAAAACATAATCTAGGGAATTCGCATACTTTTCGGTGAATAGAAAGTTTTGAATTATCCCAGAAAATGTACACAATAGGACGGTGTAAGCCATAACGCATAGAGCTAATACCAGGCTTACCAGGATCTGTTCTTTGAAGAATAGAGCAATCTGACCCTCCTCACGAAGCCTCGAGCCGTGCGGCACCACTATTTTCCCCCAGCCTGACTCAACGAAAACGAGGGGTACCAATAAGAGCCGTGCAGCCGATACGTCAGCCACAGCCACACTGGTCAACAACACGCCTAACAGGTAAACATAGCTATAGTTTTGTATGTGTGTCACAAGAACTCCCAACAGAGCCCATTTGCCAAATTTCCAATTTTCGCAGTAACTCTCTGTAACGGACTTTGGGTGGCAATGCCAGCCTAACTCACGACTGAAAAGCAGAGCCACGAGAAGGGCGCTCACCCCCATCAGCACAAAAACGGTGGGGACGCTTATTGTGAGGAACAGATAACCTAAGGCAATGAGGCCCAAAAGGAGTATCGCATAGAGGGCGTCCAGCTTCAGAACTCGGAGAGGGGTTTCCTTTGCAAAGAAATAGGCACGGAGAAACTCTCGAAACAATAAACCGACCGTTGCCAAACAAAGAGCGGCTGCAACAGACGCCTGTGTTGAATCCAGATTCCAGAAACGTAATAGACCGATCGCAACAAGCCCAATGAATACCGCCGGCAGGATGGCGAAAAACTGCCCGTAGCAAAGTGAAGCAGCATACTGCAGCCTATCACCCCCTTTTTTTGTAATCAAGAGGACAGCAAGCGGAGTATTTATGATAGCATTCTGAATGGAAATGAGAAAAAGCGAGATCGGTAACGCCAAGGAATAGTAACCGAACTCTGCCTTCGATGTTGTCTTGATGAGAATTATGGAAATAGATAGGTTTAGCGTCGAGAGCATTGCCTGATCTACCGTAGCAATGCCGGATTTCAGGATCAATGGGGAGCGCAAAATCTCCTTCATCACCCTTCGAACCATTCTTCTTGTTGGAAGAGCCATATCCTTTTCGGAAACAACGGGTAAACGGGAAAAAGACGACCCTGCCTCTTTATTGGCCAAGAGGATCAGATTTGGTTAACGCATTACCACTTCCGAATGGTCTCTTTGCGACGGGGTCTCCTCAACTGTTGTCTTCTTAAGTACCTGCATAAAGCTGGGATCATTGGTTTGTAGCCTTTTCCTTACGCACCCGCCCAAGGGCCCCCGGTCATCCCTTATACGCTGCCCGTCCACCAACAGTGCTTCGTCATCTTTTAACGGCCCCCAGAACCATGAGAAGTGGATGGTATCCCCAATAGTAGCCTGCCTCCGCGAGATTTTTCATCCCATAAGGCTGGAGGCACACTTTGGGTTTTCTGAAGTGAATGATCCATAATTCAGGAAACCTTCTCGTCTGGCACCTCAGCCCATTTGCCTTAGCATCCTCCACTGCTTCACATTCAAGATCGACAAAAAAGTCCTTCAAAGTCTGGCTGTTATGAAGGAGTGGAGGCTGCGGCCTGTTGCTGTGGTGTGCTGTCTCGTACAGGCCTCTGTCATCTGCCGCGCTCCTGAGCATTTCAGATCGAACAATGGTTCTGAGTTCATAGCCAAGGCCATGTCTCAGTGGTCACCACATATTCAGGTCCTGCCCCTTTAGATTACACGAAGCAACCCTTGGGAAAACAGGTACAATAAGAGTCTCAATGGCAAATAAGCAAGGAGTTAATCAACCGAGAGACACTCTGAATCCTCAAACGGATCCAGGTAACGAACAAAAGACGCGTCACGAATACAACACGATAAAACAGCATAGCGCCATAGAGTATCGTCTTTCCGCACGGCAAACTGATTTGGTATTAATCAAGGCCCAATTTATGACAGGCAATGCTTTAATCGAAGAACACATTCAAAAAGCTCTAGATAGGAAGTGCCACACATTATCGAGGCGCGTGCTCAATCTGGGCGAGAATTATGTGATGACAAGGGGTCCCACTATGATTATCCCTGCAGGTATCAACGAGCCATATCGAATGTCACTTGACACTGGGAGGCATTCGGGCAGAAGAAGTTGAAGCCTCTCGCCTAAGGTCAGCATAGAGCGCGAGGTAAGAAAAAATGAATAAGACTTCTTGCAGTGTATTTCCTCCGAAGAGTGTTGACTCTGAAACATTTACGATCAGCACGGCAATAACCAACCATTTCCAAGGATGTGGTTTTTTAACTGTCCCGAGAGTTCTAAAATAAAAGAATACCATAAATCCAAAAAGGGAGATTCCGAGGATACCAGTTTCGTTCAAAATATCCAGATATCCCAGGTGGGATTGATTTGGAAGCCAGACAAATTCCTGGTAAATTGCGTCCATAGCCGGACTGTTCGGAACCCAAAAACCTCCCAAGCCACATCCGAAAAGTAAATGTTTTTTCGTTTCTTTGAATACAACACTCCACAAATGCACCCTTCCAGTTAGGGTGACATCCTTTTGGAAAAAATGGAGGGCCGAAGCCACAAGGTCCGACGCAAGCAAGAAGGTTAACAATAGGATTAGCAAAGAAGAAAAGAACACCGTGAAAGCCAAGAATCTGCCCACGGTAGGTCGGAGGATCACTGTTTCCGTGTGCCATAACCCTGCGAGGCAGACCAAAAGGCCAGCCGCCAGCCAAGATGTCGTGCTCTTGGAGCCGATCAAGAGAATGAACGATAAGACCAAAAACAAGAGGACCACTATCTTTTTTATCATATTACGGTTGCGTAAAGCAAAAGACCAAATGATCAGGCTGAACAGGCTCACCTGCCCGAGCATGTTTTTGTGGGGGGCTAATCCTCGCCAAGCAGGGAATCGCCAATCGGTGGCCCCTGGAATTAACAGAATTGACAAAAAAGTAAGTGGTATGTAAAGGATTAAAATGGCTTTAAAATAAGGCAACGCCTCATCGGCTGAGCGCAGGTGTAGCAATGCGGAGAGCAATATGATCACCGTTCCCGTCATCTGAATCCACAGCTTCAAGGATACTATGGGGAAATCAGACCAGATAACGGTGAAAAGCGCCCACAATAGAAAGAAGGTCAAAAACTTCTCTGTTTTAAGAAACTGGAGGATCGAATGTCTCTTGGGGAGAATGCTTATGAATGAAAGGATGTACAAAAATGAGAACACAATTTGGTTGACTGGATTTGAGGTTGTGATGTCTTCCACATCCGTAATCCTCTCGCGGAAGGGTGCAGAAGTACCGAAGAACACAAAAAAAAGGTAGATGAACAATGAGATTTTTGCCAATTTGGAGTAAAATGGGGAGACCTTGTCTGCTGAGGTCGTGCTTTTCACATAATCCATGTATATTGATTCTTGATAGTTTGCCATGGCCTCACCGATACCCTTTGTAATACCAATCGAACGCGGCCAGAAATCTGCCTGGGTTTGATGCCACCTCCATCAGCCATTGCGTTCGAAGCAGCGGACCGGGGCAGAAACTTACCATGAAAACTAGACTGATTCTCCCGTAGGCTAGCGCTTTAAGAACCATGAAGAGCCGCGAAGGGATTTTTTTTCCCAGCCGCATCGGTGATTCAGCGGCTATGGCTGTTACCGCGTCTGAATGTACACAAGAACAAATACGCGACACGAGTTCTGCTTGGCGGCAAATATTCGGATATCCACGGTTCCTTGCAATACACGAAGCGAGCCCCCTGTGCCTCCAATCTCCCCGAGAAGTGGGTGTGTTCATGATCGCGTTCTGAATTGAAGCGAGAAAGAGCGATATCGGAAAAGCGATAGAATAGGAGCCACATTCTGCCTTGGAAAAAGTATTCATGAGGACAGTTGAAATAAGAAAACTCACCGCTGAAAGCCTTACCCGATCAGCAGAAGCAACTCCAGACTTGGAGATTAATGATAAACTGGAATTGCCTTTCAAAATATTCTTCACGTTAAACATTTTTCAGAAAAAAACCCCCCAATTAAAACGAAATTAGTCAAGCTGGAATTGAACTTGCTTGAGGTAAGTGCGGATATAATCCATGAGGGCGTAAATCAACAAAACAATTCCTACCATTTCAAGGGTTTCTTCCAGAGTCGTCAAGACACCATAAGATAAGTTATCTATGCCATACAGATCTGAGTGTCGTCCTCCAACAAGCTCCATCCCGACCGTTCCCCCTGCGTAGCAGATGAATGCAACTGTAAAGAAGAACTTTGATCTCGAAGGGAGGTTAACCCAGAATTTATAATAGCCCACCAAGAGAATCAGTATTGCTATGATGCCAGGAATGACTGAAGCATAGTAAAAAATACCACCTAAGGCGAACATTGTTCGTAAAGGTCTGTTTAGTAATTCATGGATGGCAATGGCTTCGTCAAGCGATAAATACACGAAAATGAGGCACAAAAATCCCCAGTGAAAAACATATGAATCGTTTTCCCTTTTCTTGTAGAATCCTATGAGACCAAAAAGAAAACTTGAGAAAAGTAAGATAAGCGAAGAGAAATAAGTTGGTACGTTACCCTCACAATCCAGGTTGAACAGGGAAAAGTTCTTGATCCCCGGATATCGAATGACGAATTTGAGGAAGTAACCACTGGAACTGGCAAAAACTAGGAAAGCGACTATGATTAATAAAACAGACGTTATACGTGCTGGGTTAATCTTAATAGAAATGACGGCATTTTTCCTATTGGGACTACTCATCAAGGATTGATCTCAGATCATTTTGTGTGGTAGTCGGTTTGCTTCTCGAGACCGGATCTAAATTCTGTTTCCCGGGAGAGTTCAGGTCTCACCTGTCCTGCCATCCCTGTTTTTCATGGGTGGATAATAGCATTTTTGAGACCTTATATCGCCTGCCCAATTCAGTGGTGCCTGCTGTTTCACTGAGTAACTGCTGCACGATATGTCTTTGAAATATCGGAGTAAATCTTTTGCACTTGATGAAAAGATCCTTTTCTGACTTCTTCGGGGCAAAGATCCTCTTTCGAAGCCAATAGCATGTAATGCTCATCATGGTGTTCATTCGACTTATTTCCAGATTGTCTCTCTACCAATGAGTTTGTTAAATTGCTGCTTTCTCAGATACTTGATAAAATTCAGATCATCAATCTGTTTCCGCCCTTTCAAATACCCACTCAAGAAACCTGCAAATAAATGTATACCACCCAAAAAATAAGGCGGTAAAGCCATATGTCTCATAGACTTTAAGAGCATAAAGAGAGGATGGTATCCCAAGTAGTAATCTGTAATGCCAAGAGTTCTTTTACCTCTTAGAACACCAGAGGCTGTCTGAGTTTTTCTCAAATGAAGAATTTTCAGTTCAGGAAAACTTCTTGTTTGCCACCCAAGCATATTTGCCTTTACCTCGTCCACCGTGTCCCATCCAAGGTCGGATTCTAAACCACCAATATCGAAAAAACATTGGATACGATACGTTTTCAGAGGACCTCTCGTATGAAAACGAGGATGTTTTTCTTGTTTCAGTCTTCCTCCTAAGGGCACAAAACAGACGCCACTCGCTATTCCGAGTTTCGGGTTCTTTTGAAATTCAAAAAATAATCTTTTAAAATAGTTGTTTTCAAAGGAAAGATCGCCGTCCATTCTCACAAAGAAATCAAAATCCTTCAGCCTTAAATTCTGAAGCCCTCTATTTATTAAAGACTCTCCCCCCGGCTTTCTCTCACTACCACTCTCGAGATGGATCCCCGTTATCCAGCTATTTTCCCTTTCAAGCCTGCTAACCAATTCACCGGTCCGATCTGTGGAACCATCATTAATGATTATCCATTTTTCAGGTTTAATTTCTTGATTCAGAACAGATTCTGTTGTTTTTGGGAAAAATGTCTCCTCATCCTTTACCGGCGTAATAATCACGTATTTAAACCGCATAGTTCTGTACCCTCAGTGCTTATTGAAAAATCCAAGCAGCGTAGGTTATGTCTTGGGTATAGGATTGCCTTTACTTGAGGTAAGTTGTCGACGCCATTTTGTCTTTACCTTACCTAGGATTTTTAGCCTTCTTAGGGTAGTTTTAGCGAATTTGGAAACGAGAATTGTCAAGCTCCGGGTCAAGTTAAATTTTATGCCCCTCAGGGTTGGAGCAAAAATGTACACTGCCGCATCGTTCCGACTTTGATCACCGTAATTTCTCTTGTAATCAGCATCTCCAAAACCAAAATCTATGGAGTCTATTCCAGGATCACTGCACAGGTCTTCTATAGTTCTCATGAAGAGAAACATTCCGGGGTGGTAGTATTCGTAAGACGGATTAAATCCATGAGCCTCCACATAAAATACCCTGTTATATGCATAAGCGGTCAAAAATGAACATGGTAGATTTTGGAGGTACAGCACGTACGCGCGAAGCCATCCCCGATCAGCCGCGAACATCCATTCACTGCGAGTTTCAGGTGTATTGAAAAAGCCAACTCTTAATTTCCGGTGATAAGTTTGCGCTGCTATTGTCTCGATGTCGCTCATTCCTTGATCCACGTCGGTTTTTTCTCGGAAACATTTTACTGATACACTGTCTCCGAAGCCCTTTTTCATTCGATTTGCATACTTTCGAATATTGCTCTTAGTATTCTTGGAGCGTTGCTGATAGAATTCGTCAAATGAATTGTTC
This sequence comes from uncultured Eubacteriales bacterium, assembly GCA_964346585.1. Classification (GTDB taxonomy): domain Bacteria; phylum Acidobacteriota; class Aminicenantia; order Aminicenantales; family Aminicenantaceae; genus SOIA01. The sequence goes on along the minus strand of CAYFVQ010000134.1, from coordinate 6,467 downwards.
AGGGAAAGCTTCCAGTGAGGGTTTATAAGAGGAAAATGATCACGGAAGAGAAAGTCAGGCAGGTCAGTAGCTACCTTGAAAAGAGGAGAATTGGATCTGATGAATTTGAAAAAAGCAATATCCGCCTCCCCCCGTGTTAAGCAATTCAAGATTTCTTGAACCAAGACACCACAGTTCGAATAGGTAGTATCTCCCAGAATACCTCCGTACGCAATTTCTAAGGAGCGAACATGAGCTCTATATACGGTTTTGTAGCCAACCTTCCAGGTGAGAGGTGCTTCTCTAATCCAGCCGATCATTAAGGCCAACGGTTGCTCGTGCCCCGTAAGTAACACCACGTGTGGTTCTATAAAACCCGGTGCTGATCCAGCAAACCTAAGATAGTAATCGATATCTGCATAAGGATGCCATTGCTCCTTCTCCCAAAACCCACGGACATCCTCTATGTCTTCAAACGTTCTAAGAACCCTGGTGGACAAACTCATTTCCTCCCCCCTTGTTTTTTAGATTGTTAGCTAACTTCCTAATGCTTTTGAGATAATGTTTTTCACGAGTTGCGAGGCTACTGAATCAATTAATAGACTCCCACCAAAGGTTATTGAGGAAGCCGAAAACATGCCCCCACGAGAATCCTGGGGTTCTCTGATGACCATGTCAGCACCACCTCTTTCGTTGGTTCCCTTTGCGAGAATTTGGACATTTTTTGGAGCATTCTTGCATAGTTTATCTGTTTCCCAACCAGATGCTCCCATTCCTCGTAAACCGATTTTATCTCCTGGGCGACCCGGATCGTACCGGTTATCCGATTTCGGTATATTCCGGTTCAAAGATTTTTCTCCAAAGGTATCGGTTCCTCTTATCTGTGAGATGTTCTCGAAGGCCCAATGATGAGGCTGTAGTACTCGATACGGAGCACAGGTGTAAAGATCGTCTTCAGTAAAACTAACGCCAAAAATTTGTGATTGATCTGGAAAAGACAGGCTCACACAATGTGTCGAACCGTCTTCAAAGAAAGCTATTTCACGATACATTGTATTTCCAGAAATATTTAATATCCAAAGGTTATTGTTTTCATGATAATATTTCAACCCCTCATACATATTACGAGTCCAGTATTCGCAATGGGTTGAAAGGATAATGGCCCTATAATTTTTCAGAAGATCAGGGTCGTTGTGGAGCTCTGCCCCGCTTATGATATCATAGTTGATTCCCTCCCTCTCTAACCATGCAAGCAAACGCCACTCTCCGGCAGCCAAATGGTTAGTAAACGGTTGATATACGTTGTCCCCCTCTAAGCTGCAATTGGTAAAGGGCCTGAGGATTGTTAGCTTCTTATAATAGAAGGATCCGCTCTTAGTCCAATATTTCAGGAGGCGCTTTATTTTCGATTTGATCTCAAGGGGGAGAAATTTGGCCACTTTTGTTTTTATTTTGTGTCTCGGCGATTTCAGATCTATATACTCTCTGCTTGTGTTGCCCTCAAAATTGCGATAGCGACTGCGTCCACCCCATACGTTATAAGATTGCCATGTATTTGTACTTGCTAATACTAATAGATGGGACCTCTTACCGCAGTCACCCCTCGAGGTTGAAACAACCATAGGGATAGCAAATGGATCTTGTGCATCGGCTTCTAAGAGCAGACTATAAATCCCTGGTTCAGCCTTGAGGGGGATCTTATATGAAAAAGTGCTTTCCCAATTGAGGCCGTTTTCAACGAAATAATCATCGGGTACATTTTGAATTTTCCTGTCAAAAAGGCCCGCATCGAGGATACATTCTTTTTGTAATCCATGTCGGAATAGACGAGCAGAAAACCTCAGTGGAGAATGAACAAATACGTCGACCGTTTCCCCGGGGTTAAACCAGAGCCGTTTTTGATATCCTATCAGACTGTTTTCTAGCAAGCGTACGACCTTGGGCAGATTATCAGGAGAGAAAGTCTTTTTGACATATCCCTCTGATTCAAAAATTATGGTATCACCTGTTTCAATATTTCTCACTTCCCATTGACCTTTCTCATCTGACAGTGATTCCTCAAGAATTTTTCCATTTGACCCTTTTCTCATCACTCGAACATTAATTACAGGAGTAGCCAATTCCGCACCTTTAACTATGCCCTTTTGTATCTCCCACTCCATCTATATCAGTCGCCAGGTGGAGTTCACAGCATGGATTGCAGAAAATAGAAGTGACTGGTAGAAAGGATTATTAATATCGTCACTTTCGGTCGCAATCATCCAATCATTGGTTGCAGTTATCTATTTGATGATCCCAACGGTCTGGTCTGTGACGCCGGTATTGAGATTAATTTCGTCTTGAGGTCTAACAGCCCTTGTTAAACCAGAGGAAATAATTTTGACACGAATGTTGTTCAGTTTCGCGCAGGCGTACCGATAGCATATCCGTGATTGAGAATTTTGGCCTCGTCTCGATATCCTTTGGTCCCTCAGATGGAAAGCCGTTATTTTTTGCCTTTCGAAATGTCAATTAGGTGTCTGTTGGTCTCGGGGGCGTCGTGAAGAGTGAATTCAAAGCTTTCATAGTTCATCTTCGCCACATTTCAATATGTTCGCCATCTTGTTTCCTGCTGAACTGAGGACCGCTTTGGTTCAAAAGTTTCTCAACAAGCTCCAGAAAATGCTCTTTTTGGACTTCCCATCGATGTGCTTTATAAACGGCGATTCCTCGCTCGAGTACAATTCGACGGCGCGTCGGCCTCTTGTAAACATGAAGGATCGCCCTGGCCAGATCCCATGTGTCACCAGACCTAAAGAAGTAAAGAGAATCCTCGTCAAAGTAAGTCAAGATCCCAGGAGTTCGTGGAGCAATAACCGGCTTTCCCGCGCATAGATATTCCCAAATTCGTGTTGGCATTGCCAGATCCCAGTGCTTACTCCTCTCGTTTGGGACGAGGCCAACGTCAATTGATTGAATAGCTGCAGCGATCGTCTCATGAGGAACCAGGCCATAATATTTTACGATATCCCCCAAATTCAGTTTTCGGACAAGGTCCAAGAAATTGTCCAAGAACTCGCCCCTCCCGTAGACATGAAATGTTAAATTAGGTACCTTTTCGCGGATGAGAGCAAAGGCTCTGAGGGCGACTTCGATGCCATTTCTCCTCGTGAGGTTACCGTGGTACATAACTATAAAATTGCCATTATGCGTCCATGCTTCATCTTCCCTCTTCCTGCTAGGCCCCCTTGAGAATACCTTCTCTTGGGGAGAGTTCAGAATCACGTGTACCTTCGTTTCAGGGCAGCTTCGGGAAACCAAAAGGTCACGACACGAACTGTTTACTGTAATCACCAGGCTGGCAATCTTGATACTACACTTCTCCATAAATCGGAGGAGCCGAATAGCGGGGTGCGATTCGGTTTTGGAGTATTTTGCCATGTAGACTTCTGGCATGGGATCATGTATGTCCAAAATCAACTTAGCCCCCGTCAATGCAGGGATCAGGGCGCTAAGTATCAAAATATCAGGCATATTGTGCACATGAATGATGCTGTAACGTTTTCTGAAATGAAGCGTGGACAATTTGATGAAGGCCAAAACCATGAACAGTGGGTAATGAGCCAGATAGTGATATTTCTCCAACCACTGCTGACGTCTTAGAGGAAGTCTGAAGACATATACTCCCTCCACGACATCCCTATATGGCTGATTTTGATTTCTGAGACAAATCACGTCTACTGAGATGCCTGCTTCAACCAAAGCTTCAGCCTGCCGTCGCACCCGCACATCAGCAGGATAGGAAGTAAAGGCCACCATACAGACTCTAGTCATAGGTAGTTTACTCCGATATCGACCATGTCCCCAACCCTATCAGAGGTCTCGACATTGGTGAAGGGAATGGTTTTGAAGGTATAGCGCCCATTCCCTGGCTTTCCAGATAGTAAGAGAGAGAATGGCCTATCTTAGTGAGGTTCGACCCGGTGCTCCCATAGCATCTTTGGTAAAGAGTGCTTGTGTCTATGTTTTGACTCAGTTCGCCCAGACGCTCTTTCAATAAGTGGCAATTACAGAGATTCCCGCCTTTACGTCATCGTCAGGTTTGATCTCAATGCTTATTCTATCCTTTGCAGCTATTAAGACGTCAACTTGGGAACCAAAACGAATGAATCCGATCCTCTGGCCACTTTGTACATTGTCTCCTTCCTTTACGTACGGAATAATTCGGCGTACCAGGCGAGAGGCGATCTGAACAATTCCTACCTTTATTTCGTCATTCTCTATAATTGTGAAGACTCTCTCATTTTCCAGCAGAGAGGACATCTTTTTCAAAGAATGAAATCCCCCAGGAATCCTCTTTAATCGGGAAATTTTTCCTCGAATAGGAGCTCTGTTCACGTGGACATTGAGGAGATTCATCCCAATTCCTACCTGGAGCCCACGGTGATATATAAAATCCTCTTTAATAAATTCTCCGAGTGGAATCTCCTTCCTGCCCTTTATTGCAAAAGGAAATTTTCCCTCACTGATTTCCGTAACATACAGGACTCTTCCATCTGCAGGAGATAAGATGACCCTTTCTTGCGTTGGTGGAATTCTGTCGGGATCGCGATAAAAAAATATAAGTGTAACTACGAATGTGATGATGAGAGTCTGGGCTAATGCTATAGTTACTTCATAGATGGAGGAAAAATTTGGAGATGTCTTATGTAGGAAATAAATGGTTAAACATCCTAATAGTACCACGAAAATCGTCCAGGGAGTGACGATTTTGACCTTTATTTCCCATTTGATTCCCAAAAAAATAAGAAGAAAGCATGTAATAAAGACCAGGAAGAGATATGTCATTTGTGGAGTCCTCAGCGTTGACTTAGTTTATTCAGAATCCCCTCCTACGCCAAAGGTACGGTATCATGAGATATTCCATAAAAAATGGGATTGGATCCTTCAAAGAAAACACAGCAAATTCTTTTATCTCTAATAAGGATCTCAGGTAATATCTCAATTTCATTCTTCCAGCCAATAATTCCCTAGATGCCGTCGGAAGATCTGTTATTAACCGGATCCATTTAGCTCCTAGAATAGGTTCTGGAGGTTCAATTTCTTCTCCTACCATATGCCGAAATAAGATGAACGGCAAATTTACTCCCGCTGCTTTTGCCAATGTATGCCAACCCCACACCCTGCCATTGATTTCTATAAATTTGAATAAGCCGTCTTTATCATCTTTCATAAATTCCACTTCTGCCAGACCATAGTATTGCAATTCCCTCAATAATTTTGTTGCCATAGATTCCAGTTCCGGCACGGCGACAGATTCCGCATAGGTTGTCGCGTGTCCAAAGTCCATTGGGTGTTGACGCCACCTTCTGCCCGACATCCCCGCAATATTCTTCTCGCCATCAAAAAATGTAACATAAGAGTATAGATTTTTGGGTCCCCCTTCTATCATCTCCTGAACAATAATTCGGGACGGCTCGATGATTGAAGACATTTTTCTATATTCATTTATCAACTGCTCTCTGTTCTCAACCTTGATTGCTTTCTTTTTGGTTTTGGGGTAATAATTTTCCTTGAAAGAGGGTTTTAGGACAATGGGAAATTGCACATTTTGCTCAAGGATGCTTTCCAAACTTCCGCCCCGATAAAGTCTTGGTACGGGAACTGATAAGTTTTCAGCAATTTCATATGCATACTCTTTGTAGTAAAATTTCCTTGTAGTCTCCCATGGAGGAACGGGATTTCGATACCATTTGTTCAAATTATCCCGATTTATTGATAGCAGTTTGACTATCTCATCATTATTTGGAAATAATACCCAGCCATGCAAATTCTCCTTTTCGGCAAGACGGATTAGATAATCGGTAAAGACTTCTTCGGAGAGTAGTGAATAGTTTTTCGCTCTTTTCTTCGCATACCTGGAATATCGGGCAATACCCAATTCATGATCCAGTAAAAAAATAGGTATGTCATTTTCGGCTAAACTACGAATAACACCTAAGGCCTGAAAATCTCCCCCGATAATAACAGCCCCAACGGTATTCTTCTTATGCATGCTCTAATTCTGATCTTTTATATTAGGTTGGTATTTTTTTGAATAATTTTTGTTTTTTGCATTTTATAGTAAATATCCCAAGTAATTTCTTGAGAATAATTGTACCAAGATAAACACAGCGCTTTAAGAAGGGAAAGGGGTCTTGAAAACTCAAAATGGCAAAAATCTTTTTAGAGAGATATGGTTTTACGTATTCCTTTACAGAGTAACGCTCCTCTTTTCTTGAGCTAAAAAAACGAGAAAAATCCTTGGTAAGGTCAATCCAGTATATTCCAGGGCTGAAATATGTTTGATGATTGATCTCTCCATAGAGCAAATGTCTATACATTATCCAAGGGAAATTTATTCCGCAATTCACTGCTAACGAACCTGTTAGATTATTTCTGCAGTTGACTTCCATTAATTTGTAATATCCATCTCTGTTGTCCTTCTTAAACTCGGTGCAGGAAAATCC
>CAYFVQ010000133.1:0-20892 GCA_964346585.1 uncultured Eubacteriales bacterium | reverse complement strand
TCAAAGAGCACGGATAGAAGATTGGTTCACAAGACCTAAGAAAATGAGAAAAAAGAATGGAAGAGAAAAAAGTGCTTGCATCACATCTTCATAGAAGATTGCCACACTCCGTTCGCAATGACACCCAAAAAATGCTACCAAATTACTGAGCACGTACACTTGTCCTTTTTTTTGCAAATAACCTAATCATTCACCAAACGGTTTGTCTATCGCAGTCGAAGCCATTCCGCCGAGAAAGCGCCCTCCATCTTCGGTCACAACGAAACAGTCTTCCAGCCGGACGCCGAACTCCCCATAAATGTAAATACCCGGCTCATCACTGAAGGTCATACCGGGTTGGAGTTTCAGTTTGTTCCCTTTGACTAAGTAAGGATACTCATGTCCTTCCATGCCAATCCCATGGCCCACACGGTGTGTAAAGTATTTATAGTTCGGACCATAGCCGGCATCTTCGACGACTTTCCGGGCCACTCGGTCGATATGCTCGCACGAAACCCCGGGTCGAACCGCCTTCAATGCTTCGGATTGAGATTTTTTCACAATATCCCAGACTTTCTTCAGTTTATCCGAGGGCTTTCCCAACACAACCGTGCGTGTGACATCGGAACGAAATCCTTCGACACCGCAACCGCCGTCCACGATGATAGAATCTCCTTTATGAAGATTGCGCACCACAGATGAGCCATGAGGGAAAGCTGAATTGGGGCCGAACTGCGGCCCCCCGCCGCCCCTGACACCCATTTCCTGGTGAGCTCGTCTGATTAGACCAGACAGTTCTCCTGCGGTCATTCCTTCGCGCAAATTTTTGAACGCCTCCTTATAAGCCAGCTTGGTGATCTTATTCGCCAGGTCCATGTAAGCGATTTCTTTTTCGGTCTTGACTCCTCGGCATCCTTCGGTGATGACAGCGCCATTGACCAGTTCGAGGCCCGGGGCGTCCTTATGAAGACCATAATAGATAAAATTCCTGACCGTGGGACCCAATGCCAACCGACTTTGTGCGGCTCCGAGGTCTTTCATGACACCGGCAATGAGCTTATAGGGGCTGTCATCTTCTTCCCACGTACGAACTTCATGGCCTTTCGGAATTCTCTCTTCAGCTCTTTTTCTCTCAAAAGCCGGGCAGACCCACACAGGACTGCCTTTGCGGTTTATGACTGCACCGAACGTTCGCTCGCTCCTCCCCCAGCTGACATTGGTGAAATAAATAAGATTGGTGCTTCCGGATAAGAAAAGTGCGTCAATCTTGTGCTCGGCCAATAACCGCTGGGCCTTTTCCATTCGTTTCTTATAATCTCCAGGAGTGAGGGGCTTTACACCGGCAACCATATTTTTCAACTCCGATTGCTTGGATGCCTGGGAACGGGAGAACAGAATATCTGAAAATCCGAAAGTCGAAATCGAAAGACCACCGATTTGCAAAAATTTCCGTCGTGATAGTGACATATTTCCTCCTTCTAAGATTATTCAGTATCGGGCATGGGCCGGATGAGTGCCTTGTGTGTTAATTTCTTCTCCCCAATTTGGAGAATCACAACAAATTCACCCGGGGACACCACTGCTCTGGACCGCCTCCTCGCTCTGCCTCTCTCTTGCTCCTCCTTTGTCAATCTCCTTTGCATGTTCCAGATAACTCTGCTAATTCCTGCTTTATTATTCCCTCTGAGATTGGTAAGTTCTTTTCCATAAGGGTCCGTTATGATTATTCTGACATCCTCCTTCACACTGTTCTTCAAGTAATAATTGATAACAAGTCCATCCTTCTCATTCGGTGCGTTAAAGTGCCTGTGTCCCCAAGGCCCTCCAGGGTATCTGTATCTCCACTGGATCTTTGGCTCAACTTCGAAAAGATAAACATCCTCCGCTAGAACCTTTTCATTCAATTCCTGAAGAGGAGAAATATCGGTAACGTATATTCCGAAACCATAGCTTCCCACCACCAGGTCGTTTTCTCGGGGATGAATCAGGAGGTCATGAATCGGATTGGTGGGCATGTTGTTCTTCATGCTCATCCATTTCTTTCCTCCATCAAGGGTGACAAATACACCCACATCTGTTCCGACAAATAGCAGATTAGGATTCTTCTTATCCTCGAAAATGACGTAGATGATTTCCTCCGGCAGATTCCCGGCGATCGACTGCCAGGTTTCACCATAATCTGTTGTCTTAAAGACCAAAGGTTCGAAATCATCTCTCTGGAATCCAGTCTTCACCACATACGCACTGCCTTCCTCGAAATTGGAGGCAAACACGCGGCTCACATAATAGTCCTCATCCGCTCCTGCCTTCCCAAGATTCGGAGTGATATCTGTCCATGATGCGCCTCCGTTTTTAGTGAGCTGAACCTTCCCATCCACTGTCCCGACCCAGATGATACCTGGAGTGACCGGTGACTCTGAAAGCGTGGAGATGACGCAGTATTCGATATTTCCCTTCATTTTCTCCGGGTCGTTGGTCGTCAGGTCAGGACTGATCTCCTGCCAGTCATCCCCCCGGTTCATGGAACGGTGGAGAACTTGTGACCCGAAGTAAATGACCTGACTGTTATGAGGCGATATCTGAATCGGAGCACACCAGTTAAACCGGAGCGCTGGCTCCCCTTTCTTCCTGGAAGGACGAATACTCCTTCGAATGCCCAGTTTCTGGTCAAGTCTCTGGATGCTTCCGAACTGAGACTCGTTGTAGAGCCAGCGGCTGTCGTTGGGGTCTGGCTGGTTGTACATCCCGTCCCCTCCGCCGACATATACCCAGTCATTCCCGATAATTTGTCCTGTGGGGCCATTGCTCGGGATCCTCATGGAACCCGTGTCCTGCGTCCCTCCATAAATATTGTAAGGCTCCTCCATGTCTACGCCGATCGCGTAAAACTGGGCCACAGGAATATTCTCGAAAACATCCCAGGTCTTTCCCCAGTCATAGGTGATAGCCAGGCCGCCATCGTTTCCCAGGATAACATGGTTGGAATTCTTGGGGTCGATCCAGACCGCATGATGGTCAACATGGACACCTCCCGCGATATTCCGGGTCCATGTTTTTCCGCCGTCAGTGGACCTGAACAAAGGAGTGCTCTGGACGTAAATCACTTTATCGTTATTCGGGTCAATCTTGATCTGGCCGTACCATTTGCCGCCGCCAACCCTGTCCTTTTCAGAGTTCATCTTTTTCCATGTTTTTCCGGCATTATCAGAGCGGTACACCTCCCCTCCGATCCTCTGTCCTGGACGGTCCGGCTGGCCCTTTTTCTTAGGGGAAGGCCTCGTGTTGTAGTTGTCGATCGTGGCATAGACAATGTTCGGATTCCTTAAGTATATATCAATGCCAATACGGCCAAGTGGACCTGTCGGGAGTCCTCCTCCCAGTTTTGTCCATGTCTTCCCGCCATCAGTTGTTTTGTAGATGCCGCTTTCCTGACCGGCTTCCTCGAAGTGCCAGGGCTCGCGCCATTTGTCATAGGAAGCCGCATAGAGGACTTCCGGGTTTTGAGGGTCCATGGCCACTTCCACGACTCCGACTTTATCGCTGATGTAAAGGGACTTTTCCCATGTCTTTCCGCCATCCGTTGTCTTGTACAGTCCCCTCTCCTCGTTGAAGGAAAAGTGAAAACCAAGGGCCGCCACATAGACGATATCCGGGTCTGTGGGATGAATGGCGATCCTTCCGATGTGTCGAGTCTCCTTGAGTCCCATATGCTTCCATGTCTGGCCGCCGTCAGTGGATTTATAAACTCCATCTCCTAGGAGAGAAATACGGCCTGAGGCCGCTGTTCCTGTGCCGACCCAGATGATATCGGGATTTGAAGAGAAAACAGCCACATCGCCGATGGGCATCTTGCCGGGATTGTTGAATATGGACTTGAATGTTGTGCCGTTGTTCTCCGTCTTCCACAGTCCTCCGGAAGCCGTGGAGACATAGAATGTATACGGCTGGGATTCAGGAACGACCACATCCAGAATTCTTCCACCCTGCTTGGCCGGTCCGAGAGACCGATACTCGAACACTTTTAATAAATCCTCGTTGACGAGCTCCTTATCCTTTCCGGCAATATCTGATACCAGGAATAGGGCGCAAACAACTAGAAGAAAAGGCAAACATTTGTTCAGTTTCATTGCTCCTCCTAATTACAATCCTTATTTTATTTGATTAAAAACAATTTTGTTTGATGTCCGTCGATAAATGTGCAACCTTTTTCTGTAAAAACTCCGGTTTCCTCAAAACCAATCCGCACATCCTGATTATCCCATTCCGGAATGCTGGACGTACAGCTGTATTCGATCGCATAACATGTATTCGGATAAAGAGGATATTCCCCGCGCAGCTCAACGCCCTCCGGAGCCCTTTCCGGAGGCCGCGCATCCATCGGGGGTCCGGCTGCATGTCCATGAAATCCGATGGGATGGGAATAGATCAACGGTCGCAAACCTTTGGCTTCCGCTTTTTTCATCGCCGACCAGACAATGTCATTACCGGACCTTCCGGTCTTGAATTCATTCCTAAAAATATCGCCCAGCCTGTTTGTCCGTCTCAGAGCCTCCTTCAATCCTTCCGGAGCGTCATCCTCTCCGATCTTGCAGACATACGCCTGCAACTGCATATCTGTACAGAGGCCAAGATACTTGATCCCCACATCGCAGTGAAGAAGGTCGCCTCGGCGGATAATCCTCCTGTTACCTTTGTATTTGGCAGCTTCTTTTTTATGCCTCTGAATGGAGATCGAAGGGTTAAACCAGGGTTCAAGGCCTAAGTCTGTGATCTTCTGCCGAATCCACCAGACGACGTCTTGTGTGGTCGTGATATCCGGAGTGATGACTTTATTGGAATAAAACTCAGCAATGATGTCATGAGCGATCCCACAGATATGCCTATACACGCTGAGTTCTTGAGGGCTTCGGGTTTCCAGCCAGCCCACGCAGAGATTCTCCGCAGAGACGAACCGGGAAGACAACTCGGGCCCGAGCGCTTTTTCCAGCTTTTCCTTCAAGCTGGCAGATAAGCCATCCCCAAAAGCCCAGGTCGAGGACACGTTTATCCCGATCTTTTTGGGGTTCTTTTTTTTGATGACTTCAGCCAGGCTTTCAAACTGTTTCTTTTTTTTATCCACCCATGTTCCTCTATACAAGTTTCCCACACCATAATAACCTCCTGATAACCTTTCGACTCCAAGTTTCTCACCTCTATCAAAGAAAATCAGGATCGATGTTCGCCTAGCCGCCATGGTCGGCTCCGGAACAAGAGTCAAATAAACGGGATCCTCGTTATACTCTCGGTTGATGATGAGCCACATGTCGATCCCTTCGCGCCTCATCAATTCTGGGATGATGTTGTCCAGCCGCCATGTGAGCCAATCGTTCATCACCTGTGCTCGCTCTCTCTCGGGTAAAATCTTGTGGCTGTCATTGACTGCGGATACTCCATGCTCCTGAGCAAAAGAATCAGCAGCGAACAAAAGAATAAAAACCAGAGGAAAAATCCTGAAAAATTGAAAAAGCCTTTGATAAGACATCTCTCTCCTCCTTTTTTATCTTATTATTATTTAATTGAACACTTTCTTGGCTTTCGGGTTACAGGCAATGAGCCTGGACTCTCCCTCTCCAACCAATATTCCTATTCATAATCTTATGACTTCGAGTTTTCTCGTCATTCAATCGTACATCCCGATAGGAGCGCCTTGTGGGGGACGAGAGGGAGCCGCGAGCTTCACTTGACTCGGGTCAGTCTGGAACAGTTTAATCTGTGAGAATGCATAAAAATAATGCGCCTTTTGACTTTCGTCTTTAACCGATTTCGAGGAGGCCTGCTGGAACAACCAATTTTTCAGCTCATCTAATTTGAGCAGAGCCAGAGCCCGAACCTGAGGATTGACTTCTTCATCAGCCGCTAGGCTCATCATGTGGTAGAGCAACACATTATTGACCACTCTCTGTATTTCCGCAAAGTAGCCGGATTTCGGAGATGACTTAAAAGTCGATAAGATGAGGCTATCCATCACATCAGCCAAACCAGGAACATCTTTTCTCCGGGAATGATACTCGACAAGCCGTGCGGCCCGTTCTGGCCTCAAAACCAATCCAATCGTCAGGTTAGCAGCAGTCTCTGCGGCTCCAAATGGATCAAACGTCTGGCCTGTGTAACCAGGAAAGAGCTCCCGAGTCTCGCGATATCCCGGAGGGCGGGGCGGGATGAGATTCAATATTCTCTCATTGATGGCTAAAAATTCAGGCTGAATGGTCTTGAGTAAGACCTCCAGAGCCCGACGCTGTTCTGGCCCTGGGACTATTTCCTGATTCTTCTGCACATCACCCCGCAGCTTATGATTATAGTAGAGCCCGCCGAGCACGCTCGCTGCCGCCTCGACCTGGTATCTGTGAAACAGATAAGCGAGGACCAGGGTCTCTTCCAATGTGGCCAGGGGTGCGCCGACCCGTATTCTCTTTTCGGAAAAAGAATCGAGAGCGATAGAGCGTATTCTCATGACTCGTTCCAGCTCATCCACCGGGTGCTTGCCGTTATCCCAAGTGTTCGCTAACGGGTGCGCGCTGCGCGGTCCGGCATCCTGGCCGGCAAGGAAAAACAAGCCGCGGGAAAAGGCGTTGTCCAGTATGGCTTTCAACTCTTTCTCTTCATCGACTCCAACAGGAAAGTCCTGATAGCCGTAGGCAATTGACACCTTATCCCACTCTCCGATTCCTGTATCATAGGCAGCGGATAAGTCTAATGAGCCGTCTTTTTTAATCTTGATCAAAGGATGGGGATAATCCATGACAGAGGCTCTATCGTTTACACTCGAGGCATAATTATGTCCCATCCCGAGTGTATGCCCCACTTCATGACAGGACAGCTGTCTGATCCGGGCCAAGGCCATCTCCAGCATCTCAGGAGAGACTTTTTTCCCGGCTTCATAATCGGCGACAAGGGCTTCTGCAATCAGAAAATCCTGGCGGACTCGCAATGAGCCAAGAGCGACATGCCCTTTGATGATTTCCCCTGTTCGCGGATCCCTGATCCCCCCGCCATAGGACCAGCCTCTTGTCGAGCGGTGAATCCAGTTAATCATGTTGTACCTGACATCCATCGGGTCGGCTCCTTCCGGGAGCAATTTTGCCTGAAATGCATTCCTGTACCCAATGGCCTCAAAAGCTTCATTCCACCAACTGGCTCCCTCGATGAGCGCTGACCGAATCGGCTCGGGTGTGCCGCGGTCCACATAATAAACGATAGGCTCCACGGGGGCACTTATTTTCGCATTCGGGTTCTTCTTCTTCAACCTGTGACGCGCGATAAATCTTTTCACGATTGGCTCTTCGACTGGCGTGGCATAATCCTGATAAGACGCCGAGGAAAAGTTTGATCTCGGATCATAGATTCGGGGCTCATAGTTATCATCCGGCAATTGGATGAAAGAGTGACGCTGCCTGAGTGTGATCGACTCTGCGTCCGGGCTGACTCCCCTGACATACATTCCGGGATTGCGGCTGGTGAAGGTCAGCAGGGCTTCAATCTCAGTGTTATGGGGGAAATTTTTTGTTGCCGGTAAATACACAGAGGATCTTGTCTCATCTAACCTGTAATCCCCCTGATTCCTCCGCCTCAGACTACTGATGGCACCGTAGGCATCCCTGAGGATGAATGAACTGGCATCAACCAGTACTCGGTTTTCTTCTTCGGCTTTGACTTGAAAGCCCCAAATCACGGACTTGGCGAAAGCATCTTCCACGGCCTTACGCTCGTCAGGGTTATCGCTGAGTGCCCGGAAAGAATAGTTTTGTTGAACAAGAAGGACTTTGGGACCGATCCTTTGAAATTTGACGACTCTGCTCCTTCCCATTTGATTCCGGTCGAGTCCCACATCATTCGAGCCAAGGCCTGCGGGAAGAGAATTGACGTATAAAAATTCTGTGTCGAGCTTATCAATTTCAAGCCAGATTTTTCCGGTCTTCGCTTCCCAGTAGAACGTGAGATACCCGGGAAATTTTTCCATCCTCTCTGTTGCTCTGCTGATCTTTGTCAGTTGAGCATTCAGAAAGGAACAGATGACAAGAAAAAAGGTTAATAAGATTAGTGTTCTTTTCATGACAAACCTCCTTTATGCGAGCTTTATGCGAGATGGTATTAGCATAAGCCATATGTGAAGTCAAACATAGAGTGCCAGCCACATCCTGATGACTGAGCACGGGGATAATCACTTGAGGATGAAAGATTCCATAGATTGTTTGGAATAAAAGTTCTTGGTCTAAGAATCCTCTTCTATTTTCCTTTAAACTTGCCTTTTCTCTTCTCCAGGAATGCAGCGACTCCTTCCTTTTTATCCTCTGTCGTGCATGTCAGGGCATGAAGGTATGATTCAAGAGCAAATCCTGAAGCTGTGTCCCCCTCCTGGCTTCTGTTCACGGCCTCTTTGGCATAGCGGACTGCGAGAGGAGGCCTGGAGGCAATCTTCTTTGCCAATTCCATCGCTGTGTCCATGAGCTTCTCAGGAGGCACAACCTCGTTCACCAGCCCGATCCTGTAGGCTTCCTGGGCATCGATAAAGTCACCGGTGAGTATCATCTCCATCGCCCTGCCCAACCCGACCAAGCGGGGCAGCCTTTGTGTTCCGCCATCGCCGGGAATAATACCCAGTTTGACTTCGGGTGCACCGAATTGAGCCTTCTCAGAACAGATCCGGATGTTACAGGCCAGGGCTATCTCCAGGCCTCCTCCTAATGCGTATCCGTTAACTGCGGCGATGACCGGGACAGGAAGATTCTCAATACGGGAGAAAATTTCCTGTCTTTCGCTCGAGACCTGTCGTCCGAGCCTTGCGTCCCGTTCCACAAGCTCCTTTATATCTGCGCCAGCCACAAAAGCTTTATCCCCTGCTCCGGTTATTACGACGGCTCTCAGGTCATTATCTTTTTCCAGCTCATCCAGGAGACTGCGTAATTCTGTTGTTAATTCATTGGAAATGGCGTTCATTTTATCCGGCCGGTTGATGGTCAGAAGGCCGATATTATCTTTTTTTTCATAAATGAGTGTCTTATACATGATTCCACTCCTTTTCATACTTTATAAAATTTAAGACTACCGCGCTTTGCTCTCTGTGACATTCTTTGACATCCGTATTTTAACTGAGGTCTCAAGAAAACGCCTTGATGCCGAGCTCGAAGGCCCCTATGATGAGCTGTTGAATCTGGGATGTCCCTTCATACAGAGTGTTGATCCTGGCATCACGGTAAAAGCGCTCCACATCGTATTCACCGGAGAAGCCATACCCTCCATGAATCTGGATAGCCTTATAGGCCACACGGTTGACCATCTCACTGCAGTAGTATTTAGCGATGGACGTCTCTCTTGTGTTGGGCACTCCTTTATTCTTCATATCGCCCACGCGGTAGACGAGCAGGCGTCCGGCCTCGCATTCGACAACCATGTCCGCAATCATCTGCTGGACGAGCTGAAAGCTGGCTATAGGCTTTCCAAACTGGATTCTCTGTGTGGCGTATTCCTTACAGATATCGATACACCCCTGAGCCGAGCCGACACATCCCGCAGCCACCGTAAAGCGGCCGAAATCGAGCGTCCCCATGGCGACTTTAAAACCCTTGTTCACTTCACCCAAAATGTTTTCTTTGGGGACACGGCAGTTCTCCAGATAAATCTCTCCTGTGTTGGAGGCGCGAAGACCTAATTTGTCATGGAGGTCTTTTGTCGAAAATCCCTCCATTCCTTTTTCCACCAGAAAGGCTGTGATTCCTTTGGGACCTGCCTCTTTGTCTGTTTTGGCATAGACGATAGCCAGGTCAGCCACACCCGCGTTGGTGATCCATGTCTTTTGACCGTTAAGAACATAATGATCTCCGTCCTCTGTCGCTGTCGACTTCATGCTGGCGGGGTCGCTTCCCGCGTCCGGCTCTGTCAAGCCAAAGCAACCGATCCATTCTCCACTGGTCAGTTTGGGAAGATATTTTTTCTTCTGTTCCTCATTGGCAAATTTAAGAATGGGTAACTCGACAAGAGAAACCTGGACAGAATAAGTCCCCCTAAGAGAAGAATCCACCCGGCCAACCTCTTCAGCCACTATGGCATGACTTATGTAATCAAATCCGGCACCGCCGTATTCTTCAGGAATGGGCGTGCCCGCAAACCCCAACTCAGCCATTTTATTGAAAATTTCGCGCGGGAAATGACCCTTTTTATCGTTCTCACTGGCGACAGGTGCGATTTCTTCTTTGGCGAATTTACGGATAGTCTCCTGTATCATTTTTTGTTCTTCACTCAAATCAAAGTCCATGACTTTCTCCTTTTTTTTATCTAATTCTTAAAACCACGATTTAAAGTTCTCAGTTCAAGGGAATGAAATGGGGCATCAGTCGCTCTCCAATTGTGGCATTCTCAAACTTCTCTAATGAATTCAAAGCAATGCAAACTAAATGAACCTGTTTTTCTTGTTTTTCTTTTCCTGCTACCTGCTCTGTCTTCTTATTCTCAGTATTTGTAAAATCCTTCGCCTGATTTTTTTCCCAATTTTCCCTCAGCGATCATCTTCTTGATCACCTCCGGAGGTTTGTAGCGTTCATCTTTCAGCTTTCCATACAGGGTTTCCATTTTCGCCTGATGAATATCCAGTCCGATCATATCGATCAGGGCCAAAGGTCCCATCGGGAGTCCGGCACCGAGCTTCATGGCTTCATCGATATCTTCTGCGGAAGCGATCCCATCCGAATAGACGACAGCCGCCTCATTCAGAAGCCCCGCCAGAACGCGGCTGACTATTCCGGCAGGCGCTTCCTTCGCTGTCGTGATCGGAACCTTGCCCAGGCTTTCGGCGAATTTCTTGGTCGTCTCAATGGTCTCATCAGAAGTACTATCCCCGCGGATAATCTCGACAAGCTTCATGATGACAGCGGGGTTGAAGAAATGCATCCCGATGACCTTATCCGCACGGGAAGTGGCTGTGGCAATCTCGCTGACCGATAGAGCTGTCGTGTTTGAGGCCAGAATCGTCTCGGGTGGACAGATCGAATCCAGAGTCTGGAATACTTCTTTCTTTAAATCCATATTCTCATAGACAGCTTCAACGACGAAATCGGATTCTTTAGCCAGCTCGAATCCTGCGGCCCAGTTCATGCGGGAGAGGACCGAATCCATATCTTCTTGTGTAATTTTCCCTTTCTCAACCCGTCTGCCCAATCCGGCAGAAACTTTTGCCTTGGCTTTCTCGACTATTTCATCAGAAATATCGACTATTGTCACATCATAACCCTGTTGAGCGCAGAGCTGTCCGACCCCGGCACCCATGATTCCTGCGCCCACCACAAAAGGCTTTTTCACATCCATAGTTATTCCTCCATTTTTAAATAAAATAATGTAAAACCAAAAAAGGGGGGATTATTCTCAGACTTAAAAGAGTGCGGCGTTCCCTCCAGCCGCTCGCATTGATATTCAAATTGAATTATCCTTGCTTCGTATTAAAAAAACGAAGCCTTTATATTCTAGTCTTGTTTCGAACTTGATCAGGCTCTTGTGAAGATTATCTCTGTCCGAAGCGTCTGTATCGATAAGAATATCTGCTGAACACAGAACGAATTTTATCCGCTTTGACTTCTTTATTCCTAATCTCTCTTGAATCCCTTGTTATCAATAAAGACAGATTGAATTTGCAGCCAGTCTAATCAGTTGAGTCTTTCGATCACGATGGCAACACCCTGGCCTCCTCCGATGCACAGGCTGACCAATCCCATGGTTTTATCATGTGTTTTCAAAGCATGGATCAGTGTAGTCAGTATCTTCGCCCCTGTGGCTCCCACCGGATGACCGAGAGCTATGGCTCCTCCGTGGACGTTGACTTTAGAACGATCCCACTTGAGTTCCCGCTCGACTGCCAGAATCTGGGCCGCAAAGGCCTCGTTGAGTTCGATGATATCGATGTCCTCAAGCTTGAGCCCTGCCTTTTCAAGAGCCTTATTCACAGCCGGCACAGGTCCTATACCCATGACTGCCGGATCGACTCCGGCATTAGCGTAGGAAATTATACGAGCTAGAGGTTTGACACCCAGCTCCGATGCCTTTTCTTCCTTCATCACTAGGACTGCAGCGGCGGCATCGCAGAGAGCGCAACTGTTTCCGGCTGTGACCGTCCCATCCTTCTTGAAAACTGCAGGAAGTTTGGCCAGCTTCTCGATTGCCACTCCTTCCCTGGGGATCTCTTCGGTGTCAAAAATCTGAGTTTCCTTCTTCTTCAGAGGAACTTCGACAGGAAGAATTTCTTCCTTGAATTTTCCCTCTTTAACGGCTTTGACCGCTTTCTCCTGGCTTTCCACAGCAAAAGCATCCTGCTCCTCACGGCTAATGCTGTATTTCTCAACAAGAGTCTCCGCAGTCATTCCCATCAAATGTCCCGCTAAAGGACACATGAATCCATCCTTGTGCAAGATGTCGATCAACTTGCCGTCACCCATTCGATTTCCCCATCTTGCACGGTCTGCAATATAGGGGACCTGGGTTGAATTCTCAGCTCCGCCGACTAAAACGACCTCTGCGTCTCCGGCTTTGATTATCTGAGTCGCCAGAGTCACCGCCCGAAGAGAAGAACCGCATCGCTTGTTCACTGTGAACGCAGGCACCTCATGGGGCAATTCCCCCTTGACTGTGGCCAAACGCCCTATGTTAGGACCGAGACCGGCCTGCCAGCCTGTTCCAAAAACCACCTCGTCCACTTGATCGTGTTTAATCCCGCCCCTTTGGACCGCCTCTTTGAGGATGAGCGCGCCTAATTCTACAGCGGAAACTCTTTTAAAAGAACCGCCAAAGCTTCCTCCGGCTGTTCGGACAGCGCTGGTGATGACTATATCACTCATGGATGACCTCCCTTCTTGATGCTTTCATTTCCTTAAGGATAAATTAAGAATGATTTGAGGATTTACCATTATAGTTATCGATTCTTGGGACTGTCAATAAAAAGACTTATTTTTTTTCTTTTTCTTTTTTTGGTTTCCGGAAAAGCTTGAGAAGGTCGGAAAGTTTTCCTTTGATATAGCCTTCCCTGACAAAGTAGGGACCTTCCTCGGGCTTGATCCATTTAACGAACTTTCCCCTTTTCAGGCCTTGTGGGTCTCTGGCCAACCCGATCCTGAAATCGCCGTCCTTAGTCTGGATGATGGCCACATTTACCTCTTCCTCTTCTGGAGATTTGTACTGAGTGGCCGCGATGATCTTATCCTTAGGTGGGATCTTCTTGTAGATAAAATACTCATCTGGAATAGGCTGCGGCAGGTTCGCATCCTTCAGCCCTTCCCGGGCTCGAGTCGGCTCAGCTCTTTCCACGATACCGACGATGCATGTATTCCCGAATCCGCTCATGTTGAACCAGAGACCATAATTCAGGTTCTTGTACCCTTCTTCAAACATGTTCTTGTACTGGTTGTGTCCCCGCAGTTGAAAGACCAGCTCCACAAGCTGGGCTCCTCCCGAGGCCCCCAGAGGATGTGTCCTGGCTAAAAAACCGCCTGAGCGGTTGACGTATATTTTTCCCCCTTTTTTGTTTTTTTCTTCAAGAACAAGTTTGTGCCCCTGTCCTCGATCAGCCATAGCCAGGTCTTCAGCCGCTATCCAGGGAACGGATTTGAACGCATCATGGAGTTCACAGAGGTCTATTTCATGAGGATTGAGGTCCGCCTCTTTGAAGCACTTACTCCCTGCCAGCACCGCCGCCTCAAGGGAGATCAGAGTTTTTCGCTCCGCGATCTTGATGTTGTCAAAGGCAGATTTAACGCTGGTTAGTTTGATATCTGTGGGAGTCGGTACAAGATAGACAGCCCCGGCTCCGTTGTACGAGCCGCTGCAATCAAACTTTGTGAGGGGCTTGGCTATAATCCGGTTGATTTCAGGATTGTCATATTCTTTCCGGGAAACAGGTTCTTTGAAATACGCATACTCGTTAAAAGACCCGAATCCCAGGCTTTGAACACTCATCTCGTAACAGATATTCCTGAATTCCTTCTCCGAGACCTTATAGGCATCCATGTATTCGTAGGAAGCCAAGGCAGCGACTGCTGGCATCTCCCCGAGCCCACGCTCTCTTTCTTCTTCGGCGATCACAGTGGAAATCTGAGAAGGAATCTCTTCATTCTTGAGTTTCCCCTTCATCTTTTCGCCAAAACAGACCATGACCTTGAGCCCGGAGGACGCCAGCCGCTTCCCCAGCTCCACTGCCGCCGCACCCGTGGCAGAGCCCAGTTCCACATGGTAGATCTCGGTGTCCCGGGCCAGCTTCATCTCGATCCCGACCAGAGAGTCGAGTCCGGTCTGGCGGGCAAACCCGATGGGGTCCATGCTGCCGATCACCAGGCAGTCCGGAACAAGGTCTAATGTGTAGGCTCGGGAATTCTGGAGTGCCTTCTGACAGGCGTCAGCCAGGATCACTCCGATAGGTCTAAAATCCTTCCCAAAGGGAGTGAGAGACACACCGGCGACAAAAACATCAGGCATCTTAACTCGAGTCCTTTATTTCCATTATTTCTATCGGTTTTTTCTTTTGCCTCTTCCCTTTTTGTGTGAATATGCAAAAGGGCTGATAAGCGATTTTATCATCTACAATTTTATTATCTTAAATAGAATCGAAGCAAGTCAACAAAAGGAAAGAAGAAAAGATAGCAAAAAACATTTGACTTCTCGAATATTCCCTATTAATATTATAGAATATATATATATTATAGTATTAAAATATCTGAGTTTTTACTTTTTTGAACACGACCTGATAAAAAGATGCCATTTATCAGATGTGCTCGTTGAAAATTTATTAGAGTATCAGAGATGATTTGGCCAGAACAGCCAAAATTCGAGATAAAAACCAGAAGGAGGTTCATGATGATGAAGAAAAAAATATTCTGGGCAGGGATAATCCTTTTAGGTGCGCTGACAGCGTTTCACTGTGATGGAGGTAACGGAAATGGTGGAGACGTACCAGAGACACCAATATCAGACCCCTCTTTTTCCAATCACATTCAGCCTATATTCACGAACAACTGCGCGCTAGGCGGCTGCCACAACAGTACTGCTCAGGCGGGATTAAACCTAACTCAAGGAGTCGCATACTCAAACATCGTTAACGTGGCTTCCACTCAAGTACCACAAAGTATGAGAGTGCTCCCCGGGGATGCTGCAAACAGCTATCTTGTGAAAAAAATCGAAGGCACTCAAACTGTTGGAACTCGTATGCCTCAGGGAAGAAGCGCTTTGAGCAGCGTTACTATTCAAAACATCAAAAATTGGGTAGACAGAGGAGCCAAGAACAACTAGACTTTTAAAATCAGGTTTTTAGGAGGGAAACAAATGAAGTCTAAAATCAGTGTATTTCTCTTTATATTCTTTGTTGGGGCTTTTTTTCTCTATTCTTTCAGTCTTCAAGACCCTTTAGACAGAGGAGAATCCAACTCCAGTGACTTTGGGAACGATAAACTGCAGGAAAACGTCGCGCGAATTCTCAAAAAGAGCTGCAGTGTGGCTGGCTGCCATAGAGGGAATTATCCGCCGGCGAACCTGAATCTCGGGAAAGATAGATTCATAAAATCTTTAGTGAACATCTCCAGCCAGGAAATTCCTTCATTGAAACTGGTCGATACAGCTAATCCTGAGAAAAGTTATCTCTTAATGAAAATTAAAGGGGATGACACAATCGTCGGACAACGCATGCCTGCCGGTTCTTCTCCGTTAAAGGCAAGTGAAATAAAGACCATCGAAGATTGGGTATCGAGTTTGAGTGAAACTCAGGCCGAGGGAGAAAACATCCAGCCTCCGAACGGGAATTCCGCGGAAGAGCCTGAGCAAAGAAAATTCACCAAGCCGGCTTTCTGGGGAACACGGCTTATCAACCTTCCCACTACCCATTCCATCGGAAAAGGTGAACTTCTATTTAGAATCTCTCATCGCTTTTACCCATCTATCACAGAAGGCTATGACTCTTTCTACGGATTGGACGGGCCCGCCGTGATTCTCCTTAGTCTTGGGTATGGGCTGAGTGACAATTTCAGTTTGACGCTCGCTCGAACAAAATTAGACAAAGAAGTGGAGCTCTCGATGAAATGGGTCCTGTTTCGGCAGGAAAAATCAAAAATGCCTCTATCCGGAGCTTTGAACATCGGAGGAAGCCTGGTCACTGAATCTCAACCGGACAGAGACGTTTTCGATGCGGACAACATGAAATTCAACATACAGGCTATTTTGTCTTATCAGTTGAGCGATGCGCTCTCCTTTGCCCTCGTCCCGGCCTACTCCTCCAACACCAACCACTGGGATCCATCGCCTGAAGGGACTCTCGCTCTGGGAACTGGCGGGAGAGTTATGGTCTTCAACGACTTTTCAATCATCTGGGAATGGAATCCCGTTCTTTCCGGCTATAAAGCCAATTCGCACGGCTGGGCGCTGGGAATCGAAAAAAAAGTGGGGGGACATGTTTTTCAGGTCTTTCTACTTAACTCGGCAGGTTTGACCTCCTCTCAGTTCCTTCCTGGAGGAGACTTGAGGTTGCAAGATGGGGATTTCCGGATAGGATTCAATATTTTCCGATTATTCTAGCCTGAATTATTCATAAAATCTGCCAACACCATTTCTAAAATACCTTTGAAGGATGACAAATAATCTTATGTCGGCATCTTTTCCCCTTCGGGCGAGCCGATCTCACCGCATCTACTTCGTTACAGCGCAAGCGCGGTGGACGACCACAGCATCTTGCCCTGTGCCTCGTATCTCCTGCAACCTCGACTCGTGAATAACTCAGGTGCCCTGAATTATTCATAAATATGGTGTCTTAGCGTAAAGAAAATGTTAGGTTGCCTTTTTTTTAATACTGCCTTTTAATGTTCTGCTGCTTTTTATATAGGAAATTCTGCGCTAGATAGAGCAATCCCTCCCACATAAATTCACAACTGGGGTGTACAGAGACTCCATTAAAAAAGAAATCCGGTTTCCTTGCTTTTCAGGTACAGCACGATCATACGCACAACCATAAAGATGATCCCGCTTGCCAGGACCAAGGCATAAAGAGTGAGAAAAATCGTATTCACGAGAGGCACCTTTCCCATGGTCACTTGAGGGAAAAGGAGGTCGAATATCGTCTTCCCAAAAAAAATGAGCAACAGAGCGATTCCAAAAGCAGCCCTGTACAAATATTCCTTTGCGTTCTCCATCTGCACAGTGTCCAGGTTGATCAGGGGATAGAGCAGCCATGCCGCGATGATCCAGAGAATAATGGTGAGAGCCCAAACCCCTTTTTTCCTCAATCCTTCTGCTTTTACATGATTCATCTTTTGCTTTTTTCTCTTTATTAACTGAGCCCATTGGCAAATGCTTTCAGGCCATAATGCTGTATCAGAATAACAATTCCTCTGGAGTTGAATTCAAATTTCCTGATTATCTTCTTCCGGGGCACAACAAAAAACTAATATCACAGACAAAATTTCAAGTCAAAAGCTAGAGCGCAATTTTCAAAAGTCATCTCTCCAATATTCTCACGAAGAGCTTTTATTAAAGTATCAATTGGATACATGTAGCGGAAAGATAAGAGAACGGTTTGGTCAAGCGTAATCTCTTTTTGAAAAAAATCCGGCCGATTTCACGATAGAAATCATAAAAGGGAAAGTTTGATTCCAAAAAAAGGGGCTTTTTATCTATGAGTATTTCTCTCTTCCAAGCAGTCTCTTTATACCGAAGTTTTCCCTTCAAGAAAGCCAATCAAATCTTCCTCATTGATCCACCACTGTCGTCCTATTTTTTGAGCCTTGATTTTGCCTGAACCAACGAGTTTGAGAGCTGTCACCTTGCTGACCTGGAGCTTTTCCTGGATGTCTTGCAGAGAATACTGGTTGATGATTTTGCTCCCTAACCAAATAGTTCTCATTTTTTAAGTTTACTTTAATTTATTTAATTTTACTTAATTATACTATAAAATATTTCTCTTCTGTCAAGAGATTTTTTTTAAAAAAAATGATTTAACTTTTTTAATATTTTGGTTTGAAATTACTTTTCCCCTGCAGGATTTATTTAATGTTTTCCATATAATTGCCGAAAATATCGGGAGACTCGTTCTATGTTACATAAGGTTCCCTCTAAAATGAAGTTACTTGAGGCATGAAATCTTTGGTGGGTCTATATCTAGATAACGGGAGCGGATTGGAGAGGCCCCCTTTTTGGTTCCCATCATCCCTAATCGCTGACGTGAGAATTGCTATTGCTGGATATCGCCTTGTACCTCTTTATGCCAAATGTATCAAACGATTCAGTGAAAATTTATGGAAGCCATCTCATGGCTTAGTGAAAATGGAACTCTCTTCCCACGGCAAATTCACCTCGATCGGTTGAGCATCCGGCAGGCGATGTCCAATTATCGGTTTAAGAGCCTCTCCGACATATCTTTCAACACCATCACAATCATCCTCCGCCACTTTTGCCCAAGTGACATAAAGGCCATATTGACCATACGCGGCCACTATATAATCCTCTTTATTTTCAACTAAACAATCGCGGATTAAACCCTGCCCGACTTTCAAAACAACTGGTTTCTTCCCTTCATGCCAAATGATATAAATTCCTCTTGTTCCGTTAAAATGATTATGATTTTGATTGATTTCGAGTAAATCACACCAGCTATTTTCAAAGCTTTTGAACCACTCTAAATGTAGAGCCATGCGGCTATTCCCTTACTGTAAAGATAGATTCCTTTGGCTGAAAATATCAACATAACCGATGCAAATGTCCTTTTATTCCCTATTATGCCCTTTTTTTCCCATTTAAATGGGCTTTGTCCGGTCATAAAATAGGCAAAAAAGCGTTGCAATAGAATTTTCCATTATCCTGACTTTTTCAATTTCTTGTTTTTTTTGAAAAATTTGATTGAAAAAAAATTTTTTTTATATCAAAATGGAAAGACCCCTAAAGAGGGTTGAGATGAGGAACGAAGAAATATTAGATTCTTGGAAGGCCATTTCTGATTATTTAGGCAGAGACATTCGAACCTGCGCCCGATGGGAAAAAGAACTGGGATTGCCCATCTTCCGAATAGACCAAGATTCTCCGCGTTCCAAAGTGTTTGCCTACAAATCCGAAATCGAGGAATGGCTGAAAGAAAGGGCGAATCATAATGGAATTAGCCAAAAACCTCTTAAGGGAAAAAAATGGGTAATCGTCGGTTTAGTGTCAGTCGTGGTTCTGTTAATTTCTGTTTCTGCTTCCCTATACATAACCAACGGAAAATCTTCATCTGCAAATACAGAAAATCTTTCCATCGCCGTTCTTCCTTATGAAAGCTCCAACTTCACAGAATATGAGGAATACATTCCACAGGGAATAAGTAATAATATATTTGACAGCCTTTCCAGATTGAATAATATTAGAGCCATTCCTTCAACATTATTGGCAAGAGACAATAATCCCAGCAAAAGTTTAAAAAACATAGGGGAAGAACACAACGTGAATCATGTCCTAAAAACAAAGCTGAAAAAAAATGAAGACAAAATGAGTATCCAAGTTCAACTTATACGAATTAAAGATGAAAAAACCTTGTGGAAAGTTGAATCAGAAAGGAAACTGGAGGAATTCTTTTCTTTACAAGGTGACATATGCCTGAAAATCCATAAAAAATTAAATTCAAACAACAAAATAATGGATGCCATGGCATTCAACAAGGGACAAACAGAGGATTATGCAGCTCTGGACAGAGTTTTAAGAGGAAATCATATACTGAGCAAGGCAAACTCTGGTAATAACGACACATGGACTCTTTACAATCAGGGTAATTACTACCAGAAACAATGGGGTAAAGAGAGCAATAATCTTGCCATAAATTTCTTTTGTCAGGCTATCGAAATAGACGAAAACTTCGCCCCCGCTTACATCGGATTAGCCCGATGCTATGCGAATTATGTCAATTTTTACTGGGATTATAATGAAGGATGGTTAGATAAGGCCGAGGATCTT
The DNA here is from genome assembly GCA_964346585.1 of uncultured Eubacteriales bacterium. Classification (GTDB taxonomy): domain Bacteria; phylum Acidobacteriota; class Aminicenantia; order Aminicenantales; family Aminicenantaceae; genus SOIA01. The sequence continues at coordinate 948 of CAYFVQ010000133.1, read as the reverse complement.
CTCAAAATTGCACAAACAATCAATCCGGAATGCCCTCAATATTACTCAACTTTAATTCAGCTCTATCTGGTGAAATACATTGGCTTCGATGATGACACAAAAGATAAAGCCTTCCTGATAGCCCAAGAAGCGATAGAAAAATTTCCAAATCATCCGCATTTATACGCTCAAGTTGGGTACTGCTATCGTCTCCAATTCGGAGAATCCGGAGATTCATCAGACTTTAAAAAGGCTTTAGAACTCAATAACGAAAATTATCTCACCAATCCTTTTCATGTCAACAATATCGTGTTTGCAGAGCTACTCATGCTGAACAAAGAATTCGATAGGGCCTTGCTTATATGCGATGACATCCAAGGAAATGAATCTTCCTTAATGGCTGAGTTTCGTAAGGGAGAGATTTACTACTACATGGGTGAGCTGGATAAAAGCGAATTTGTATTTTCTCAATTTGATCATAAGTTTGATTATAAGGTCGCTTCCTTGTTCCATCTTGGTATGATCGCTGCACAGAGGGGAGATACGGATGAAGCCAGGAGAATAATCCAAAAAATCGATTTCAGGGCTCCCCATGAATTCAAATTTTTTGAAGACAAGTTAAAGCTGGCTTCCATTTACATGGGAATAGGAGAAAAAGAGCTAGGATATCAAACCCTGGAAGATTTTTTCGCTCAGGAAAACACGAATAAAACCAGATATATCTATCACAAATTTATCGAGATTGACAAAAATTTTGATAACTTCAGAGAAGAAGAGAGATTCCAAAATATTATAAATAATATGGGGGGAGGAATTAGCAATGACTGAAAAAATCGATATAACTCCAAATGTCTTGAAATGCCTGGAGCTGTTACGGGAAGCTGTGAATGCGTTGCCCGAAGGTGACGTCAAGACACAGGCAGCGGGTGCGTTGGAATACCTGGAGAGCACGGCCAGGGGAGAGCCTCA
>CAYFVQ010000132.1:0-4674 GCA_964346585.1 uncultured Eubacteriales bacterium | reverse complement strand
ATGCGGAGGTGGCTCGAAGGATTTGCCTACCACACAAGCCTAAATATTATGGCTTTTTTTGCCTCGGGCTTACTGGCACTGTTGATTGCGCTTTTAACTGTGAGTTTTCAGACAATCAAAGCCGCCACAGCCAATCCCGTGGATTCGCTGCGGTATGAATGAAAGCTCTCTCTAAAGGACTTCCCCAGCAAAATCATCTGATCTGCTGAATTTTCAGTCCATCCAACCTTTTCCTCACATCCTCCACCTCCTCCTCATCCCCCAATCATTGAAGATGAGCTAATCTATGTGCTCTCCAAGGGCTGGGCCGAGATAATCTGCAAAGTTTATGAGATAGATCTCCTCCTCTGCCCTTCGTGTGGAGGTCAGATGAAGGTCATTTCCTTCATCGAAGATCACAATGCAATCGATAAGACAATCTGCCATCTCAGGATTACCTTCCAGGCCGAGCGGCCTCCTCCTCCACAAGATGTCCAACAGGAACTCCTGATGGCGGCAGAGGAGAGGGGGGAGTATCTCTGAGGGCCCTGTGGCTGTTTTTTATCGATTTTAAGGGAAAAACCTATCGTAAAGCTAAGTGGGGGACTGTTTTTTGCGAATTGTTGCGATTTGGTGATTATTGACCCTCCTGTCTTCACTGTGGTCCTTCTATCTCAAACTGTCAGTGGACGGAAATTACAGAAAATTGTGAGATATTTCGGGCTTGCTCAAAAAGGAATTTCCTATACTTGTTCGCCTCGTTATATTTTGATTTGATGCGTCCGGAGAGCCAATCCACTCCAGGCAAAAGTTTTTCCGTGTGCCATTTGTCTTCCTCTCGAATATCAGCCATCACGCCCGAATGATCCTTGGCAATGCTGTATTTTTCTGAAGGGACACCCACGCCAGCCAGCCTTCAGGATGATGTCAGATGGAAAATCGAAGATACTGGGGTGCAGGAATGATCAAAAACCGCTCGAAGGCTGCTCTGAGAAATTTCAGGCGCGCAATCTGGCTAACACGGCCCAGCTGACAGCAGCCGTGAGTCCAGCAAAAAGCATTGGCCAAAGGCCAGAGAGAAGAAACAGTCCGATAAGGCTTAAGAGAGGATAAAGCGAGTATACGAGAGCAAGAGAGATGGCCGGAGGATCGATATGAGTATCCCCGTGAATGAGGAACAAACAGGCAAATCCTTCGGCTAAAAATGCGGCCAGCATCCCGAACGTCACGCCCCACCAGATATCCCCTGTAGCGGCAGCGATGAATTCGACAGAAAGCACGGTATGGATGACGACAGGAATCTTTACGCCAAAAACCAGAAGAACAAGAGCGGCGGCGGTCAGCCCGAAAACAAGCCCCGTGGAACCCGGAAGGCTGACGGCGACAAAGGCTGTCGGAAGGCTGATTCCTGCCGACAGGATGATAAGCGGCAGAGGACGGATATGCCAGGGCAGAGAGTCCTGCTCATTGGAAGGATGCCAGCGCCGATCTCCTTCCCGAACTCTGCCCAGAAGTCCGGTCCGGCCAAAAATCAGCCGGATGATAAAGACGTTGAGTGTAACGGAAAAGGCAATCGGATTTATCCAAAGAACGCCGTTTTTTTCAGGTATCCAGGCCAGAAAACCCGCAAAAATGCTGCCCAGCACGCCGAAAAGACCGCCGACCAACAGGACAGATGTCGAATTCAACCGAAGAAGGGGAGTGACGATGTTTCGTCCGCTGTCCAGCAAATCCTTTTTGGCGGCAAAAGCTGCGGCAGCGACTCCTCCGGCAAAAGAGACGTGGGGGCCGATAAACGGTCCCCAGGTGACGATGGTATTAAACGACTGATCTCCAGTTATCAAGGCGATGACCGTCCCCGCGATGACAGCCAGACCGCAAATGACAAAGGCGGGAAGCGCCCCGAAGGCGGCGCCAAAGACTCCTCCTCCGAAGGATGCGGCCAAGTAGGCCCAGTTAACGGGAATCACTGGCTCCTTTCTCCGCCTGCTCAAGAGAGCTTTTGATCAGGGCACTGAGATCGGATACGGTCGGGTTATCCAGAACATCCCGAATCGAGATATTGGCCCCGAAGAATTTCCGCAGCTCACTCAGCATTGTCGTCGCCAAAAGGGAATGGCCGCCGAGCTCGTAGAAATTATCGGTCCGGCCGATCTTCTCGACTCCAAAAAGTTTTCTCCATATGCCTGCAACCTTGCGCTCAATCCTGGTCTCTGGTCCCGTGTACTCCGTTGAAAGGTTCGGGCGGGCATATCTCGGCTTTGAGGAGGCATCCTCGAGATTCTTCTCCTTCTGCTTGATCAATTCCCTTCTGAGCCAGAGATCGATCCTGACCTGCAGATCTCTGGTCGAGACAACAACGTTAGACGCGTCCGGCCAGCTCAGGATGCGCCGAAAAACATCGACGCCTTCCCGCGTGGTGATGCCGTTTCTCAGCTCCCTCTCAAACCAGTCTTTGAGTTCATCAGGCATGTGGGTCTTCAGTCCCATTCCGACCTGTCCCCACATGTCCCAGTTGATGGCAAGGATCCGCCAGCCCTGGTGGAAGCGGTGCTGGACCGCAAAGGCATCCAGGAATGAATTGGCAGCACAGTAGTCTCCAAGCCCAATCCCTCCGAGAATGGAGGCGATGGACGAGCAGAGCACAAAGAAATCCAGCTTCAAGTTCCTGAATATTTCTGCCAGCACGATTGTTCCTTGAATTTTTGGTGTGAAAATCTCCCGGGCCTCTTTGTGTTTTTTCAATTGAAGAATCCCTTCTCCGGGCAGTCCAGCAGCATGGATGATGCCGTTGACCGGCCCAAAGATCTTCATCGCCCGGTTCAGTCCTCTTCTCATCTTGGAAAAGTCTGCTACATCAGCGGAAAGAACAAGAATTTCCGAGCCCTGTTTCTCCAGTTTTCGAAGGCTGCGGATCTTACGGCTGATGGGGTCACGCTTGCTGTGGCTTGCCAGCCATTCATCCCACTCCTTTTTTTGAGGAAAACGGCTGCGTCCTGTCAGGATCAGCTTGGCTCCGGCGGTTTTAGCCAAATATTCTGCGAAAACAAGACCGATCCCGCCAAGACCTCCTGTAATCAAATAGACTCCTCCCCTTCTGATACGAAACTCTGTCCGCATGGATTTCTCGAGCCGCACCTTCTCATAACTCTGGACCCACCGGTGGTTTCCTCTGTAGGCCACGATGACATCTGGGATGTCTGAGCGAAGCTCGGGCAGCAGCTGGTCCACAAGGCCGTGCAATTCTTTGGGACTTCCCGAATTGAGCTGGACATCGATATTGCAGCACTTCACATTCGGATATTCCTGGGGAATGACTTTCACAGGGCCGAGAAGCGTTGCTTTTTCCGCACAGATCTTTTCTTCGCCCGAGACTTCCTGGAGGTTGTTCGAAATCACATATATCATGATCTCATCAGTGATGTTTTCTTTTCCGATTACCTGAGCAACGAGAAGAAGACTTAGAAAGCCGAGCTCCTGGAACCGCTCGGCCCTGGCTGCGGTTGGTTCCGTCTCATCATCATCAGTTGTGTTCCAGAGATGGATGATTTTTCGAGGAAATTTTTTCATTTTGTGAAGATCCCTGCCGAAGGCTTCATAATCCGATGCGCGACCGGGATTCACGAAGAAGGAATTCAAATGGCCTCGCTTGTATCTTTCTCCAGCATAGAGCCTGATGACTTCATGGCCTTCCTCCTCCAATTTCTTCGCGATCCTCTTGCCCAACCCGCATCTGTCCATGAAAAGAAGACAGCATTGTTTCCTTTTTTTCCCTTTTTGTGCTGCATGGGGCAAGCCAGACCTTTTCCATGAAGGAACGGAGAACCAATCAGCAATATCCTGGATTTTCTTATCCAGTAAATCTTGCAGCTCGGCAATATTCTGCCTGGGTTTAACAGGATCAATCCAGAAACGCTTTCGCTCAAAGGGATAGGATGGGAGGGGAATCCTCCGGCGTTTTTCACGGCCGTAATAAGCAGGCCAATCGATCTTCACTCCGGCCTGCCAGAGTTTTCCCAACGATGTCAGGAGAAATTCCTCATCCGGTTTGCCTTCTTTTGCCGTTTTCATGGAAGAGAGGGCGACATTCTTTCCCGCTTTCCTGGAATGCATTCTGACAAATGAACTCAGTGTCCGGCCCGGGCCGACTTCGAGGAATACGCCATCGACTTCCTGCTGAAGTCTCTGCACGGCTTCGGAGAAAAGCACGGTCTGCTTGATGTTTCTGGCCCAATAAGAAGGTTCCGTGATCTCCTCGGGATTAATCCAGCCTGCCGTGACAGTTGACATGATCGGAATCCGAGGTGCCTTGAATGTCATGCCGTGAAGAACTCTGGAAAAGGGTCTGACCATCGGGTTCATCATTTCCGAATGAAAGGCATGGGAAGTCGCCAGATACTGGCTTGCCACACCCTGCTTTCTCAACTCTGCCTTCAAGGCTCCCACAGACTCCGGCAGTCCAGAGACAACGCACAGGCTCGGGCTGTTCACAGCAGCCAGGCAGAGACCTTCACCGAGATGGGTTATCAGCTCATCCCTGGGTAAGGAGACGGCAAGCATTGCTCCAGGAGGAAGCTTTTGCATGAGCTTTCCTCTTTCTACCAGCATCCTGATAGCGTCCTCAACGCTCATGACACCTGCCAGGCAGGCGGCAGCGCATTCTCCGATGCTGTGACCGATGAAGGCCCGGGGCTT
>CAYFVQ010000131.1:0-5367 GCA_964346585.1 uncultured Eubacteriales bacterium | reverse complement strand
TTGGAGAGTTTTTTCTTTTCCTCTTTTTTCTTTTCTTGTTTCACGATGGTGATGCTCGGGCTGACACGGATTATGATATAGGTGACTCCATCTTCGGTGAAGCACAGACCCACTTTTTTAGATTCTTTGTCGACGTCATCTTTGACAAAATTTAGATGGTAAACATCGGCGCATAGCTTCCATTTTCCGTCTTTATAGTTCAATACGAATGTGTGACCGCCGGCTTTCTTAAAGAAAATGTGTTTTATGTCGGCTTTGTCTGTGCCGATAACAGCGATATTCCCGTTTATCTTCACTGTTGCGTAATTCTTTGTGATTGTGTTGATTTTCGTTGTTATCCGGATTTTTTTCAGGTCGTCCACTGTGTAGATCCGGATATGTTTATCACCACTCTTTTTACCGGGTTTAATGATGACGATCGGGACATCCTCTGTAATTTCGATTTCCGGGTCGTCAGCGAAGAAACGGAGGGCATTGGAGAAATCCAGCCTCTCGATGTATGCGAAGAATTCCTTCAACGCCTTTTTGATCTCTTCTTTATCTTGGATATCGGTGCTTTCCTCTGTTTTTTCCTGTTCCTTTTCCTGGGCCGTATCATTTTTGGCCCAAGTGCGGACACTTGCTATCGGAAAAAGAAGAGAAAGTGCAAAAAATCCGGTAAGGAAAATGGTGGAAAGTCTTATTCGGCCTTCGGGCCGTGTGTTGTTGAGAATAGACATGATTCTTGCCTCCAGATTGGATTTTTTGGCGATAGTTATGCCTGCGGGCGAAAACCATTTTAGAGACGAAGTTCTTTTCGCGATTTCCAGTAGATGACTGGCATATTCAGAGGCTTTTGTGCCTGCGGCAAGGACGCAGTCGTCACTGGCATGCTCGCGCTCGATGGCGAGCTGCTTAATGGCAATCCAAACCAATGGATTGAACCAATACAGGATGGATGCCATCCTCGTCAGAAAGAACAAGAAAAAATCCCCTCTTTTTACATGAGCCAATTCATGCACAAGCACAATCTCTTTTCTTTTTTCGTTCCAGTCAGATGCCCCTAAAGGCAATAAAATTATTGGATGGAGCCAGCCACATGTCAGAGGGATAGCGGTCTTGGGAGTCTGGAGAAGACGAACTTTTCGTTTTATACCCAATTTTCCGGAGTGTTTCACGAGCATTGCATTGATAATGGGATCGTTAACAGGAGAAGCGTTATAGATCATTAATCTTGATCCGATCAAACCGGCGATCAAACGCAAGAACACAAAAGATGCCCCTGCGAACCAGCCGATGAATACCAAAACGGGCCAGCGGACAGGATTTGGATGGGCAGCCCTGAATGGGTCAGACCTGGAATCAGGAATGAGACCGCTTCCAGATGGGGATACGGCAGATTCGAGTTGAGCAGTCAGAGTTGTATCTGCGGATTGGATTTCCTGAGGCAAAAAAGAAGGCAGGACCGAGATATTCCAGGCCGGCAGCATGTGGGAGATAAGAGGCAAGAGGAGAAGGTTCACAACGGCAAATGTCAGGATGAGATGTCGTGTGGCGAAGGAAAACCGTTTTCCGATCAGCAGGATGAAAAAGGCGATTCCTAAGACCAGAACAGTTTTCAGGGTGAGTTCCAGGATGAGTTCGATCCAGGTGCTGCTGATCATTTTCCTTCTTTTTTGGCTTCTTCTATCAATCGGGCCATTCTCTCCAGTTCTTTTTCTGAAAGGTCCACGCCTCTGATATTCAGAAGAGCCGCCATCACACGCTCGGCCGAATCATCGAAAAATGTTTCCATCAGATGTTTCAAGGCCGATCTTTTGACTCTGTCCAGAGCAACCGTCGGATAATATATATAACGGCGGCCTTGTTCTTTGTGTTTCAAATACCCTTTTTTCTTCAGGACACTCAAGAGAGCACGGACAGACGAATAGCTTGGTGGGTCAGGAAGATAATTTCGTACTTCTGCCACGGTCGCCTCTCCCTGCTGGTAGATGATGTCCATGATCTGGCGTTCCCTGCGGCTCAAATGGGTGATCAGTTTGTTCTTCATTTATTATCCTTAATCTTGTTGTTATTGTGCTAAATATTTAGCATCTGCTAAAAAAATAGCATATTATCGATTCGTTGTCAAGTAAAAATGCTAATTTTTTAGCAATTAATTTTGGGCGGGGATACGCTGCTTTTTTATTCTTGGGATGATTTGGGCTTGACATTAAATGCTTTTTAAAATGTTTCATTTTACTCGTGGTATATTTTCTCTCATAATAATATAAAAGGAATGAGGCCAACATAGGAGAGAAGATTGAGAAAGATCAAAATAATCTTAATATCTGTCTGTATTTTGATGTGTATGGGAATATTCTTCACAAGATGCAAAAAGCAAGACCGCATCATCATGGACAACAACGTCATAAAAAGTATCAAAATCCCTGAGGGGAACGGTAATCCGGTTCTTACAGATGGACTGTTCTCGGAAGGTGAATGGGAGGATGCCCTTGAGGCAGATATTCATGAAAACGTGACACTGACCTGCCCCCCGACATTGTTACAACTGTAAAGTTAGAGCACCGAGCTCGAAAGCCTCTGGAGCTGGTGGTTTATACCCTAGAGAACTGTGTGGCCGGAGATGATTGTACTCCTTTCTCCAGCTCTCTATGATTACCTGTGCTTCAAATAACGTATCAAAGATCTCTCCATTGAGCAACTCATCTCTTAATTTTCCGATAAATGACTCTACATAACCATTCTCCCAGGGGCTGCCGGGCTCGATATATAAGGTGCTGACTCCAATATCAGCTAGCCAATTCCTTACAGCTTTGGCTGTAAATTCAGGCCCATTATCTGAAAGAATATAGTCCGGAATACCCCGTTTTATAAAGAGTTCATATAACTGATCCAAAACATTCTGAGACCTGCGCCTGCTTGCAACCAATAAGGATAAACATTCTCTAGTGTATTCATCGATAATAACCAATATGCGTGCTGGCCTCCCATCTGTAGTCCTGATCATCGCAAAATCATAGCTCCACACATGGTCCTTCTTCTCAGGACGCAGGCGGATGCACGATCCATCCGTTAACCACAAGCGTCCCTTTTTTGGTTGCTTCTTTGGCACTTTGAGTCCTTCCTGTCTCCAGATCCTCTCTACTCTCTTGTGATTAACCCTCCAACCTTCACACCGCAATAACGCGGTTATCCTTCGGTAACCATAGCGTCCATATTGGCGAGCCAATTCAACGATGCGTTCCACTAGCCTTTCCTCATCCTCAGGCACCTTCCGAATATGCCGTTGTGTAGAGAGTGGTTGGCCCAAGACCTTACATGCTCTTCTCTGAGAAACACTCAACTTCATACAGACATGGATGACTGCCCGGCTTCTCTTCACCGGGCTCAGAAGTTTCCCCGTGCTGCCTCTTTGAGTATGTCTTTGTCCAAAGATAGATCAGCCACAAGCTTTTTTAACCGAGCATTCTCCTTTTCTAGTTCCTTGAGACGCTTGGCCTGATCCACTCTCATTCCGCCGTAATCCTTCCTCCAGCGATAATAGGTCTGCTCTGAGATGCCGAGCTTTCTGCATACTTCGCCAACTGTAGAACCCTCGTTTAATAGCACTTCGGCTTCCCGAAGCATGTTGATAATTTGTTCAGCAGTGAATCTTTTCCTGCCCATATACCTCTCCTTTCGTCCAGGAAAATTGTAACATTTCTCCTGTATCGATTTCAGGGGGGCAGGTCAATTATTCAACTCCTTTTATTTGTCTAACATTAATTGAACATATTATATCTATTATACGCAGAAGACATAAAAAAGGTTCCATCCATTATTGTTGGACGCAATCAGCAAAAGGCGGAGACACAATCTATATAGGTATGAATGTAAGAGGGGAGTTTGTATTTTTAAAAACAAAAAAAGGATTCATTACAATTAGAAGATATTGCAGTCGTATTTTGCTCAAAATACAAAATGCAGTATAGTTATTGTTGGATCCTGAGAAAACGAGATTGAAATGACATGGTACAGCCAACTCCCAAAGGTCGAATTGCACGTCCATCTTGAGGGAGCTATACCACTTGGAGTGCTGTTCGATCTGATCCAGAAGTATGGCGGTGATCCTTCACTTCCGGACGTGACAGCACTCGCAAGGCGTTTCGAATACAAGAACTTCGCTGAGTTCATTGATGCGTGGACGTGGAAGAATCAGTTCTTGCGTGAATATGAAGATTTTTCTCACATTGCTGAACTCACGGCTCGGGAAATGGCGAACCAGAATATTCGCTACGCCGAGATGTTTTTCTCGCCCTCGATTTTTGTCCGACATGGACTCGAGGTGCAGGAACTCACTCATGCAGTCAGGATTGGATTGTCAAAAGTCCCGGAAATCGAGGTTTCGCTCATTGCAGATCTCGCTCGAGACTATGGCCCGGAATCTGAGATGACAACACTCAAGAAACTGAATGAAGTCAAAAGTGATGGCGTCATTGGAATCGGGATAGGCGGGTCAGAACATATGTTCCCCCCGGAACCATTCAGATTATTGTTTGATGAAGCCCGCCGGATGGGCTTTCACGTCAACGCCCACGCGGGTGAAACAGCAGGGCCTGAGAGCATTTGGGGTGCCATCAGGCACCTTCATGTTGAGAGGATTGGACACGGGACCAGAGCTCATGAAGACCCTGAGCTCCTGGACTACCTTCGAGAACACAGAATTCCCCTTGAGCTGTGTCCAATGTCAAACGTCCGCACAGGAGTTGTCAGCGACATCGCAGAGCACCCCATTCGGGAATATTTCGAACGAGGGCTGATCATCAGCGTGAACACCGATGACCCCATGATGTTTGATACAACTCTGGACAAAGAGTACGAATTGCTCGTGCAAGTGTGTGGTTTCACAAGGCAGGAGATTTGCAAGCTCATACTCCTCGGAGTAGAATCCTCATGGTTGTCTGAGGACCGAAAGACGTTATTGGCATCAGGTTTCGAGAAAGAATCCTCATGGGTCGGATAAGGACAACCCAACAACCACATCCAGCAATCGTACGGATTCAAACCGCCGAGAGATTTGCCTCCAGCTTATAACATTTTAACCGAGCAACCATTGGGAGAGAGCCCTCTCACGGTGCGGCACATCCCTCTAAAGAACTGGCCATTAACAAGCTTTTCAGGATGTCTGTGCTATCCAGGCGATTAAGTTTCTTGTCTCGTATTTGCTCGTTATAACTTCAATTTGGAGCGTATGATCCTTGGAAAAGGATCGTATTGAACAAAATAGAAATTGTTTTGATGATCTATGAAGTTAAGCGTCGCATTATTTTCTAATGAATAAGTTCCAAAGAACTGACCTTTTTCGTTAAAGAAATCCAAGAATTTTTTTGATTTGAGTTTATCGTG
>CAYFVQ010000130.1:0-2244 GCA_964346585.1 uncultured Eubacteriales bacterium | reverse complement strand
TAAGAAGTATAGATATTATGCCCACTGTTCTTCATCTTCTTGGTGATGAGATACCGGAAAGCGTGCAAGGAAAGAGTTTATTATCTCTTATTATAGAGGATGAGGCTCATGATGAGCGCTCTGCCTACAGTGAGACGTATTGGCCTAGATATCATTATGGCTGGAGCGAACTAAAGACCCTGCGTAAGGGGCAGTACAAATTTATCAATGCGCCCAAACCGGAACTCTATGACATACTGGGGGATCCAGGAGAAGTCAACAACCTAGTCAACAAAAAAGCCTCTTTAAGCCATGAGATGAAAAGAGACTTGTTGGCCTTGATAGAAGAATATGCAGTAGAAGGAATCGAGGACGTAGGCCCTAGAAAAATCGATAATGACTCCTTGGTGAAACTCCAAGCCTTAGGGTACATAGGTTCTTTCCACACCAAAGCCAAAGAAAAAGGGGCCAAACTGGCCGATCCGAAAGACAAAATCGACCTTTATCGCGAGATAAAGCTCTCCCAGTTTTTGGTCACAGAAGAGAAAATGGAAGAAGCTGAGATAAAAATAAAGGATGTTTTAGCAAAGGATCCTTCTGTTCTTGAAGCCCGGTACATTCTTGGAGACATCTATTCCAAACAGAAGAAATATGATGAGGCCATCGAAGAATTCAGAAAAGCCCTTGAAGTGGATCCAGATTATTATTCAGCCATATTCGGAATGGCTATAACCTACAAAAAGGGGAGAATGTTTGATGAGGCGATTGTCGGCTTCAAACGATTGATAGAAATGGATCCCAAAGACACCAAAGCGTTCCTGCATTTAGGAGATATCTACCATGAGAAAGGGCAGCTCGAGGAGGCAAAGAATTATCTTAAATCTGGGATTGCGATTAATCCTGAGGCTCCAGTGTTTCACAATAAATTGGGAGCCGTATACTTGAAACTGAACATGTATGAGGAGGCTGAACAAGAAATCCGAAAGGCCCTCAGCATCGAAAGAAGCATCCCACTTATCAATGCCCATTTCAACATGGCGTTGCTGCATGAAGCGAGAGGAGAGAGAGATAAAGCCATTCTAGAATATGAAAGGGAACAAGAAATCAGTCCGTTCAACTGCATGCCCGATTTCAATCTCGGTCTCCTGTATACAAAATCAAAAGAGCTGGACAAAGCCATTGAAGAATTTGAAAGTTGTATCGAGAAGAATGAAGAATACGCCGCTGCTTATGTTTTCCTTGCTAAAGCATATATGGACATCGGAAAAGCTTTGGATGAGGCAGAGCACATGGCTAAGAAAGGTCTGGCTCTTGAACCCGATTTAAAAACGACTATCCTTGCTCACTTCGTCCTGGCTGATATTTGTAATAGACTGGGAAGGTCCAGTGAATCTCGGAGGCATGAGCAAAAGGCAAGAAAATTACAAAAATCCCTTTCCTATTAAGATTAAAGAGATTTATTGTCCCCTTTACAAGCGTTACTGCAGGATTTGAACCAGTGACTTCCTAGTGATGATCGCGCGGAATGGTTTTTTTCCAGGTTTTCTCCTTGAGGAGTTTTTCATTTTCCAGCACCCGCCTTGTATAAGTGTAGTAAAAATTCTCACAATCACTGGTAAAGGACAAATCACCTTCAAAACTCAGCATTCGATCGTCCAGTTCGATGAAATAACGAGTCTTCCCGGTGACACTGGCTCTTGCTGGATCGTTGTCCTGGGCCTCATGGACCATCTCCTCCCAATACTTAATTGTTGCCCAGGGATAAACTGAGCCGCTATTACCCGAGGCGACGATTCGTGTTTTTGATAGAAGCGGAATGCGTTCGATACTCCTGGTCTCGGCATAGCCTGAGATGGATTCATCACCGATTTCCAGAGAACCGTAGCCCGGCAGTTCCGGATCCTTGGCTGGAGGGAAGAATTCAGGTCCTGTCCGGCTAGACTCAGGCACAACCGGCAGCACAATATGTGATGCATTCCTGCCTTCCACACCCATTGTCGTGGTCATCGCGAAGGGTGTAGGCCAGATCATTGGCCAGATTGCGTTATTGACAGCCAGACGGATTCGGTGCCCCTTGGAGAAAGCCCAAGAAGTAAAGTGCAGGTCAAACTCTATTTTATAAATCTGGCCCGGCACCAGCGCCTCCGGTTCTTCCGAAGAGTTCCGTTGTGCTCCGGAAAGACCGGCTCCAGCCACCTGGGTGACGGTTCCATCAGGTGCGATGTCGGAAATGCGCACAATCCAATTTGCTAAGGGCGCATCCGC
>CAYFVQ010000129.1:0-3266 GCA_964346585.1 uncultured Eubacteriales bacterium | reverse complement strand
CGAAGATTGCACTCTTTGTCCACGCCACTGCGGTGTGAACCGCCTTCAAGGAGAAAAAGGCTACTGTGGCGCTGGGCTCAATCCTGAAGTCTCTTCCGCATCCCCACATTTTGGAGAATAAAATCCTCTTGTGGTTGTCCACGGCTCAGGGACAATTTTTCTCACTCACTGCAATCTGAAATGTGTGTTTTGTCAAAATTTTTCTATAAGCCATCTTGGAGAAGGGAGAGAGATTTCTTTCGAAAAGCTTGGCAAGATGATGGTTGAGCTTCAAAAACTGGGCTGCCACAATATCAATTTTGTCACGCCGACTCACTATGTCCCCCAAATTCTGAAAGCCCTTCCTTTCGCCATAGAGAAAGGGCTTTCCGTCCCCCTTGTATACAACACAGGAGGGTATGATTCTCTCGAAGCGCTGAAACTCCTGGACGGAGTCTTTGATATCTACATGCCCGATTTTAAATACAAAAACAGCCATGCGGCTCAAGAATACTCACAGGTCCCAGATTATTTCACCGTGGCTAAGACCGCCCTAAAAGAAATGCATCGTCAGGTTGGCGACCTTCTCTTGGATGAAAAAGGAATCGCCTTGAAAGGTCTATTAGTGAGGCATCTTGTCCTTCCTCAGGGACTGGCAGGAACAAAAGAAGTGATGTGCTTTCTGGCAAAAGAGATCTCAAAAAACACCTATGTGAACATCATGGACCAGTATCGTCCATGTGGGAGAATAGCTCCTGACTCTCCGCTCAACCGCAGCATCACCCAGGAAGAGTATGATCAAGCCGTGGAATCGGCGAAGAAAGAGGGGATCACTCGCCTGGATAAGCGGGTGAAATTTCGTTTGATCTGGCGGCTCTGATTGGTCTGATTGGGATTGCATCTCAACATTTCATTAATTTGGATTTGTAATTTGGGGTCAGGCCTTATCAGGATTTCAAGTAGAGGACTCAAGCCAGAGCGACTGGAATCAAATTTGACAAGGCCTGATCCCGCTGGCCACAATTCCAACGACAAATCATTTATTGAGAAATGTCGAATGTTGAGATGCGACCCCATTTATGCGACCCCATTTATTTTGAAAACAACAAGGATCTTCCCAACAGAATAAAGCCAATGGACGAGAGAAAAATGAATGTGGAAATAAGAGCAAAAGACGGCCGGATTCCGATTGACTGGTAAATCCAACCAAAGAAAAGAGGGCCAAGAGCAAAGCCTAAATCAACTGAAGAGGCAAATAGACTCAAGACTTTCCCCCTCTCCCTGGATGTGATTCCCTTAACTATCAAAGCCGAGAGATGGGGATAGAGAATCCCAATTCCTATTCCATAGACCACTCCAGAGATTCCAAGCACTACATTGCTGGAGGAGAGAGAGATCAAGAGCCCTCCTCCGGAAATCAAGCAGAAGGCCGGAAGAAGCAGCTTCGGGCTCCCCCAAAATCTGAGTTGACTCCCCCCGATAATCCGCACGAACACAGCACTCAAAGCGAGAAAAGTGTAATAGTACCCAGCGCGCAATGGAGATTCGCCGATGGCCAAAAGAGGGACAAAAGCCAAGCAGGAGCTCAGGCCGATCTCGAAGACAATCGTCAAGAACAATATCAATTTAATTTTTTTCTGTTTCAGAAGTGCAAGAAATCCCACGCTCTTGGCTTCTGAGTCCTCAGAAAAGCCGGGGATGTTGAGCTTGATAAAAAAGGCATAGATAAAAGGAATGACGGATAAAAAAATCGCGCTGAGGAAAAAGGCAAGAAAGCCGAATCTACGAATTAATTCTTCTCCCAAAAAGGGAAACACCAAGAGAGGAATCATGAAGCCTGTGGACACGACGCCTATGGCATAGGCTCTTTCTTCTTCGTGAACTAAATTAATTGTTATCAACAAAGCCGCCAGGACGAATACGGAAAATCCAAGGCCATGAAAGATCCTGACGAAGACCACGAACCAGTTCAATTCCTGGATAAAAGGGTGAAGGGATGTCACCACAAGCATGAGGGTGAGTCCAGCAATCATGACTCCCCTTGGATTGAATCGGCTCAAGAGCCAGCCAGCAAACGGACGGGATAAGAATGCAGCAAAAGCGAAAAGTCCCATCAAGAAACCGATCTGCCGCGGGCTGCCTCCCAAGTGCTCGAAAAAGAGGGAGAGGAGAGTCAATACAGTAATAGACGAATAGGATATTAGAATCAGGAGTTGGATCTTCAGGATTCCTGGAGCTAATTTTTTCTTTCTCATTTAAAGAAAAGAAAGGTAACAAATCTATGCCCTGATTTCAATTCTTTTGCTGCATTAAAATGTATGGCTCGAATAAGCCGAGATATATTTCTTGAGAATTTGAATAAGGCGGAAACAGTCAGCAAAACCAGAGGGCTTAAAAAAGGGAGAGCTCGAAAGGAATCTAATCTATTGCTGATTATTCAGTCTTGGTGAGAATCTCATAGCTGAAATTTCTGTAATGCTTGATCACGTCCAAGATCAAGCTTTCTTTGGGAAGTTTCAGGATCTCCGAAGGGAGGACATCCTTCATGAAGGGCTCCACCTTTTCCTCGACAAAGCTCTTTTTTGTCCTCCTCCCCCTTGTCCGCAGTTTTAACTTGAGTTCGATAGAATTCTTGGGAAGGATGATGATGTAATGAAAATTATCTATTCTTGATTTGGGGAACTTCACCTCAAAAGCAATCCATTTACGCTTTTTAATCCGGTACTTTGATTTAATCCCGTATTTTCTCAGCTCTTCCGATAGGCTCTCAAAGGATGGCTCGGCAATAAACTCACAAAACTGATTGAAGTTCTCTGGAGTCTCACCTTTGCATTCTTCGATGATTCTGAGGTCTTCCAAAAAATTGTTTAAGCTCTTTTTCCAGCCATTCTCTTCCATTTTTTCTCTCAAACAAGCGTAGCTCCATCAATATATCATATTTCGGCTTAAGTGTGAAAGAAGTCGAATAATCTGTGTCAATGCATGAAAAATGCAAAATCGGGGCCAGGCTTTGCCTACAGAAAAGCCTTTAAATCAGGAATCAAGCATAAGTCTATTCTTCCGGATAAAACCACGATCCCCTTTATCTGATCCCAAAATATTTATCCTTCTTTTTTGATTAGCTCTGCAAACTTCCGGCCAAATTCTTCTCCCTTCTTGAGTTCTTCCTCTTTGGGGTATCCTTTAAACTCAAAAGCATCGACAAGGTCCCACTTCAGTGGCTCGATAATTTTTTCTAAGTTTCTTCGCGCGCCACCACTCCAGCCAAAGCTTCCAAAATAGGCCGC
>CAYFVQ010000128.1:0-6091 GCA_964346585.1 uncultured Eubacteriales bacterium | reverse complement strand
CCGTCAAAGTGAATTCTTCTGCATCCCAACTGGCAAAATATACAGATCGTTTTGGCTCAAATCCTGCTTTTCTTGCTTCAGCAAGGGTTCTTACGACTTCCATCAAGCAAGCAGTTCCGCTTGAGGGATCGTGTCCTCCAAATACCCAGGCATCTCGGTGATTCCCGATTAATAAAAATTCCTCAAGATTCCGAGATCCCCTGAGACAACCAATAACATTGGTTATTTTCTTGGTCTGATTTTCCATTTCAATTTTTATATGAATTTGTGGTTTGGTCCCTCCAAACCGATAAGTAACTGGCAGAGCTCCTTTCCAATCATCAGGAGCTATCTCTCCTTCCATTGCTTCCAAAAGGGGAAGGGCATCTTGAGCTGAAATGGGAACACTGATGATTTTAGGAAGAGAGAGGGCCTCTTCTTGAGAAATTCTTTTGCAGTCCGGTTTTGAAGCCCACCCCGGAGTTAGAGGATCACCTGGATATATAAAATCATAAGGTATCCCTCCTCTTTGAATATGGCTGAGAGGACCCCAAGGGCCGTGTGGAAAGACAGGACCGCGAGAAAAGCCATCTTCCTTTGGGTCAGAGTAAATCAGAAGAGCTGCCAAGCCTCTCTTTTCTGCGGTATAGGCTTTGAACCCCCGGTAGCTGTATGGAGAAGAATACCTTACCAACGCAATCTTTCCTTTAGGGCTTATTCCGCTTTTTTCGAGCAAATCATAATCTTGAGGATTTCCGCTGTTAGCATAAACAAGGGAAGCTGTGATGTCGCCCGAACATGAATAAGCATTATAAGGAATACCAACATCCGGTCTTAAAGTGTCAGGGTCTTCTTTATAGCCAGCCTCTTTCAGAGATAGTTGATATTTCTTTGGAGATAGCATTTCAACAATAATTTCTTTAGGAAAAGACAGAAGGACATTATATTGGGCTAATCGGACTTCATCGAGTCCATAGGTTTTCCATTCATTTAGGATGAAATTTGCCAATTCATTATTTCGGGCAGAAGAAGCAACATGAGGCTCTGCAGTAAGATATTTCAGAAATCGATTTATTCTTTCTGGAGAAATGGTTTTGCCGATAAAATTCTTATAGCTGAGGAACCTTACTTTTTCTGAGTTGGAAAGAGCCTGAGGTGATGATAAAGAAGCTTGGCTAATAAGAATCAAAAACAGAAAAAGAAGTGCTTTTTTTTGAAGGATTGAGAGATGTTTCATCCTTTATTTCTTTTCTATTTTTCTAATAATATCAGTTTATCGAATGAAAAAGTCAAAACAAATTTATCTTATCTGAAACAGATCTCTTCAGAAAAGCTTGACAACGAAAAATAATAATTTTAATATTGTTTCGCTTATCAGAATATAATTTTACTTATCGGAACGCTAGATTGAAACGCCAGACTAACGAAGGAAAGAATTTTATTAACTCGCTTGCCCGAGGGTTGTCTATCCTGGAAGTCTTTGACCTCGCTAAACCAAGAATGGGAATAAGCGACCTCTCCAGAAAGACCGGCCTTTCCAAAAGCACGGTCTTCCGCCTTGTTCATACGCTTCGCAATTTGGGATACATCATACCTGTTGGGGAAGAAAATAAATATACTCTGGGACCGAAAGTTTTAACTTTGGGATTTGCGGTCCTATCGAGTCTTGAATTAAGAGAGGTGGCTCAGCCCTATCTTATGGAACTTTCACGCAAACGTAAGGAAACTGTGAATCTGGCTGTGCTCGATGGATGGAGGTTGATTTACGTAGAACGGATGAAGACCCACCAGATAGTGAATATCAACCTTCATGTTGGCTCACGGTTAGAGCTTTATAATACAGCAATGGGACGAGTTCTAGCTGCTTTTCAAAGCAAAGATTGGCTATCTAGTTATCTACGTTATCTTAAGCAACTCCCTGAAGCCAAAGAATACTGGAAAGATAACGGAAAAAAATTATCTAAAATTTTGGAAGAAGTAAAGAAAAACGACTTTGCCATTAACAATGAAGAAC
Source organism: uncultured Eubacteriales bacterium (assembly GCA_964346585.1). Lineage (GTDB taxonomy): Bacteria > Acidobacteriota > Aminicenantia > Aminicenantales > Aminicenantaceae > SOIA01. The sequence continues at coordinate 4,098 of CAYFVQ010000128.1, read as the reverse complement.
TCACTCCAGGTCTGAGGTCAGTCGCAGCTCCTGTAAGAAATAGGGAAGGGCATATCGTTGGAGCTGTGAATATTGCAGTAAGTTCGAGCCTGTACTCATTACCAAAACTCAAGCAAGACTTGATTTCTCCTCTTCGAAAAACAACCCAGGCTATTTCTGAAGCCCTTGGCTATGAATCACCGAAGAAAGGTATCAAATGACGCCTCATTATCCTCAAGGGAAGGTTTTCTATAGAAATCTCCATTATTCCTATCCACTCGTAAATTATGGCCGGGGTCTGTATCTTTATGATGTGGAAGGCAAAAAATATCTCGATGCAAGCGGAGGAGCTGCTGTCGCTAATATCGGCCATGGGGTAAAGGAAATAGCTGAGGCGATTTCCTCCCAGGCTCAAAAAGTTGGTTATTTAAGTGGAATGCAGTTCAGCCATTTTCCAGTTGAAGAATTGGCTGAGAAGATTTCTAGATTCCTTCCTTTTCCTTCGGGAAGAATTTATTTCCTAACAAGCGGTTCAGAAGCTATCGAAGCATCGATAAAGCTGGTACGACAGTATTGGGTTGGTAAGGGACAGGATTCCAAAGCCCATGTCATATCCAGGAATCCCAGTTATCATGGAAATACTCTTGCTGCTCTTTCACTTTCGGCCAGGGAACATTACAAGAAGATCTTTAGACCTCTGTTAATAGAAGTCAGCATGATTCCAGCTCCTTACTGTTATCGATGCTTTTGGAGCGAGAAGTATCCATCCTGCCAAATGAAATGTGCCTATGAACTGGAAAAGGAAATTTTAAGATTAGGGAAAGAAAATGTCTCGGCTTTCTTAACAGAAGTGATAGGTGGAGCATCTACGGGTGCTGCCCAACCCCCGATAGAATATTTTAAGATTATACGAAAAATCTGTGATGAACATGAAGTCCTCCTCGTTGCGGATGAAGTCATGACAGGCATCGGCCGGACTGGAAAATGGCTTGCTTGCCTTCATTTCGATTTGGTTCCTGATATAGTCATCCTAGGAAAAGGATTAACCGGAGGCTACTTTCCCTTAAGTGCTTTAGCAGTCAAGAAAAATATTGTCGATACGGTTTCTAAAAAAGGCATGAGTTTTCTCCACGCTCAGACTTACGCTCACCATCCTGTCGGTTGTGCAGCTGGCTTAGCCACTTTGAACTACATAGAAGAGAACAAACTTGTCGAAAAAAGCTCTGAGATGGGACGCAGGCTCCTGAAAAACCTTGCTCCTCTTCTTGATCATCCTCATGTTGGAGATATCAGGGGAAAAGGCTTGCTTGCAGGAGTTGAGTTTGTCGAGAAAAAGAAAGGGCAAAAACCATTCCCAAGGAAAAAGAAATATGTGGAGAATTTCGTCTCCAGAGCAGTGGATAAAGGATTGATCCTTTGGCCTAGTATAGGGCACGCTGATGGAGTCGACGGTGACCTCATCCTGCTGGCTCCACCTTTCATAATTACCCAAAAAGAAATCTCAAAGATTTTTAGTATGCTGAAAGAAATTCTTTTCGAAATAGAAAACATTGAATAAAGGAGGAGGAATGGAAAAAAGTAAAGGATTTAAAGTAACATACTCGACTTTGGATCCTGAGGGCATGGAAGTCTTTCATCAAGCCTATGATCAAGCAGTAAAAGATGTGACTGGCCAATTTGGCAAATCGTATCCCCTCTTTATTTCAGACAGGGAAGTGAGCACTGCCGAGGAATTTGCAGACACGAGCCCCATAAAAAGCGAATTGTTGATTGGAAATTTTCAGAAGGGAACCGCAGCCGAACTTGATGCGGCCGTGGATGCAGCTTTTAATGCTTTTAAGTCCTGGCGGGACCTGGCTTACCAGGAACGCTGTCGAAGGATGAGAAAGGCTGCAGAGCTCATCAGCGAACGAAAATACGAATTAGCTGCTATCATGAGCTATGAGGCCGGGAAGAATCGACTGGAAGCAATGGGGGATGTTGAGGAATCCGCTGACCTTATTCGTTATTACTGTGCCCAGATGGAAGAAGCAGAAGGTTTTGTCCGCCCCATGGGAAGATTAAGCCCCAACGAGAATGCCACCAGCCGTTTAAGATCTTATGGTGTTTGGATTGTCATTTCTCCGTTCAATTTCCCCTTGGCTCTGGCTGCAGGGATGAGCGCTGGTGTTTTGATTGCTGGAAATAGCGCTGTTTTTAAACCCTCTTCAGACACTCCTCTCATAGGTCTTAAGCTTTACCAGGGTTATAAAGATGCGGGAATCCCGGATGGAGTTTTTAATTTCATTACAGGACCAGGAGGAAATTTTGAAGAAGCTATATTCCAGAATAAAAAAATATCCGGACTGGTCTTTACTGGTTCTTCTGAGGTAGGGATGAAGCTTTTTAGAGGTCTTAGTCGAGATTATCCTCGTCCTTGCATCCTGGAGATGGGAGGAAAAAATCCTGCTATCGTTACGGAAAATGCTGATCTGGATCAAGCAGCAGAGGGGGTGATGAAATCAGCATATGGTTTGGGGGGACAGAAATGCAGTGCCTGCTCAAGAGTTTATGTCCATAGAAAGGTTGAAGAAGAATTTCTCGAGAAACTTTTGAGTAACATTGGCAAGATTAAGATTGGAGACCCGACTGAGCGTGATGTGTATCTTGGGCCTTTAATCAACCAGAGAGCTTTTGATAAATTTAAAACATGGACAGATATCTGTACGAAGGAAGGAAAGATACTTGCAGGAGGTCATGTTCTTGCCGAAGGTCGTTTCTCTGAAGGTTTTTTTGTGGAGCCCACCTTGGTCACATCAATGCCAAAGGATCACAGGATATTTCATGAAGAGATTTTTCTTCCTTTTTTGGTAGAAGCCCCAATCGATTCTCTCCAAGAGGCAGTAGAAGAATGCAATAAAGTAAACTATGGCTTAACTGCAGGAATTTTCAGCACTGATAAGAATGAGATTGATTATTTCTTCAGCGAGATAGAGTCAGGAGTGCTCTATGCTAACAGGCGATCCGGAGCTACTACTGGTGCTTGGCCCGGAGTTCAGCCATTTTGTGGCTGGAAAAACTCCGGATCAACTGGAAAAGGAGGATGCGGACCTTACTATATCCAGCAGTTCATGAGAGAGCAAAGCCAGACAATAATGGAATAGGACATTTTCGAGAAAAGGAGAACGAATCGTGAATTCTATGAAAGAAAAAGTTGTCATTTTAAGTGCCGTAAGGACCCCGGTAGGAAAATTTGGAGGCAGTTTTAAAGATACAAATGCTGTTTCTCTTGGAGAAGTGGCTTCGAAAGAAGCGATAAGAAGGGCAGGTATCTTGCCAACCCAGGTTGATGAAGTGATCATTGGCCAGGCTCGACAGGCTGGCAACAGACCGAATCCGGCCCGCCAGATTCTCTATGGGACAGGAATTCCTGAAGAGAAGGTGGCCTTCACAGTGAACAAAGCGTGTGCCTCAGGAATCAAAGCGATTACCCTCGGATATCAATCGCTTCTTCTTGGAGAAAATAAGATCGTCCTGGTTGGTGGAATAGAAAACATGTCGCAGATACCTTATTTTCTTGATGGTGCAAGATGGGGCATGAGACTTGGTGACGGAGTTCTTGTCGACGGAATGTATAGAGACGGATTATTCTGTCCTCTGGCTGATATGGTTATGGGAGCAACAGCGGAGATTCTGGCAGAAAAATACAAGATTTCTCGCCAAGAACAGGATGAGTATGCCCTTGAGAGCCAGATGAGGGCAAAAAGAGCGATAGATGAAGGGGAATTTGAGAATGAAATTATTCCGGTCAAAATCAAGGATAGAAAGGGAAATGAAGTACTGGTCACAACCGATGAACATCCACGCCCTGAAACAACCATAGAGAAATTGTCAAGGCTTCAACCGGTGTTTAAAAAAGAAGGGACGGTCACAGCCGGGAATTCCTCCGGAATTACAGACGGAGCTGCAGCATTGGTTCTAACCACCGAAGCCCATGCCAAGGAATTAAGCTTGACTCCTCTGGCTCAAATTTTGGGTGCTGCCTCTGCAGGAGTGAATCCTAAAGAAATGGGCCTGGGTCCTGTCCCCGCAACATCTAATTTATTAAAAAAGCTTAAATTAAATCTTAAAGACATTGAT
>CAYFVQ010000127.1:0-4603 GCA_964346585.1 uncultured Eubacteriales bacterium | reverse complement strand
CTGTTCGAAAGAGGCGGAGTATCCGCAGCAGATCGAGATGATTGAGGGAGTAAAGGTGATAACCAATCCGGACTATCCGCGCGACGGAGTGTTTCAGCTGGACCTGGAAGAGGACCTCTCAATAGGTTTAGAAGAGGGAGATGAGAAGTACATGCTCAACGAGCCTCAGGATGTAAAAGTGACAGATGATGAGACCATTTATATCATGGATTGGGGAGACAAGTGTATAAAAGCCTATGACAGTGAAGGACAATATCTCCGGACTATAGGTCGTGAGGGAGTCGGACCCGGTGAATTCAGCACTCCCGTCTACATGGATATATCCGCTGATGGAAAGATTTTCCTGATGGATGGCCGCAACCAAAGAGTAGTCGTTTTTGACACAGATGGGAATTATTTGGGGGGCTTCCGGGTGATGGGATTTCATTCGAAGATGAAAGCCGATAGGTTGAACCGCCTCTATTTTCAAAGACAAAAGAGCGGAGAGGAGGTGAAAGTACTCAATTCCTGGCAAGAACTTGAAATCAGTACTACAGTCAAACGCACGGAAGAAAACGGAGAGGAATTGTTCAGTTTTGGCCCTTTCAGTGGCGAGAAGAACAAGATGATGAAGATGGCATCGGGGGGGAGCATGAGCTTGGGCTCCTCCTATAAAGTGACCTGGGATGTGGATAAGGAAGGGTATCTTTATCAGGGATTTAATGATGAGTATGCCATCCATGTTTTCAATCCTGACGGGAAGAAGGTCTTGACTTTTGGCCGGGAATACACGCTAGTGAAGAATCCTCGGGCTAAGGGAAGAGCTGATGCACAGAGATACATGCCCGCGTATGTTCCTCGGTGGTTGTTGGATGAAGAGGGGAATCTCTGGATTGAGATATATACAGAGAAAGAGGAGGAGAAAGAAGATGAGGATAGCCAAGATGAAGAGGAAAAACCTAAGCCTGTCGCCTATGATGTCTTTTCTCCTCAAGGTGATTATCTCAGACAGGTTGTCCTTCCTCATCGAATTTATCATTTTAAGAATGGAAAAATTTACAGCATTGCAGCCACTGAAGAGAGATTCAGGGTAGTCAAACGGTTCAAGATAAGAAACTGGGAGCCAATCAAGAAATAAAACTCTTTAAAATCTGCGTGTTGCCATTTTCCAGCACTCAATTTATCTTGTGCTTTTTGAGGAAAGGAAAAAAGAAAAATTGATATCTAAATAGAAGATGTACAAACAGAATTATCCGTAAATCCTTTCTTCCTTCAATCAACCGTTAAATTTCTTTACATGAATTAAATTATTTTGTATTTGCTCTTTTCTAATAGGAGTGAAAATTATCCTCAATCCAGAGAAAAGTATATTTTCAAGCCATTAAAAATTGAGGCCGAACAGCATTGGCACAAATATTGCTCTTGAATAAAACAGAGAAAGAGGATAATCACATGGGTGTCAATATTGGGGATGACGCGATTGATCCTGGGGATAAACTCCTGGTTTGTTTGAGAAGCTTAAAATTAGATTACGTAATCATATGATGTGCTGTTTATTTTAGTCACTCAATCATAATCTGCTGGCTTTATTTATAACTGAATACAGGAGGTAAGGGGAAATGCAAATGAACACGACCAAATCAAAATCCCTTATTCCTGCGTACCAGAGGCTGGTGAAACTAATCGAGAGCCATGCAGATGAACTGTCAAGAAATTTACTCCAGGACTTGCGGAAGCGCGACAGCACATCCACCTTTCACACGCATGATGAGAAGGAAATCTATGAGCGAGCATTCAATGTTTACAGCCATCTGGGAAAGTGGATCTCGCGGGAAACGACTAAAGAGGAAATCGCCAAGCATTACACAGCACTCGGAGCAAAACGCCGCAAAGAAGGATTTGCCCTCTCTGAAATCATCCAGGCGCTGATCATGACAAGGCGGCATTTATGGCTGAAAGTTCTGGCAGAGGGTTTTCTGGATACCGCGCTGGATTTAAACCAGGCTCTGGATTTGAACAACCGTGTGATGCTTTTTTTCGACCGGGCTATCTTTTACACCGCGGTTGGCTACCAACAGAATAAGTGAACGAGCATTTCTTCAATTCATGAAAGCCTCACTGATAGTTTAATTTTTCAATAATTTTCTATTTCTGTGTTATAATTTTAGAAGCATGCAAAGGAGGGTAGCATGAAATCTAAAATTAAATTCATTCTTATCACTCTCGTTCTTTTCGCTTTTCTCGCCGCGTGCACATCAGTCAGAGAGAAAGAGGGATGGGCGGGCAAGATAGAGGAAGAGGGTGGGATTGAAGTCATTTATAATCCTGAAGAGCCCTTGTACGGGGAAATAAACCTTGAATTGGAGGAGGATTTAGTCATCGGAGGCGGAGAAGAATTCGATGAGAATTATAATTTTAGGCGAATCACGAGTTTGGAAGTTGACGACGAAGGAAACATTCTTGTTTTAGATTACTCGGATTGCAGAATTCAGAAATATGACAAAGATGGAAAATATCTGCAGACAATAGGACGAAAAGGGGAGGGGCCGGGTGAGTTCCAACGGCCATCTCGCACCTATTTAGCTCCGGACGGCAAGCTTTACGTCAATGAATTGAGGAAACTTCATGTATTTGATGAGGACCAGGAGTATGAAAGAAGCATCATTCTAAAATCTCTTCTCACCAGTTTTGGAGTGACCAAAGAAGGCAACCTTATGGGATACACATATACTCGCTCTGAAGAAGAAATGACCATTGATATTGCCCTGATTGACCCGGAAGGAAAGAGAGCCAAAACAATAGCCAGCTATCCAGACCAGAGCGTCAGGATTCAGAAAGGAAACCTCATGGTCGGCGGAAATCCTCCCTACAGCCCGGGCTTGTTTTTCTGCCCAGTGGATGAAAATTCAGGAATATACGGATTTTCGGCAGATTACAAGCTGTTCATGACCGATGCGTCAGGAGAGATTATCCGCAGGATTGAAAAGGAGGAGAAGCGTCAACCAACATCAAAGGATGAAGAAAGTGAATACATCAAGGAACGCTGGGAAAGACAGAAAGAAAGAAGAGGAGCGTTATCCGAAGGAGATATACGAAAATTAAGCACATTCGCGGAATACAAACCCTATTTCACGAATATCATCATGGATGATGAAGGCAACCTCTTTCTGCCCAAGCCAAAGTCGGTTATGCACCCGGAAGATTATACTTCTTATGACTTTTTCAATAAGCAGGGATATTACTTCTACAAAATCAAAATATCTGATATCAGACCGCGGGTGATCAAGAAAGGCTGTATATACACTTTTGGAAGCGATCCGGATACTGGGTATTATGAAATCGAGAGATACAAGATCAGAAATTGGGATCAGATCAAAAAATAGTCAAACTCTCAAGCAAAGAGAGGAAAATTCGTCAAGCGTTTTGATATAAAGCCAACATTCCATACATTCCTATATGTAGAAAGAAGGAGAACTTTAGATGAGGAAGACATCCAGATACTTTCTGGGACTGTTCATACTTTTTGTTTTTTTAGCCTGTTTTGGATGCAGCTCGAAAACAAAAGAAAAGGAGAAACTCAGTCCGGCTGATCTGAAACAGCTGGCTGGGTCTTTAGAAAAATGGGAGATTATTGGCGAAGGCACAAATTTTTTAACCGCCAAAATTGACCTGACTCAGATTCTACCCCCTGATCATAAAATATACGCCTTAGTCTTGGATGAAGCCGGGTCTCCTATGCTGAAGGTGAGTGGGTATACGCATGATCCTCAACTTGAAGGGAGAAATCATCTCTGGTTTTATTTTTTTCTGTATGCGCCCGGCCAACTGCCGAGTTTTTTGAGTAAAAGCGGATTTATCAAATTCATCGTGGCCAAGGATGATGACACTGTATTGGAGACGGGTTGGGAGCATCGGAAGACATGGGGCAGCGAAGAGAAGGCGAAGATCTTTGACCTGCCGTCCCCTCCAGACGAGATTCCTGGTTACCTGGTCTTGAAGGATTACACTTTCCTGGCGCGGGATGATTACAGGAAGCCTGCGGGATATTATGTAGAGGGGAAGATAATCGGCAAAGACGGAGAATGGACCCATTTTGTGGCTCTGTCCGATATTCAGGGACAAGAGGAAGAGCCGGAGATTAGATTAGAGACCGATCGGGGCTGGTTGGAGTTAGCGACAGGAAAATCTCATTCCATGCCTGAAGCCATTGCTCCAGCACCCCCTTATGTCCAGGGCTGGTGGGACGGAAAAGGATATTTTCATCCTGATCCAGTCAGAGTGTTCGGCTTGAAGCGCGAATAGTCTAATCTGAAAATTTCCCAGAACCTTTTCCTAATCGTTTGTTCCTTATAGGCCAATCGTTAGTGTTAACCAGACTCTTATATCAAATAGGACTCCCCGTTTTGTGTGTTGTCAAGCATTGAGAGAGAGAGATTCAACAGGATATGAATTAGATGGGCTTGAAGTAGCTAGGTTCAAGTTCTTTATGGATGTTTAGAGCTTGATTTATGAAGACGTCTGGTTTAATAAGTTAATGGAGAAACGGGTTGACGAATTTATTTTAAGGAGAAAATCGAATGAGGATGCGCGGCTTCTTTCTTGTCAAAACACTATGCATTTTTAT